>JANYHV010000013.1 GCA_025362195.1 Fimbriiglobus sp. | reverse complement strand
CAACAAAGATGCAGGCATACTGAGCCAGGAAAAAACTGAGCTTATTGGCAGAGCCTGCGTCCCTTGTGGGTACCCGGCCTACGTCCCCCAATGAGACCGCTACACCGACGCGAACTCCGCTCTAACACGAGTCGCCTGCGGCGGAGCCGAAAACCTTGCTGAAGCCCGCGGCGTTCGACTGGATCGACGACACGGGACGCAAACTCGAACTCCGCTCTAGCTGAGCAGGGGGCGGACGACTTCGCCGGCGACGTCGGTCAGGCGGAAGTTGCGGCCCTGGAAGCGGTACGTCAGCTTCTCGTGGTCCAGGCCGAACTGGTGCAGGATGGTCGCCTGCAAGTCGTGGACGTGGACCTTGCCGTCGGTCGCGGCGAAGCCGAACTCGTCCGTGGTGCCGTGGACGTAGCCCTTCTTCACGCCGCCGCCGGCCAGCCACATCGGGAAGGCGTCGGTGTGGTGGTTGCGGCCGACCAGCTCGCGGATTTCGCCCATCGGCGTGCGGCCGAACTCGCCGCCCCAGACGACCAGCGTGTCGTCCAGGAGGCCGCGCCGCTTGAGGTCGAGGACCAGCGCCGCGCTCGCCCGATCGACCTCCTTGCAGATTTTTTCGAGCGGCTCGCCGAGGTGCAGGTTCTTGTCGCCGTGGTGGTCCCAGTCGGTGTGGTAGAGCTGGACGAACCGGACCCCCCGCTCGACCAGCCGGCGGGCCAGCAGGCAGTTGTTGGCGTAGGACGGCTTGCCCGGCTCCGCGCCGTACAGGGCGAGCGTTTCCTTCGTCTCCTTCGACAAGTCGATCAAGTCCGGGGCGCTCGACTGCATCCGGAAGGCCATCTCGTAGGAGGCGATGCGGCTGAGGGTTTCGGGGTCGTTGGTCTCGTCCTGGCGGAGCCGGTTCAGGTCGCCGAGGAGGTCGAGGGTGTCGCGCTGCCGGGCGGGCGTGACGCCGGGGGGCGAGCCGAGGCTGACCACCGGGTCGCCGGTCGAGCGGAACGGCACGCCCTGGTACGCGCTCGGCAGGAAGCCGCTGCCCCAGTTCTGCACCCCACCGCGCGGCCCGCGCGGGCCGGACTGGAGGACGACGAAGCCGGGCAGGTCCTGGCACTCGCTGCCCAGGCCGTAGGTCAGCCAACTGCCCATGCTCGGCCGGCCGAACTGTTGCGACCCGCTGTTCATGAACAGCTTGGCCGGGGCGTGGTTGAACACGTCCGTGGCCATCGTGCGGACGAAGGACACGTCGTCCACGATCGTGCCGAAGTGGGGCATCAGGTCGGACACTTCCAGCCCGCCGTCGCCGTACTTTTTGAACTTGTGCTTGGTGCCCAGCAGCTTCGGCTTGTCCTTGGAGAAGGTGTTCATGAAGGCGAAGCGGCGGCCCTTGGTGAACGAGTCCGGGATCGGTTCGCCGTGCAGCTTCTGCAACTCCGGCTTCGGCTCGAACAGCTCGAACTGGCTGGGCGCGCCGGCCATGAACAGGAAGATGATCGACTTGGCCCTGGCCGGGTGGTGCAGCTTGGGCACGGCCCCGCGCGCGGGCGGCGCGTCCGCGGCCGCGCCGTCGCGGGCCAGCATCGAGGCGAGCGCGAGGGTGCCGACGCCGACGACGCAGTCGCGGAAGAAGTGCCGGCGGGTCGTCGCCAGGGGCGGGTCGGTCGGGTCCACGGCGGCTACTCCCGGGTGATGAACTCGTCCAGATTCAGAACCGCACGGGCCAGCAGCACCGTCGCCGCCTTGACATCGTCCGGCACGCCGGCCCGGACCGCCAGCTTTTTCGCGGCGGGGGAATCGGCGGCGAGAAGCGCCTTCGCGTCGTCCGGGTGGGCGGCGAAGTGCGCCTGCTGTTGCACGCCGAACGCCAGTAACCGCTTCGCTTCCGGGGCCGAAGGTTCGCGGCCCAGGCAGACCTTGAACGCCGCCGCGACGCGGGTCGCCGGGGTGCCGGCGGGCGGCCCCAACAGCCGGTCGGCGAGGCCGTACGGGAACTCGGCGAAGCCCGGGTCGTTCAACAGCGTCAGGGCTTGCAGCGGGGTCGTCGAGCGGGTGCGGCGGGTGCAGGTCGTCGTCGCGTCCGGGGCGTCGAAGGCGGTCAGCGCCGGGTGCGGGGCCGACCGCTGGAAGTGCGTGTACAGGCCGCGGCGGTAGCGGTCCCCGCCGGGGCTGACCGTCCAGGCGCGGTTGACCTGGGTGACCCGGCCCGACCCGGCCGGTTGCGGCGGGTAGACGCTCGGCCCGCCGACCTTGGGGTCGAGCAGCCCGCTCGCCGCGAGGGCCACGTCCCGCACCAGTTCGGCGTCCAGGCGGAGCCGGGTTTGCCGGGCGAGTAAGAGGTTGCGCGGGTCGCCGTCCGCCAGGTCCGGCCGCACCTTCGACGCCTGCCGGTAGGTCGCGGACGTGACGACGAGCTTGTGGAACGCCTTCTGCGACCACTTCAGGCGGACGAACTCGGCGGCCAGCCAGTCGAGCAGTTCGGGGTGCGTCGGCGGCGTTCCCTGGGTGCCGAAGTCGTTCTCGGTAGCGACCAGGCCGGTGCCGAAGTAGACGCCCCAGACGCGGTTGACGAAGACCCGCGCGGTCAGGGGATTCTCCGGGCCGACCAGCCAGCGGGCGAGGTCGAGGCGGGTCGGCCGGCGGTCGAGTTTCGGTAACGGGGGCAGCACGGCCGGCGTCCCCGGGGCGACCTTGACGCCCTTGCGGGTGAAGTCCCCGCCGAGCATGACGTGCGTCTCGCGGGGCACGGCCCGCTCCGCCAGGACCAGCGTCTTCGGCCCCGCCGGTTTCTTCACCGGGACTTTCGGGTCGGCCTTCGCGTCGGGCGGGTCGAGGAAGAGGTCGGCGTCGTCCTGGTTGTTGAAGAACGCCAGCAGCCGGTAGTACTCGCGCTGCGAGATCGGGTCGAACTTGTGGTTGTGGCACTGGCAGCAGCCGACGGTCAGGCCGAGCCAGACGCCGCCGGTGGTGTTCACGCGATCGACGACGGCCTCGACGCGGAACTGCTCGACATCGACGCCGCCTTCCTCGTTCACGAGGGTGTTGCGGTGGAAGCCGGTGGCGACGCGCTGGCCCCGGGTGGCGTCCGGCAGCAGGTCGCCGGCCAGTTGCTCGACCGTGAACTGGTCGAACGGCAGGTCGGCGTTCAGGGCAGTCAGCACCCAGTCGCGGTACGCCCAGATCGACCGCGGCGAATCGACGCTGAACCCGTTGGTGTCGGCGTACCGGGCCAGGTCGAGCCAGACGCGGCCCCACCGCTCGCCGTAATGGGGGGAGGCCAGCAGCCGATCGACCTGCCGCGCGAAGGCGTCCGGCCGCACGTCCGCCGCGAACGCGGCCACCTCGTCCGGGGTCGGCGGCAGCCCGGTCAGGTCGAGGCTGACCCGCCGCAGTAGGGTGACGCGGTCCGCCTCGGGGGACGGCGTCACCCCGACTTTGTCGAGCCGGGCGAGGACGAACGCGTCGATCGGGTTGCGGGCCGCGCCGGCGCGAGGCGTCGGCACCGGCGGCCGCACGACCGGGCGGAACGCCCAGTGCGTCACCGCCGGGTCAACGTCGGCGGGCGACTTCGCGCCGGCGGCCAGCGCCAGGGCGAGCGCGAGAATCGCCGGCAGGGTTCGGACCGCGTGACGCATGGGATCGGCCTCCGCCGCCGCGTCGCGCGGCTTCGAGTCGGCCGGTCCGACCGGGTCACGCCTCGGATTGACAGTCCTACCAATTCTTCAGCAGGAGGGCCAGGACGGCCAGTAGCCCGACGATGACGAGCGGCTTCCACCAACACCACCGTTCGCCGGTCGCCGGGGCTTGGGCGGCCAGCGCTCGCGGCACGCCGCGCAACTCTTCCGCGAACGTCATCACGCTCGTTTGCCGGGCCGCCGGGGCCATCGACAGTGCCCGCATGACCGCGTTCGACACGGCCACACTGACGTGCGGGGCCAGTTCCGCCGGCGGGGGCAGCCGCGTGCCGGCCCGACGGTCCTCGGCGCGGACGGGGGCGTGGCCGGTCAGCGTGTGGTAGATCGTCGCCCCCAGGCCGTACAAATCGACGGCACTCGTCTGGCGTTCGCCGCGGACCTGCTCGGGGGCCATGTAGCACTCGGTGCCGACCTGCGACCGCGCGTCCGACCGGGCGAAGCTCTTGGCGATGCCGAAGTCGAGGAGCACGATGCGGCCGTCGTCGCACGTCATGATGTTGCCCGGCTTCACGTCCCGGTGGACGACCCCTTTGGCGTGGGCCGCCGCCAGGGCCGACCCGACGGCCGTGCCGATGACGACGGCGTCCGCCTCGCCCAGCCCGCCGTGCTTGCCGAGGTGCTCGTGCAGGGTCGTGCCGCTGAGCAGTTCCATGACGATGTAGAGCGTGCCGTTCTCTTCAAACAGTTCGAGGACGCGGACGACGTTGGGGTGCCGCAGGGACTGGACCAGGGCGAACTCGGCGCGGGCGCGGCGGGACAACTCGCGCCAGTCCCGGGTCTTGCGCACGGCCTGGCGGGTCCAGAGGCCGAAGAAGGTCTTGCGGCGGGCTTCGGGCGGGAACAGTTCCTTGATGGCGACCGTGTTGCCGTCCCGGTCGAGGGCGCGGTAGACGAAGCTGAACCCGCCCCGGCCGATCACGTCCAGGACGCGGTACGCCCCGCCCTGGAGCCGACTGTCCGGGGCGAGCGATTGGGCGACCGCGTTCATGGGAACCTCGTCGGGAGCGGGACCGTCATCAGGGCTTCGCCGGCCGGCCGGCGGCATTTGCCTTGCGGCCGGCGGCTGAACGGGTCGACGGTGCAAGCTGGGCGAGATCGGGACTTCTGGCAAGGGGGCGGGTTGTGCCGACTCCGCCGCCTGCGGGGAGTCTGCCCGATCTGCCTCATGTTCGGCGTCGGGTCGTGCCGAATGTAACCGCTAGAGCAGTCCGTGCGCCTCACTCGGGTGCCGCAGTCTTGGGGGATGCCATGCGAAAGAAGATTCTGGGGTCGATTGCGGCGTTCGCGGCGGGGGCTGCCTCGGCACTCGCCCAGGGTCCGGGCATTCCGCCGCCCGCACCGATCGGCCCGGGCGGCGGGGCGATGCCCGCCGCGATGGAGTCGATGCCCGGCGGGATGCCGTACGGGGGCATGGGCGGACCCGGAATGGGCGGACCCGGAATGGGCGGCCCGGGCATGGGCGGACCCGGGATGCCGGGGGCCGGCATGGGCGACCCGAACGGCGGGATGCCCGGGTACCCAGCCGGCCCGCACGGCCAGCAGTCCTGGACGCCGCCGTTCACCGACCCGCAGGGCGTCAACGGCCGGCTCGCGGCCCGCGCCTGGGTCACGTTCGACTACGTCCTCGGGTTCACCAAGTCCCAGAACGCGACCTTCCCGTTCGTGACCACGAGCGCTCCGCTCGCCGGCGGCGTCCTGGGGAACACGAGCACCCTGGTTCTGCACTCCCGGACCGACCTGGGCGTCGGCGTGGTGAACGGGGCGCGGATCACCGGCGGCATCTGGACCGACGAGGCCCGGCGGTACGGGTACTACATGTCGGGCTTCTTCACCGAGTCCAAGAGCAACGACTTCCAGACCTCGTCGGACTCGACCGGCCAGCCGCTGTTGGCCCGCCCGTTCGTGAACGCCGCGACCGGCTTGCCGGACGTGCTCCTCGTGTCGTTCCCGACGTACCTGGCCGGCCGCGTCAGCGTCGAGAACAGCACGCAAGTCTGGGGTGCGGAGGGCGGGCCGATGGTCAACCTGTTCCGCAGTTGCCCGGACGAACTGTGCCTGTGGAACGTCAACCTGATCTCCGGCTTCCGGTACCTGGACGTCCACGAGCAGTTGCGCATCGACCAGAGCAGCACCCTGGTCGGGAACTCGACGGCCGCGTTCGACGGCAAGCTGTACGGGGCCGGGTCGGTCATCGGCGTCACCGACCGGTTCGACACGTACAACCGCTTCTACGGCGGGCAACTCGGCCTGAACACCGAGTTGCGCATGAACAACTGGTACGTGAACGCCACGGGTAAGGTCGCCCTCGGCGTCGTCAACCAGCGGATCGACGTCCGCGGCACGAGCACCCTGACCGGGCCGAACAGCCCCGACCTGTCGGTCATCCAGGCCGGCATGTACGCCAACGCCACGAACAACGGCCGGTACAGCCAGGACAAGTTCGCCGTCGTGCCCGAAGTCGGCATCAACCTCGGGTACACGTGGCGGAGCTGGCTGACGACGAGCGTCGGGTACAACTTCCTGTACATCAACAGCGTCGTCCGGCCGAGCGAGCAGTACAGCACGACGATCAACCCGTCGGTCATCCCGCTGAGCGGGTCGTACGGGGCGAACAACGGCGTGGTGACGCCGAACCCCGTCGGCAACACGACCTCGTTCTGGTACCAAGGCGTCAACTTCACGGTCTCGCTCCGCTACTAACGCGGGCCGGACACGCGGTGCGAGCGGCGGGCAACAGCCCGCCGTTTTCGTTTCCCCGGCCGCACTCACTTCCCGGCGGCCGCGACGACCAGCGTCACCTTCGCCTCGGTCGGGATCGGGAACTTGTCGTGGACCGTCCCGGTGACGGTCACCGGCAGGTTCGCCAGCGGCCCCGGCTTGGCGTCCTTGGCCACGCTCACGAGCAGCTTCACCTCGACCGCCGCCGCCGCAATCACGCCGTCGGCCACCGTCACGCCCTTCGACTCCTTGGGGAGGGCGACGCTGACTTTCAACTCGCCGGCGAAGTCGTTCAGCCGCTCGACGCGGACGGTCACTTCGCCGGTCGCCCCGGGCTTCAACCCGCCCGCCGGGGGCACGACGGTGACCTTGACGACGGCCACCGGCAGCACGGTGACGGTGAACGGCGCGGCGAAGGCGGCGACCGTCGTGACGATCTTCTTGTCCTTCTGCGCCGGGTCGCGCAGGTAGTTGATGGTCGTCTCGCCGCGCAGACTGATCGTGACCGGGCCGGGCACCGCGTTCGCCTTCACGTCGAGCGTCAGGGCCGCGTCGGTCTTGTCCTTGGCGATGCCGAGCGGCTGGTTGTTGTTGACCGTGATCCCGGCCGCGTTGGGGTTCGGCTGCGTCGGCTCGGCGAGGACGTTGACGGGGGCTTCCCGCGCGTCCGGGCTTTGCCACAGAACTTTCACGGGGACGGTCAGCTTGTCCCCCGGCTTGACGAAGACCGGCCCGGTCGGCTTCTCGTCCACCTCCTTGCCGTCCTTCGCCTTCGTCTTGACGACGATCCCGGCCGCGTCGGCCGTGAGGCGGAACGGCGTCTTCGCGCCGCGGACGACGAGCAGGGTTTGCTGGTCGAGGCGGGTCATGGTGGGCACGTTCTGCTGGCCCGGCACGCCCCAGATGATCGACGCCGGCCGCGCCTCCCGGGTCACCGACTTGCCGTCGAGGGTGGCCGTTCCGGTGATCGTCACGATCCCCTCGAAGTCGGCCGGCTTGCCCGCAGTGCTGACCACGAGCGTGCCCCACCGCGACGAGCCGGTCACCGTCAGCGGCTTGACCGTGACGCCGGCCGGCAGACCGGTCGCACTCACCGCGACCGGGCCGGTGAAGCCGTCGCGGCGGGCGACGAACACGTCGAACGCCGTCTCGCCGTCGGCCAGCGCCAGCACGGTCGCGGGCAACTCCCGGCTCCGGGCCATGACCACCAGGCGGAAGTCCGGCGCGGGCACGCCGATCCGCAGCCGGTAGAAACAGCGCGGGCCGAAGTTCACGTTCGCGTCGATGCTGCTGACGACGACCGTGTACGTGCCGTCGGCCGGGGCGGTGAACTTGAACGGGGCCGGGTCGCCGGTCCGCGTGAAGAAGCCGGTCGGGTGCAGGGTGTCCGCGTCGTCGTCGAGTTCCCCGGCCAGCTCCTTGCCCTTGTCGTCCCGCAGCCGCACGGACAGGTCGGCGTCGCTGCCGATCCGCTCGGCGACGGCGTCGAGGACGGACACGTCCCCCTTCTTGGCCGCGAACTTGTAGCAGTCCCGGTCGTACCGGCGGTCGATGCGGCCGACCACGTCGCACGGCACGGCGACCGCCTCCGCCGTCTCGGGCTTGTCGTGCCGGGCCGCGCCTTCGAGGACGATCTTCGCCGGGCTGAGGAACACCAGCACCGCGTTCGACTGGCCGGCCGGGTCGAGCGCCGCCGGCAGCCGGAACTCGAACCCGTCTTGCAACCCCTGCGGCGGGGCGACGCGGCCGCGGAAGGTCAGGGCGGTCGCGTCCTTGGGCGCGGCGATGGTCGTCGTGATCGCCTCGACCGGCCGGCCGTCGAGGGTCAGCCCGGGGACGACTTTGCCGCCGGGCAGGTTGCGGCCGTAGACGGTCACGGCCGTCGTGCTGCCGGGGTTGACGACCGGCGGAAAGACGGCGTCGATCCACGGGCCGGTCGAGACCGTCAGGCGGTAGAAGTAGTCCGGCCCGCCCTGCTGGTAGGCGAACTCCGCGACGCGGACGAAGTAGTCCCCGTCGGCCGGGAGGACCGCGTCGGCCAGGGCGTCGTTCTCGACGGCGTTGCGGTTCTCCGCGAGCCGCTTGCCGGCCGCGTCGAAGAGTTCGACGAGCGGCCGGGCGCGGCTGTCGATGGCCGACGTGGCGCAGTGGACGAGCACCCGCTGCCCGGCCTTGCCGAAGAAGACCGAGTAATCGACGTCCGTGCCGGACCCCAGGATGCCGTTGATCGTCGTGCCCAGGCTCACCCGCTGGGCGTGCGGCACGTTCTTCGGCGGCACGCCCAGCGACGCGGCCCCCGTCAACCCGGCCGGGACGGTCAGGTTCGTCGCCTCGTCGTTCGGCTCGACCTCGTTGACCTCGGGCAGCACCCCGACGGTGAACAGCCGGGGGTTGCTGACCCCGTAGGCGTTGACGACGCGCAGGTCGTAACTCCCCGCCGGCACGCCCTTGTCGGCGGTGATTTGGAACTTCGACGCGGTCGGCGGCGGCCCCTTCTTCGGGTTGACCTTCACCGCCGGCGGGGCCTTCGCCTTCGGATCGACCTTCGGCTCCGGCGGCACGATCACCGTCGCCTTCAACCCCGGGTGCGAGAACAACAGCCCCGTGGCGTCGTCGAGGTCGGTCCCGGTGACGGTGACTTCGACGGCCGTGCCGGCGCGAACGCCCACCGGGAAGACGCTCGAAATCCGCGGCTGCGGCAGTGGGTTCCCCTGCGGTTGGGCCAACGCGACCGACGTGACGAGCAGACCGAGGACGCCGAACAGCGAGCGACGCATGCGAGAACCCCGAACGAGAGAGACGCCGGCAGGAGCCGACCAGGCAGGTCCGCCCATCGTAATCCGAGAACGCCCCGAGGGGTTAGTCGAATCCCGGCGCGCGGACGGACGACCTCGAAGCCGTCGTCAATCAAGCGTACTCACGCTCCTGGCTCGCCGGGACGAGACTCGTGTGCGTCGTCGCTCCACTCAACCTTCCCGCACACACAGCCGCCGAATGCTCGTCGCCCGCCCGGTCGCCGCGTCGCACTCGACGATCACGCCGTTCAGGCGCACGTCGCCGGTGGCCACGTCGAAGCTCGTCGGCTCGAAGGTCGTGGCGGTCGCCAGGACGCGGTCGGCGCGGCGGCCCAGGATGCTCTCGTGCGGGCCGGTCATGCCGGCGTCGGTGATGTACGCGGTGCCGTTGCGGACGTGCTCGTCGGCCGTGGGGACGTGGGTGTGCGTGCCGAGAATTGCCGTCACCCGGCCCTGGAGGTGGTGCAGGAGTTGGTACTTGTCGGCGGTCGCCTCGGCGTGGGCGTCCACGACGATCACGCTGCCGGGCGGGACGGTCGCCAACACGCGGTCGGCGGCGGCGAAGGGGCAATCGACGGCCCGCATGTACGTGCGGCCCATCAGCGAGATCACGACCACGCGCACGCCGTTGACGCTCAGCGTGCAGTGGTCGCGGCCGGGGGAGACGGCCGGGTAGTTGGCCGGCTTGACGATCGGCTCGGCGGGGGTGTTCAAGACCTCGGCGATCTCGAACTTCTTGTAGATGTGGTCGCCCAGCGTGATCGCGTCGGCCCCGGACTGGCGGAGCTTGCGGTAGTCGCGCGGGGTCAGCCCGGAGCCGTTGGTCGCGTTCTCGCCGTTGACGACGACAAAGTCGAGGGCTTCGCTGGCGCGCAGGCCCGGTAGGACTTTGGCGACGAAGTTGACGCCGGGGCTGCCGACCACGTCGCCGACGAACAGGAAGCGCACGCGGAAGCCTCGCGGTTACTTGGCCATTTCGAGGATGCGCATCTCGCGGATGACGGTCACCTTGATCTCGCCAGGGTAGTCGAGTTGCTCCTCGATGGCGCGGGCGATTTCCCGGCAGATGCGCACCGCGTCCGCGTCCGAAGTCCGGTGCGAGTTGGCGATGACGCGCAACTCGCGGCCGGCCTGGATGGCGAACGCCGCGTCCACTTCCGGGAAGCCGCACGCGACCGCTTCGAGGTCGGCCATGCGCTTGACGTAGCGCTCCAGGGTCTCGCGCCGCGCGCCGGGCCGGCTGGCGCTGATGGCGTCCGCCGCGGCGACCAGGACCGTATAAATGTGATCGACGGTAATGTCGTCGTGGTGGCCGGCGATGGCGTGCAGGACTTCCTTGCTCGTCTCGCCGTACCGCTTGGCGAGTTCGGCCCCGACCTTGGGGTGCCCGCCCTCCATCTCGTGGTCGGCCGCCTTGCCCACGTCGTGCAACAGCCCGCACCGCCGGGCGAGCCGCGGGTCGAGGCCGAGTTCGGACGCCATCATGCCGCACAGGTGCGCGACTTCGAGGCTGTGCAGCAGCACGTTTTGCGAGTAACTGGTGCGGTACTTCAGGCGGCCGAGCAGGTGGACGATCTTCTCGTGCGGCATCGTCACGTCGGCGTTGAGCACCGCCTGTTGTCCGGCCTCCTGAATCGTCTTCTCCATCTCTTGTTGCGTCTCGAGAACGACCTCCTCGATCCGCGTCGGGTGGATGCGGCCGTCCTGGATCAGCTTCGTGAGCGCGATGCGGGCCGTCTCCCGGCGCACGTTGTCGAACGCCGAGACGACGACGACGCCGGGGGTGTCGTCCACGATCACATCGACCCCGGTACACTTCTCGAAGGTGCGGATGTTGCGGCCCTCGCGGCCGATGATCCGGCCCTTCATCTGGTCGTCCGGGATGTCCACCGTGCTGACCGTCGAGTCGGCGGTGTGCTGGGCGGCGTACCGCTGCAGGGCGATCGTGATGATCTCGCGGGCCTTCGCCTCGCACTCGGACTTCAGCACGTCGGTGTGCTTCTGGATGCGGGACGCGAACTCGGTCGTCAACTCCCGTTCGAGCTTCTCGAACAACGTCGCCTCGGCCGCCTCGCGGCTCAGCCCGGTGATGTCGTGCAGGGCCTTCGTCTCCTGCTTGATGACCGCGTCGAGTTCGACCGTCTTCTTCTCGAAGGTTGCGAGTTGCTCGGCCGTCTTCCGCTGGGCGGCGTCGAGTTGCTTGTCCTTGCGGGCGAGTTCCTTGGCCGCGTCCTCGGCCGCGTCGTCGCGCTTCTGGGCGCGGCGTTCCTGCTCGCGGAGTTCGGTCCGGGCGGCGTCGAGTTCCTTGTTCAGGTCCTCGCGGCGGCGGTACGACTCGTCCTTGGCCCGGTGCTCGGCGTCCTTCAAGAGGCGTTCGGCGTCGCGGCGGGCGTTCTCGATGATGGCCTGGGCGCGGGACTCGCCGAGGCGGACCTGCTCGGCCTCGGCCGGGCCGGTCGGGACGAGCAGCGGGGCGGGGGCGGTCAGCGTGTCGGCGGCCGGCGCGGCGGCGTCCCGGCCGACCGTGCGGAACAGGGCGTAGGCGACGCCGACCAGGGCGAGGGTGACGAGTACCGCCAGCCCGGCAACGAGCGCGGGGTTGTCCATCCGAACAGCTCCTTCACGGCGCGTCGGTGCGGTACGGCTCGGCGGGCCGGTGACCCTGAGACCCCGGCCGGCGACCGCCACCCGCGGTCGCGGGGCACGGGCCGGCCCGACGTTTTGCAACGCGGGTTGGCGGACGGTTTCCGCCCGCCGGCGGTCGCCCGAAAACGGCGAACCGGCGAGTGGAAACCGGGACTTCCAGAGCTTCAGCAAGTCGGGGCGGGAACCGGGTCTCCCCGGCCCCACCGGGCGTCAAACCTGCCTCGCGAGTCGGCAGGGTTCAAAGGACCGAGGACGAAAGCACCAACGGCACGGCAATATTTATGTCAACGGCGCGTCACGAACAGTCCCTCCGGGACTGGCACCGCGGCGGCCGACCGCAGTGCAACGATCGACTCGCCGCTCCGGGCGAGGTTTACAACTCACATTATGATGAACCGGGCGGGAGAAGGTCAACGGAAAAGCGTCACGATCTTTCACGCGATGTTCACACAACTCGCCCACCGGCTGCCGGCCGGACTACGCCACGCGGTTAACGGCGATGGTCGGCTCGGACAGGTACGGCAGGATCGTCAGGTGGATTTGCGGGCCGGAAATGCCCGGTTGGATGCGCAAGGCCACGTCGTAAAACCGCGACCCGAAGTGGTAGCGGAAGATCCCGGACTGCTCCGGCTCGGTGCCGTCCTGGGGCAGGCGGGCCAGCCGGCGGAAGTGGTTGACCATCGGCAGGTGAACGGCCGGAGGAAAGCCGCCCCAAATGTCGTACTCCGAAGTCCCGGGGCGGTAGAAGCGCACCTCGATGCGCGGCCCCGCGCGACGGATGACGATGTCCCGCACGTCCTCGTCGCGGGCGTCACTCAGGAACAGCTCGATGATGCGGTGGGCCGGCGTCTGGGCGTCTTCGAGGGGCAGCGGGGGGGCGAACGGGATGCTAAAGGTCACGCAATCGGCGTGCTCGACGCCGACCGCTTCGTACGCCTTCTCGACGGCCCGGTGCAAGGCTTCCCGCGCCGCGGGCACCCACTCGACGCGGCGGTTGACGAGGAAGCCCAGGGTGTCCACCGCGTCGGCGGTCATCTCCTCGGCGGCGACGGTCAGCGTCGTCGCGTCGAGGTGCAGCGGCACGACCGCGTACTCCAGCGCCAGGCTCGCCGGCAGGGCGTCGGCCAACTCGTGCGACACCGCCACCGTGTCCACGTCGAGGATCATGCACCGGAGCGGCAAGACCCGCCGCAGGCACTCGGAGTGGGCGACGAACACCTCGGCCTTGTAGCGCAGCTTCGCCTGGATCAGCGTGCCGAGGCGGGCGAGCAGGCGGAGCTTTTTGTCGCGGGAGTCGTCGCCCGGGGGCAGGGCCGCGACCTCCTCGGACAGCCGGAGGTACTTGGCCCAGGCGATGTTCGACCTCGCCCCCGTCTCCTCCAGCCAGTCCGCGAAGACGAGGCGGGGCAGGGGGTCGGCCGGGTTGGCCAGGATCGTTCGCAGGAAAGCGTCGGGTTCGTTTGTCATGGTGTACCGCCCATCTTACCCATTCTGCGGAAGGTGAACACCAGATTCTTCCGCGACTGGCGTGCCACTGGCCGGACAATCTCCGGCGAATTCGGAATCGACTCCGGCCGGGCTTCGGGCGCTGCCGGTGCGGGCGGTTTGCCGCTCCAAACTGCGACCGCCGCGTGCCGCAGGGCCGCCGGAACTTTGCGGCAATTTGCTCGGCCGTCTCGAAATCCGAACCGCCCGCCCGCGACGATTCTCACGGGCAAAGTGCGCCCCAGGTCGGTTCGCGTCCTACGCTCGTCACAACCACCAATATTCCTGCAATCCGCACCACACGAGATGTCATGCACACCTTCCGCCGACGCCGGGCCGCCTTCACCCTGATCGAATTGCTGGTGGTGATCGCCATCATCGCCATCCTCATCGGCCTGCTCCTGCCGGCGGTGCAGAAGGTCCGGGAGGCCGCCAGCCGGATGACGTGCCAGAACAACCTGAAGCAGATTTCGCTGGCCGCGCACAACTACGAGAGCGCGAACGGGTGGCTGCCGCCGGGCATCGTGTACACGCCGGGCAAGGCCGCACAGACGAGCTACGTCGGCACCCTGCCGTTCCTGCTGCCGTACCTCGAGCAGGGGAACCTGCACGCCGGAATCGACCCCACCCTGTTCAACCTGCCCCCGGCGACCGTGTCCGGGCCGTGGTGGGCGAGCGCGTACGCGCCGGCCCAAACGAAGGTCAAGAACTTCCTCTGCCCGTCCGACCCGCTCGGGTCCGAGGGCCAGCCGGTGACGGGCGTGTTCGCCTACTACTACACGGCCGGGACGAGCATCAACGCGGCGTCGTTCGCCGCCCCGTCGCCCCTCGGCCGGACGAACTACGCCTCCGTGTCGGGGACGCTCGGGGCGACGACGGACGCGTACTTCGGCCAGTGGGTCGGCGCGTACACGCCGAACTCGCGGACCCGCATCGTCGCCATCAGCGACGGCACGAGCAACACCCTCGGGTTCGGCGAGACGTTCGGCGGGTCGAACCCCGGTGCCCGCGACTACACCGGGTCGTGGATGGGCGGGTCGAACCTGCCGACGGCCTGGGGGCTGCCGACGAACGCCGCCTGGTACACGTTCGGCAGCGCCCACACCGGCGCGATCAACTTCGGGTACTGCGACGGGTCGGTGCGGACGATCCGCAAGTTCTCCGGCCCGGCCACGGACTTCTACAGCCCGAGTTGGTTCGTCTTCCAGCAAGCCGCCGGGATGCGGGACGGGGCCGTGTACGACATCACCGCCATCGCCAACTGACGGCCCTCCGCCGCGAACGACGACCCACCGCCCCGAGGATTTCCCATGACCAAGCCCGCCGCCCGCGGTCTCGCCGCCGGCCTGATCCTGTCCGCCCTCGCCGGCTGTTCGGCCGCGCCGCCGGCCCCGACCGGCAAGACCCCGGCGGCAACGCCGCAGAAGACCCCGACCCCGCCCCCGATCCCGCCCCGCCCGCCGCAATAATTCACCTGCCACACCGACAACCGCCGCACCCCCGGGTGCGGGAGTCGGAGCCGGGCCCGTCGAAGAGCCAAATCAATTCGCAGCGAACCGAAAGCGGAAGGGAGGGATTCGAACCCTCGGTGGGGGCAAGCCCCACTTCAGTTTTCAAGACTGACGCCGGCACCCTTGAAAGCCCCGCGAAATCTGGCGATTCGACATCCCCGGCCGCGCCCCGAGTAGCCCCGGGCGTAACAGCTGTCCTTGTACCGCCGAAAACCTCCTGACCGCCGTCCTGATCGGGCCCGGCATCGCCGCCGGCTTGGCGGCCGTGGTCGCCGCGACGGTAATCTCACGCGGCCGGGCCGCCGCCGGCTACACCCGGCGGCGGGCGGTCGCCCTGGCCGTCGCGCTGGCGGGCGTGGGGTGGTGGCGGCTGCGACCGAGTGGCTGGGGCGGGCGGGGGGAGTGAGGGAAAGAGACTCTCAGGGGGGTGTTGCCGCTACGCCGACCGCGTCAAGAGTTACCGTCGTCTGGCGCGATATGCCCGGCTTCTTGGAGCAAAATGATGTATTTTTCTAGGCTAATCGAACACTGTCCGAGTTGCTTGGCCTTGTTCGGCCCTAAGAACAGTTCCTCGATCATGTGGTCGTGACCCTTCTCCCAGTTGGAGCCACGGCGTAAGCTCAGGCGGGCAACGAGAACACCTTTGTACTCGAAGTCGTAGTATTCGTGGGGCGACCCCGGCCGCTGGGACGGAGAACACTTTGCCCCTAACTTCTTGACGATCTTGTCGGCAAGCTCTTTCGTCAACATGCGGGCCATCCTCAGCCCCTCTTCTTTATCAGTTCTTTGAGCACGGCCAACTGCTTGGCCGGGCCGGCGCCGAGCTTTTTCGCCGCCGTGAAACTGTCGAACGTGTCGAGGATCATGAACTTCAGGCTATTGACCGCCAAGTGCGGGTTGTCGCCGTACGCCGTGAGGTTCGCATCGCCAATCCGGGCGGTGTAATCGCCCTCGTCGGTAGGAGTCACCGTGACGTGGATCGGCCTCAAAACGTCGTACGGCTCCGGGGCGAAAGACTGGATCACGTCGGTTGCCGTGACGCCAGATTCGCCCAGCGACGCGACCTGTGACTTGAGCTTCGCGACCTCGCCTCGGAGTGCAATGAGTTCGCGGTGAAATCGCCCGGTCGCCGCGAGCTTGGATAGAACGTCACTTAGCTTTGCCCCCCAGTCGGGCGAATAGCCGCCGCTCGGCGGATCGGCTTTGCCCTTGCCGGAAGATCCCTTCGGCCTGGGGCTGTAAATGGTGAAGTTGTCGTGGTGCCCAAACGTGCGGTGCCGCATTTCGCCAATCTCTTCTGTGCGGACCATGAAATTCCTCACTCTACATGCGGGAACAAGATCGAGAACGCCGCTTCCATGGTCGCTAACGACTTTTTGAAGAAGTCCGGGCCGAGGTGCCCTGTGCCTTGTGTCTCTAGGACAATTTCAAACTGCCGGTCGTCTTCGGTGCGCTGCCAGCGGATCGAGCGGATCGGGGTGCCGGTAACCGCGTAAACGCCGCTCTCCATCACCATCCCTACGCCTTCGGACTGGACGGGGTCCAGGGCGAGCCGGAACGCCTCGGGCAAGCGGTCCACGTCCACGGTGAAAACGCCTTTCACGTCCGCTGTGATCTCGAACGGGGCGAGCGGCGCGAGTGCCGCCTCTACGGCGGTGCGGGAGAGTATTGCTTGTTCGGCGGCGGGGGCCGAGTATCGCCACCCGTCGCGCGAAAAGTCGATGTGAAGGTGTGCACCCCGCGAGCGCGTGGGCCTGTCCCTGATAATGACAACGGAGACCACGGTGCTATTCTGAGAGTACCGTGCATAGTCAGCCACTTCGTCTTTGATCGCATGGAACCCGTCAAGGGGTACGCTGTCGCCGGGGTCGAAGTGCCCGCACAGGACCATGTATTGGCACTGCGCATCGGACATGTCAGGTAGCCGAGGCTTGCGAGGTGAAGCTCCCATCTGGCTAGTCCCGTGCGATCAGAATTCGTGACAAGAACACGGCCGAGGCACGCGCGCGACTGACCTATGTGAAGTTGACGAGATACAGGGCTTCTCAGTTCGCGGCAACCTCAAAGGTACACTTACACCAGCTGGCGTAGAATTACCAGTCCTCCGGCATCGGCCCGAGCAGGTAGCACCCCGCCAGGGCCGGGTCTGCGGTCCAGACGATCACCACGCGTACACCGCGTCCCGGACAGCGCGAGCAACGCCCGCTCGTTTTTGAACGGCTCGTTGTCCTTCCGCCGCGCGACGACGATCCGCTGGAACTCGTCGAAGTCGTACCACACCCCGGCCCACTTGGCCGTCGGTCAGTCCGGCGACTCGCGCGTGACCCGCCTCCTCCCCGGGTGCGGCGGTCGAGTCCAGACTCGCGTGAGAAACAAATCCTTTCGTAGCGGACCGAAAGCGGAAGGGGAGGGATTCGAACCCTCGGTGGGGGCAAGCCCCACTTCAGTTTTCAAGACTGACGCGTTAGACCACTCCGCCACCCTTCCCCGGTCAACGACGGCCTCAGTTTACCCGAGGTTCACGCGGACGCAATCGGCGACCGGCGATTCGCGCTTTGCGGATTGTCGATGTCGCGTATCATTTTGGTGAGGATTCCCGTTCTCCCTACACTCCCCGTGAGTCGTGTCATGCCCGAAACGTCGCAGATTCGCCCGAAGATTTACGACAACATCACCGAAACCATCGGCGGCACCCCGCTGATCAAGCTCCGCCGCGTCACCCAGGGGTTGAAGGCGACCGTCATCGCCAAGCTCGAGAACTTCAACCCCCTCTGGTCCGTCAAGGACCGCATCGGCGTCGCCATGATCGAGGCCGGCGAGGCGGCGGGCAAGATCACCAAGGACACGGTCATCATCGAGGCGACCTCCGGGAACACCGGCATCGGCCTCGCCTTCGCCTGCGCCGCCAAGGGCTACCGGCTCATTATCACGATGCCCGAGAGCATGTCCCTGGAGCGCCGCCGGCTGCTCAAGGCCTTCGGGGCGGAACTGCACCTGACGGCGGCCGAGCGGGGCATGAACGGGGCCGTCGCGCGGTCCGAGGAACTCTTCCGCGAGTTCGGCGGCGAGCCGAAGTCGTTCATGCCGCAACAGTTCAAGAACCCGTCCAACCCGGAGATCCACCGCACGACCACGGCCGAAGAAATTTGGAAGTGTACCGGCGGGGAGTTCGACTACTTCGTCAGCGGCGTCGGCACCGGGGGGACGATCGTCGGGTGCGGCGAGGTGTTCAAGGCCCGCAAGCCGGGGATCAAGTGCGTCGCCGTCGAGCCGGTCACCAGCCCGGTGCTCACCCAGCACATCCGCGACGGGGTGCCGGCCAACGAGGTCAAGCCGGGCAAGCACAAGATCCAGGGCATCGGCGCGGGCTTCGTCCCGGGCGTGCTCCTGGACGGGCTGAAGCGGGCCAAGGACGGCGGGTACACGCTCGTCGACGAGGTCGTGCAAGTGACCGACGACGAGGCCTTCGAGATGGCCCGCCGGTTGGCCCGGGACGAGGGGATGCTGGTCGGCATCAGTTGCGGCGCGGCGGCGGCGGCCACGCTGACCCTGGCCGCGCGGCCGGAGCACGCCGGGAAGACGTTCGTCGTCGTCCTCCCCGACCTCGGCGAACGCTACCTGTCCACCGCGCTCTACCCGCAAGATTAGGGAGTGTGTTGAACAACGCGGGTGTGCCTTCACAATCGGACCGCCCACGCGACGTTTTCGAGTCCCGGCCGCCAGGGCCTCGGCCCGGCCACCGGGAATCGACCCGCCCCTCGACCTCACGCGGCCGGGGCCAGCTTTCTCAGTCGCACCAGGTTGTACGCCGCGGCCTCCACCTCCGGCGTCTGTTGCACCCTCCATCGCCCACCTGCCTGCCGGCAGTCAGGGCCGCCGCCGCCACGGCGTTTAACCCATCAGCGGTGGTCGAATCTCCCGGCACGTCGGGCCGGATGGTGGCGCTCCACTCGGGCAGAGTCGGCGGGCGGAGGAGTGCCGCTTGTGCCCGGTGGGCCGCGTCGCCGCCAGCAGGAGGGTCGGGACGACTTCGTCGGTGATCGCGGGCAGAGGGCCTCTTCCGTCAGGCACGCCTTGCCGCCGATCCCGCAAGAGGGTGGCCGATCACCTTCCCCCGGTCAAGGGCACCCGCCGGGCCAAGCCGTCGCGGTCGGCCGGCCCGGCCGCCCGGCGCGACGAGCTGACCGGGGAGCGGAAGTTCCACCGGACGACGGACTCGAACCACCCGCACCCGGTGGCCGAGAACGTCCCGGACCGGGAGTTCGACCCGGCCGAGCCGAACGCGTCGTGGGTCGCGGACGTGACGGACGTCCCGACCCGTGACGGGTGGCTGGACCTGGCGGTCGTGGTGGACCTGTTCAGCCGGCGGGTGGTCGGGTGGAGTATGGCGGCGGCGATGACCAGCCGGCGGGTGGTCGATTCCCTGGACATGGCCCTGGGTCGTCGCCCCGGGAGGTCTTCGGGTCTGGTGGCCCACTCGGATCGTGGGAGCCAGTCCGCGAGCGAGCACGACCGGCGGCGGTCGGAGGAGGAGCGAATCGTGTGGAGTACGAGCCGTCGCGGCAACGGCTGGGACAACGCGCCGATGGAGTCGTTCTTCGCCAGCTCGAAGTCGATGTCGAGGCACCACGAAAAGTACGCGCCGCGAGCAGAAGCGAAGGCGAGTCTCTTCGAGTCCATCGAAGCGTTCGACAACCGCGAGCGTCGGCACAGCGCGCTGGGGTACGTCGCCCCGGCGCAGTTCGAAGGCGACGAATACTCCTAACTGATTGTCCGTTTCCCGTCGGGCAGTCCGTACAGCCAGCCGGGCAATGTGGCGGCCTGCTTCACCCACGCCGCCAGTTGCGCCTCGTCGATGTGGTCGTGTTCGCGGACGTCGAGGTAGCGGACTTCCTTTTGCTTGGACTCGCCGGGCAGGGGCGGTTGCAGGGACGTGCCGCGGAAGAACGCCACCTTGACGCACTTCGTGAGGCAGTGGAAGCCGAGGAAG
Source organism: Fimbriiglobus sp. (assembly GCA_025362195.1). Lineage (GTDB taxonomy): Bacteria > Planctomycetota > Planctomycetia > Gemmatales > Gemmataceae > Fimbriiglobus. The sequence goes on along the minus strand of JANYHV010000013.1, from coordinate 13,448 downwards.
TAGCCCTTGCCTTCAACGCCGTAGAAGGGCGAATTCCACTTCACGGCCTTGCGCACGTCGGGCACGGTCCGCTCGACGAGCGCGTCGAGCCAGCGCCCGACATCGCCCTTCCAGCCCGGCATCGCGGCGATGTACGCTTGCACCGGGGCGTCGCCGTCGGCCTTCGCAATTTGCGGATTGCCGCCGGACAGGAGTTTCACCGGCTTGGTCTTCGCCGCCGGCGGGCCGTTCTGGGCGACCGCGGCGAGCACGAGCGCCTTGAACGCGCCCGCGTCGATGTTCGTTCCTTCCGGGATGTCGATCGCCCGTCGCGTGTTGCCCTCCAGGCCGGAATTGAAGAGGCGCGACGGGTCCGGGATGGTCGCCCCGCGGGCGAACGTGAGCTTGACGACTTTCGCGTACGCTTCCCCCGTGCAGACGATCCCGCCGTGCGACCAGACCGGCACCCCCGCCATCCCGTTCGACGGCTTCTTCCACTTCCGCTCCTCGGTCATCTCGGGGTCGGCCTCCAGGATCAGCACCCGGACGCGGGCCAGGGTCTCCTCGCGCCAGTCCGCCGAGCCGACGAGCGGCGGGTCGGTGAGCCTCGGAGCGGGCGCAGGTTTGCGTGGCTTGCGCGGACCCGACGCGCCCTCGGACCCCGGTTTCTTGACATTCTCAGACATGATTTCTCTCCGCGACTGTGTCGCCTACATTAGCGGCATGGGCATTGTTTTCGTCTACGAGTATTGCACGGCACTGGGGCTGGGCCGGGAGCCGTCCGACCCGGCCCACTCGCTTTGGCGCGAGGGCAACGCCATGCGCTCCGCCTGCATCGCCGACTTCGAGCGCATCCCCGGGGTGACCGTGACGACGATGACCGGCGTCCGGCCGACGGCGGAGCACGACACCTTCGCCCGGCTCGTCGTGCAGTCCGACGCGACCCTGGTGATTGCGCCGGAGACCGACCGCCTGCTCAATCAGCGACTGTACTGGGCCGTGGAGGCCGGGGCGAAGCGAATCCTCAACACGTCCGAGTCGGCGACGAACATCGCGGGCGACAAAGAATACCTCCCCGACTTCTGGCACGGGGCGGGCGTGCCGACGCCGGTCGTGCTCTCTTTCGACGGCGACCAGCTCGACTTCCCCTTCGTCGTCAAGCACCGCAACGGGGCCGGGTCGGTCGCCGTTCGGCGGATCGACACGCGCACTGAATGGGAAGCGTTGCGGCGGGCCGGCCAACTCGACGGCATGCCGGCGTCCAAGCTGCTCACCCAGCCCTACGTGCCCGGCGTGGCCGTGAGCGTGTCGTTCCTCGTCGGGCCGAACTGCGTCGTGCCGCTGCTGCCGGGCTTCCAGCACCTTTCGGACGACGGCCGCTTCACCTACCTGGGTGGCGAAATTCCTATGCCCGACGGCCTGACGCTGCGGGCGGTCAAGCTCGCCCGGCGGGCCATCGACGCGGTGCCGGGGTTAGCCGGGTACGTCGGCGTGGACTTGATCCTCGGGACCGCCGCCGACGGCAGCGGCGACTTCGCCATCGAGATCAACCCGCGGCTGACGACATCCTACGTCGGCCTGCGGGCGATGACCGACGACAACCTCATGGCCAAGCTTTGGGACGTGTGCGGCGGCGCGGCGGACGTGCGGGTCCGGTGGAACGCCGGCAGTGTCCGGTTCACGCCCGACGGCACCGTCACGCGGTTCGCGTGAGTCACAGCCCCATTTTGGCCCGCGCCTCGTCGAGGATGACCTTCGTCGCCGTCGCCCCGACCCGGCTCACGCCGATGGCCCGCACTTCCAGCAGCCGCTCGTACGTCCGCACCCCGCCGGCCGCCTTGACCTGGACGTGGGCCGGGGCGTGCAGGCGCATCAGCTTCAAGTCGTCGGTGGTCGCCCCGGACTCGGCGTACCCGGTCGAGGTCTTGACCCAGTCGGCCCGGACTTCGCCGCAAATCTTGCACAACTCGATCTTGTGCGCGTCCTTCAGGTAGGCGTTCTCGAAGATCACCTTCACCTTCGCCCCGGCGGCGTGCGCCACCGCCACGACGGCGGCGATGTCGCTGGCCACGGCGTTCCACTCGCCCGACAGGACCTTGCCGATGTTGACGACCATGTCGAGTTCCGTCGCCCCGTCGGCCAGGGCGATCTCGCTCTCGGCGACCTTGATCTTGGTGACGTGTCCGCCGTGCGGGAAGCCGATGGTCGTGCTCGCCTGGACGGTCGAGCCGGCGAGCATTTTTGCCGCCAGCCGCACGGCGTAGGGCTTGATGCAGACCGACGCGACGTCGTACTCGCGGGCCAGGATCAACCCCGCCTCCATCTCGGCGTCGGTCAGGGTGGGTTGCAACAGGGAGTGGTCGAGCATCTTGGTGAGTTCGGCAAAGGTCGCAGCGGGCATGGCAGTCGGCTCCGAAAGCAGGGTGCGTGTGCTGGCATTGTCCGACGAACGGCCGGCGTCGCCCAGCCCCAGATAAATCGCAGTTCGAGTGGCCGCGATCCGGCGAACCCGATTGTCGGCGTCAGATTTTCACTCAATCGGACGCCGAATCGTTCCTAGGATAACTTGATGACCTGGTCATCCCGACTCGACAACGCCGAGCCGATCACTCGCTACGCGAGCGGAGTTGTTGCTTTACTCGGCTTCGTGGCGTGTTTGCTCGTCGCGTTTCGATGGCAGTGGGTCGAGAGGCATTACCGGGAAGTGGTGGCGAAAATCGCCGTCGCGGCGTTCCGTGCCGTGGCCGGAGGGTCTGCGATCCTGAGTCGCACCAGCCCGCCAGCACCCGGCGACGGGGTTGACCTGCCGTGGCTCTCGACGACGGCCGTGGCCGTCGTGGGGTACATGCTTTGGGAACTCGCGGGCGTCATCGGCGACTCGAAGTACAAGTCGGCCAAGGAGAAGAAGGCCGCCGAGTATGAGGTCGAGGTCGAGACTTTGACGCAGGACCGGGACGATGCGGCTTTCGAGGCGACCCGGTTGAAGTGGCTGCTCACTCACTTGCGAGAGACGGTTAGTCACAAAGTGCAACGTGTGCGGAGGGCGGTCGAAGAGGCCTCGGGGACGCGAGCGTCCGTCCAGCAGGCGCGGGAGGGTCTGGCCCCGGAGGAGCAGATCCGCATCATCCTAGAATCCCTCGCCGCCCTCTTCCGCATCGAGGTCATCTCGACGGGGGGGAGCATCGCACAGAACTTTCGGGTCGGCTTGTACGTCGAGGAGGACGGCAGACTCTCGCCGCGCGACGCGTTCGACTTGGCGACCAAAAGCCACAAACCGTTCGCCTCGCCTCAAACACACCCCGAACGATTCCGGCTCGACACCCCGACGGGCACATCGCACGCGGTTCGCTGCGTCCGCGAAGGTCAGACGCTAATCGTCCCCGATTGTGCGAGCGAGCCCGGGTTCGAATACTTCGGAGACGTGCAGCGGAATTACCTCCGGTCTATGGTCGCCTATCCACTGGCGGACTGTCGTCCCGAAGGCATTGTTTTGGTAAGGGCCGCGCTGTTGATCGACACCGACGTTGCCGGGTACTTCCGGGAGGAAGACCGCGCGATGATCGAATCGCGTATCCGAGAGTTCGTAGTGCGGATTGATCTGGAGCATGCTATCAGAGGCTTGACCTCTCTGTAACCTGCTCCGAAAGGAAGGCGTAACGTGAGCGAAGCCACGATTGACCAGGGTAAGGCTATCGCTATTACCTCCGCCAGACTGGAAAGAGTACTCCGCGAAGCTCGCAAGGACGAGGCCGAACTCAAGCGCGTCCTCGAGATGCGTCGGTTGAGGAGGCAGGTCGAAGCGAAGCGATTAAAGTAGTTGGCCTGAGATTTCTTCAACTTGCGGCGGGCGGCGGACGACGGTATGCGGGGGGGTTGTTGTCGGTCCCCGGTCCGTCGGAGTTTTGCCGTGCGCATCGTCTTCACCTGTCTGGTGTGGCTCTCGGCGGCGGGCGTCGGTCTGGCCCAGGCGACGCCGTACCTGGCGACCGTGGCCACGGACAACGCCAGCTTGCGCACAGGTCCGGGCGTAAACATGGAAGAGACCGGGTCGCTGGCCCGCGGCGAACTCGTCATCGTCCTGCACGAAGTCGGCGACCAGTGGCTCGCGGTCGAGCCGCCGCGCGGGCAGGTGTCGTGGATCCGCACCCTCGCGCTCAGCGAGATCGACGGGGGCAACCCGAAATCGCTGCCGCGCAACGCCGTCGTCCAGGCCGACCCGGATGTCGAAGTCGCGATGGGCCGGCCCGGCCTGACGGCCCCGTTGAACGTCCGCAAAGAACGGGTGCCGGACGGCACCCTCGTGCAGATCATCGGCACCAACTCGTTCGAGCCGAACGGCTCCGGTCGGACCGGGTGGACGCCGATTCAGCCGGTCAAAGGCGAGTGCCGCTACCTGCCGCGTGCGGCCGTGCAGTTCGTCAAAGGCCAGGCGGCGGCGACGTACACGGTGAAGTCCCCCGCGCCGAGCGCGGTCACGCCGGCGGCCGCCGAATCGACGCCCGTGGCCGGCGCGGCCCGCGCCCCGACCCTTGCGGTGCCGGTCGGCACCAGCGCCACGGCCGGCCGCGGCAAGCCGGCGGACTGGCCGCAGCACACCCTCTGGCTCCAGGCCGAGCAGGCCAGCGACCGCCAGGAGTACCAGCGGGCCGAGCGGCTCTACCTGCAACTCGCCAGCGACATGAACCAGCCCGGCGGCGACGTGGACCTGGCCAACCTGTGCTACGAACGGGTCCACTCGGTCTACGAGAAGCAGCGGGCGGCCGGCCGGCCGGCGGCGCGGGAAGCCGGCGGGGCGGCCACCGGGGCGGTCCGCGGGGACCGGGACGGCACCGACCGCCCGGCGGCGAAGTCGGACGCGACCGGGTGGACCGGGGCGGGCACGATCCGGCCGACCGGGTTCCAGCGCGACGGGGAGCCGCGGTACTCGTTCCGCGCGACGGGCAAGGGCGGCACCAGCCGGGTCGTCGCGTACCTCGAAGCCGGGCCGGGCGTGGACCTGAGCCAGTGGCGCGAGGGCGAGACGAAATTGTTCGGCACCCGCCGGTACACGTCGGAGTACGGCGACGTGCCGGTCCTGACCGTCGCCCGGGTCCAGCGGGCCGACCCGTAACCGGCGGCGCCTCAGCCCGGCAGTTCTTCAAACGCCCCGACCGTCGGGAACTCGACGAGCGACTGCGTGCGGACGATGACGAACTCGTCGGGGAACGTGTGGAAGGCGCTGACCGCCAGGCCGGCCGCGATCGGGTCCACCGTCAAGTAGCTCACCGGCGACGCCCCGGGGGATTCGCCGGGCCGCAAGTTCGCGGTGTGGAAGAGCATCCCCCGCCGCGCCCCGTCGTCGATCAACTCCCGCTGGACGTGGCTGAACACTTCGGGCGAAAGGGTCTCGGCCCGCAGGCTCATCTCGTACCGCACGTCGGCCGACAGGTCGCACCGGCCGCTCCGCCCGGCGTCCAGTCCGTCGAGGCACCGCTGCAAGCGCAACCCGGTGGCGGGCAGGGCGTCCCCGGTCGCGGTCAGGACTTCCATGAAGGCGACGCCGCCCCGCGTCCACTCCAGCGTGTGCCCGGCGGGGGTGATGGCGGCGGTCAGCGTGAACCCGGCGCGCTCGACCCGGCGGACCTTGCGGCGCGTGAAGAACTCGGGGTGCAGGGGCCGCGCGTAGACCCGGAAGACGAGGTCGATGACGCGCGGGCGCAAGAAAGGGACCGCCATGCGGACTCCGGACCGTCGGGGCAACGACTCCGGGCATTGTAGGCCGTCAACGCGAGAGGCGAGACGGGCATCGTGCCCGCCTCGCCTCGGAACCCGGACCCCTGTCCGTGCTCATCGTTCTTGAAGGCGGGTCGCTTAGACCCCGTCGCCCTTCTTCTCGCCCTTGGGGGCGTCCTTCGCCTTGGGCATTTCCTTGGCCCCGGCGGCCGGGGCGGCCGGGCTTTCGGTGATCACGGCACCCGGGGTGCTTCCGGTGATGATCGAGCCGACGCAGCCGGTCGAGTACGCGGCGGTCGTCCCGCAGCAATCGGCCGCGGCCGGGGCGGCGTAACCGGTGCAGCCCGTCGAGGGGGCGACCGAACCGTGGCAACCGGTCGAGCCGTGGCAGCCGGACTTGCGGCTGAAGTGGCTCCGCAGGCCGAGGAAACCGCTGCCGCCGTGGCAGCTCGTCGAACCGTGGCAGCTCGTGCCCGAGCAGCCGGCGTAGGCCGGGGCGGGGACGGTCGGGGCCGCGTGGGAGCCGGTGCAGCCGGTCGAAACGACCATCGCGCCGTGGCAGCTCGTGCCGTGGCAGCCGCCGCCGAACAGCTTGCCGCCGAAGGCCGTCGTGTCCGTGGAACCGGACATCGCCATCATCATGACCATTGTGTACATCGAACTCATCCTCCTGAATCAGGTGTCGAACGAAATCCCGTAACCCAAACGCGAACGGTCAACTCGACGCCGCCGCCGCGAGCGGACCCCGGGTCGGGGGGTCGCGTCGGCGGGCAGTGAGACTCAATGGTGGCGTGGATTGGTGGCCATCAAGGAAGGTTCCGCGGGAGTCGACCGGCGTAAGCAGATGGTAAGATTCGCCTCACGGGGATTCAATAGTAAACCGGGCAAACTACGCAGTTTTCACGCTTCCGGCGTTCGGGGCAGACTGGGGGCTGCGTGCCGCCCCGGCCGGTGCTCCGACTGGGAAAAATGGGCGGGTGAAACTCGTCGTAGCGGTCGGGTCGAATCCTCGCTCGCGGCGCGTGCGGCACCCCGGCGTTCGCGCCGCCGGCCCACGCCGCCGGCCGTGCCGTCGGCTATACTGGCAACCGACGCCACGACGCGCACCACAGTTCCAGGAGGGGACCGATGGCCGACACTTCCCCGCGCCCCACGCCCATTGTCCCCGCGAGTCCGATCCCGCCCTCGACAGAGGTCTTGCCGCCGGCCGCGTTGCCCGCGGTCGTCCGCCTCACGGTCGCGGCCCTCGGGTTGAGCCTGCTGGCCGTCGTCGTCGGCCTGGTCGCCGGCGAGAACGGGCCGGGGCCGTCGGGGACCGTCCGGCTCGTCGCCGTGGCGCTGGCCGCCGTGATCGCCGGGGGCGCGCTGAGCCTCCGCCCGGACTCGCCGCTCGTCTGGCTGCTCGCGGCCCTCACGGCCGCAGCCAACAGCTTCGGCTTACCGGACCACTGGGACTCGGGCCAGATGCTGATGCGCGTGATCGCCGGGGCGGGGTTCGTCGGCGCGGGGCTGATGGCAATCGCCCGGGTCGGCCGGCGGACGGTCATCGTCGGCTTCGTCGCGTTCCACTTCTCGTCGCTGCTCGTGGCGACGACCTGGCCGGAATCGTCGCCGTGGATCACGAACCAACTCGGCCAGCGGTTTTACTTGCCGTTCATGCAGTTCACGTACCTGCGGAACGCCTACCACTTCTACTCGCCCGAACCCGGCCCGGCGTCGCACCTGTTCGCGCTGCTGACCTACGAACTCGACGAGACCGACCCGGCGACCGGGAAGCCGAAGACCTTGCACGAGTGGGTCACCCTGCCGCGCCGGGACACGCAGTGGAAGGACCCGCTCGGCCAGACGTACTACCGCCGGCTGTCGCTGACCGAGAACGCCGTCCGCGCGACGACCGACCTGGGCAACAACTCGGACGAGCGGGCGCAGGTCAACCGCCGCCGCCAGGACGTGGCCCTCGGGGCGCTGCCGGGGGTGAAGCGGATCGAGCACCCGCCGTCGAACTACGAGGTCGAATTCCGCTGGTACGCCCAGCCGCAGGCCGACGTGACCCGGTTCTTATTGCCGTCGTTCACGAAGCACCTGGCCGTCGAACACACGTCGCCGGGGTTCAAGGTCGTGAACGTCAAGCTGTACCGGGCCGAGCACCGCATCGTGACGACGCAGTACTTCGTGACGCAGAAGCTCAGCCCGTTCCACCCGACCCTGTACCGCGTCTACTTCCTGGGGGATTACACGCGCGAGGGGCAACTCGTGGACCCGCAAGACCCGATGCTGTACTGGCTGATCCCGATCCTGCCGCGGGCCGGCAAGCTGAAGTTGGACGAGCCGGGGCCGGAGCAGTTCAAAGACCTGCTGACCGAGCACTCCGGGTACGAGTTCCCCTGGAGCCAGTTGCGCCCATGAGCCAGTCCACCCCTTCGACGCCGGCGGCGCGGGACCCGAACGCCGGGGCGCGCTCCTTGAGCTTCTTCTTCGCCCCGGCCGACCCGACGACGATGGCGTTCCTCCGCATCGTCGTCGGGAGCCTGATCGTGTACACGCACCTGGCGTACTCGTTCGACCTGTCCAACTTCTTCGGCAAGGACGCCTGGTACTCGCTCGCCAACGCGGAGCGGGAGCGGAAGGAGTTGCCGCACTTCGTCGCCCCGGCCGGGTGGGAAGACCCGTACGAGCCGGCCCGCGCGGCGCAAATCCCGGAGGCCCCGTACCGCCGCAAGGCGATCATGGCCTACGCCCGCGCCCACCTCGGGCCGACCGCCACGCCCGCCGAACTCGACGCCAAGCTGGCGTTCCTGGAACGCCTCCAGGCGATCGAGATCGACCAGATCCGCCGGCGGACGGTCGGGGGCAACTTCACCTTCCAGGGCCTCGCGTACATCGACGGCCTGGCGGCCGACCCGACCGACCGCGCGAACCAACTCGCCGTGCTGGTGGACGAGGGCCGCCGGGCGGCGATGGCCAAGACCCGCGTCCCCGACCTGCCGATCTCCGTCAGCCCGGACGCCGTCGGCCTCATGTCCCCGGCCGAGCGCGCGACCTTCGCCCGCGAAGCCGAGGCGTACTACGGCACGATCCCCACCGACGCGACCGAGAAGTCGTACGTCTTGAAGCACCTCGCCGAGATGGACTACGGCCAGCGGCAGGCGTGGGTCGTGCTGTTGAAGCGGCTCGTCCGGCTGGAGTACGCCGAGCGGGACAAGCAGCTCGAGTACTTCGAGTACTGGAACGTCGATCCGGCGATCGTGCTGCGGGCCGGGTCGCCGGTCTTCTCGATCTGGTTCCACATGACCGACCCGGCCGAGATGCGGGTCGCCCACTGCGCGATGCTGGTCGTGTTCGTGATGTTCACGGCCGGGCTGTTCACGCGGGTCACGTCGGTGCTGACCTGGCTGGCCGTGCTGTGCTACATCCACCGCTGCCAGCAGGTGCTGTTCGGCATGGACACGATGATGAACGTCGTGCTCATCTACCTGATGATCTCGGACTGCGGCGCGGCCCTGTCGCTGGACCGATTACTCAACCGGTACCGGGCCGCGCGGCTGAGCCTGCGCCGCACCGGCACCCTCGACGCGGCGACCCTGGCGTACCTGCACGCCCCGCCGCTGTCCGTGGCCACCGGGTTCGCCCAGCGGCTGTTGCAGATGCACTTCTGCGTCATCTACCTGGCCTCGGGCATGTCGAAGTTGAAGGGCGCGGCCTGGTGGAACACGACCGCGTACTGGGACACGCTCGTGAACCCCGAGTTCACGATGATCTACTACCAGTGGTACGAAAACCTGCTCCGCACGCTCGTGAGTAGCCGCCCGGTGTTCGCGGCGATGGCGGCGTTCGGCGTGGCGTTCACGTTCGTCATCGAAATCGGCTTCCCGTTCCTGGTCTGGACCCGCCTGCGGCCGTGGCTCATCATGGGCGCGGCGGCCTTCCACTTCGGCATCGGCACGTTCATGGGGCTGATCGTGTTCAGCCTGTTCATGATGGCCATGCTGTTGTGCTACCTGCCCGGGGCGGCCATCCGGAACCGCCTGTTCGGCCCGCCCGACACGACCCGCCGCCTGCTCCGCTTCCCCGCCGGCCCGGACCACCACCACCGCGTGGCCGTCATCGCCGCCAGCGACTTCTCCGACGCGCTGACCGCAGATCCGGGCGGCAAAACGATCGAGCTACACGAGAACGGCAAGCCGGTGGCGACGAGCAACCGCGGCTGGCAGCTCGTGCTCGAAGCCCTGACGGCATTCCCCCGCCGCCTGGGCCTGATGGTGAAGTGAGTCCCGGCGCTCGCCGGGATTACTTGCGCGTTGTCAAAAATGCCAGCAGGTCGGCGGCCTGTTGCGGGGTGAAGTCGGCGAGAAGCCCGGTCGGCATCAGGGACTCGCGGGCCGGCCGCAGGGTCTCGATGTCGGCCGGGAGTAGCGTCGTCTCGCGGCTCTCGGCGTCCCGCAGCACGACGGCCTTGGCGTCCTTGCGGGTGACCAGCGCGGTGAACGTGCGGCCGTCGTGGGCGGTCACGAGGTACGACTGGTAGGCCGGTTCGACCCGCCGCGACGGGTCGAGCAGGCTTTCGAGCAGGTGTTCGCGGCTGCGGGTTTTAGCGATGGCCGACAGGTCGGGGCCGACCTCCTTGCCCTGGCCGTCGAGCTTGTGGCACTTTAAGCACTGCGACTTCTCGGCGACCAACAATTCCCGGCCCTTGACCGCGTCTCCGGTGAGGGCGAGGATCGCCTTCGGCCGCGGGTTGCTGCCGAGCTTCTTGTCGCGGCCGTCGTGGGGTAAGTAGCCCTCGAACAGGTCGCGCCGCGGCCCGGCCGGCAGCTTGGCGGCCAGTGTCAGAATGGCCGCGACGTTCTCGCCGGCGGTCGCCGTGCCGACGGCGCGGGCCAGGTCGTGCGGCTTGGCCTGCAGGGCGGCGGTGATCGCGGCTTCGTCGAGTTTGCCCATCGGCGGGCAGGCTTCCCGCCGGTCGTCCTTGCCCTTCAGCGACGCGATCCAGCGGCCGACCAGGGCGACCCCGGCTTCGTCCACGAACTCCGCCCCGACGTGCGGCATCCGGCCGGTGCCGAACTTCGCCATGCGGTAGTACAGCGTGCTCCGCTCCGGCTCCCCGGGGGCGATGACGCAGGGGTCCGGCAGGTCGAAGGTGCCCCGCGTCGGCTTGACGCCCAGGAGCTTGTTGCTCGACCAGTCGGTGAAGGCGTGCAGTTCGAAATCGACCGCCCCGCCGCCGCCCATGCGGTGGCAGTGCCCGCAGTTCGCGTGCAGGTAGCTCTTGGCCCGGTCGTCGAGTTTGACCGTCGCGTCGGCCGGGTTGACCAGCCGGCGCTCCTTCTTGAGGTCGTCGGGGCTGTACGCCGGCAGCGGCTTGCCGTCCTTGCCGCGGCGCTCCAAGACCCCGGCCGCGTGCAGTTTCGTCAACTGGCTGACGCGGCCGGCCGGGCCGTCGGTGTCGCGGTGGAGTTGTTCGACGTTGAAGCCGAGCGTGTGCTCCGCCCACGAGTGGTGGCACTGCATGCACTGCGACCGCCCCGCGAAATTCCACGTCTGCTGCCGTACCCCGCCGGCGAACACGGGGTCCTTCACGGCGATGCTCTTCTCACTGCCCTCGGCCGGCACGAGGTCGGCGTCCGACTGGTCGTCGCGCCAGGCGTAGGTGTACCCGTGCCAGTACTGGCCGTCGAAGAGCAGCACCTGCGTTTCGACGCGCCGCCGGCTGGCCGGGTTGCCGCGCTCGGTTTCGAGCGAGAGGGTCTTGACCAGCGCCGAGTCGGCCGGGAAGTGCAGGCGGTACCAGTTCCAGTTGACGTTGCCCTCGATCTGTTTCTTGTCGGCGTAGTCGAGCACCGGGGCGGTGCCCGGCGCGGCCAGGAAGTGCTCCGAGGTCGCGTAGTCCTGCCACTGCGGCGAGTTGATCTCGAACTTGACCACCCCGGGCGCGACGGCGTGCGCCTTGGTGTCCGCGAACAGCCCGCTCGCCGACAGGGTGCGGGGGAACTTCGCCGGGTCGGACGCCGTGGCCGCGTTCGGCACGAAGGCGTGGACGGTGCCGGCGTCGTAGTCGAGGGCGTACAACTCGCCGTCGGCGTCCTGGCCGAACGCGACGACGCGGACCGTCGGCGGCGTGATCTCCTTCAACTCGACGAGTTCGGTCCCCTTCACTTCGGCGGCCCAGATGCGCTTCGTGACCCAGTCGCCGAAGACGTACTTGCCCACGAGTTGCGGGAACTTCTTGCCGCGGTAGACGTACCCGCCGGTCATGCTCGCGCCTTCGGTGTGCGGGATTTCGACGACCGGCGGCTGGATCGGCGTCGGGCCGAGCTTCCAGCCGACGTTCACCGGCTGCCGGCCCTCGACCGCGCTCCAGCCGTAGTTGCCGGCCCGCTCGACCTTGTGGACGAGTTCCCACAATTCCCAGCCGACGTCCCCGACCCACAGGTCGCCCGTGGCCCTGTCGAAGCTCATCCGCCACGGGTTGCGGAAGCCGTAGGCCCAGACCTCGCCGCGGGCCGGCTTGCCGTCGATGTCGGTGCCGACGAACGGGTTGTCCTTCGGGATCGCGTAGTTCTTCCCGGCGTCCTTGCGGTCCACGTCGATGCGCAGCACGCTGGCCAACAGGTCGGTAATGTCCTGGCCGGTCTTGAGGGCGTCGGGCGGGTTCGGGTCGGCCGAGTCGCCGGTGGAAATGTACAGCATCCCGTCCGGGCCGAAGTGCAGGTCGCCGCCGTTGTGCCCGCCTTGCAGGTAGGTGAACAGAATCTCCTCACTGGCCGGGTCGATCCGCGGCGGTTCGGCGGCCGTCATCGTGAACCGCGACACCCGGGTGCCGTCGGCCAGGTTCGGCTTGTCCTTGGCCTTCACGGTGTAGCAGACGAAGCACTGGCGGTTCTCGGCGAACTTCGGGTGGAACACCATGCCGTAGGTCGATTCGACCGCGGCGGCGTTCGGCGTCAGCGCGAGGTTCTTCAACTCGGCGGCGGGGTCGAAGCACAGGTCCGGCGTGGCCCCGGCGTCCGGCTTCATCGAGAAGATTTTGCCCCCCTGCTCCGCCACGAACAGCCGCCCGCCGCCGGGCGGTTGGGTCATCAGCGTCGGGTTCTTGAACACGGCCTTGGGGAAGGCGTTGACGAGTTTGAACGCCGGCGGGGGTTCGGGCGACCCGACCAACTTCGACGACGCCCACGGCGTCCGCCCGGCCGACTTCTCGGCCGCGACCGACCAGCCGAACAGACTCAGCGCGACGGCACCCAGTGCGACCCACGACAAACGACGACGCATGACGGAACCCAGCAGCCATCGGGGAGAAATGACAACGGCTCCAGAATAACGTACCCGGGGCGGGGAAAGCAACGGTTCGTCGGCGAAAGTGACGCAACGCACGAAAAAGCCCCCGGGGTTCACCGGGGGCCTTCGAGGTGCGAAAGAGAGGGACTCGAACGCTTCGAAATTCGCATTAAAGTCACGCCGAAGTGGTGACATTTGAACCACCAGCCATTGAAGCCGAAGCAATAGCATTTTAGCGGCGGCTCGATGCGGTCGGAAACTAACGATCGTTAAGTAAACAATGGCAAAAACGAGCGTTCAGAAATGAATTTCCAGAAACTCAAGTCGATTTTGCACCGTGACTTAGGCCGTGTGGACAGACTACGGTTTTTCGCTAGTTTTAGGCACTCCCCGAGGGTTTGCCATGCGCCGCCACGAGATCTCGGACGCCGACTGGGAGCGGGTCCGGGCGTTGCTCCCGACCCGCCCCGGCCCCGCCGCCC
>JANYHV010000008.1 GCA_025362195.1 Fimbriiglobus sp. | reverse complement strand
GTCGTGCAACTGTTACTCTGGGCGCTCAAGAAGTGACGCCACTTGCTCCCTTTAAGGTGATCGCCCCCGAGGACGGCCACACGCTGGCGAAGGTGCTGCGGTCGCGGTTGCACGAGTCGGGGCCGTCGTGGAAGGTCGTGCGGTCGCTGATCGAGGCGCGGCGGGTCCGCATCGACGACGACGTGTGTACCGACGAGGCCCGCCGACTCAAGGAGGGCGAACTCGTCGAGTTGCTCGCCCAGCCGAAGCCGTTGCCGAAGGAGGCCCACCCCGAGCGGCTCGTCGTCCGGCACCTCGACGCCCACGTCGTCGTCGTCGAGAAGCCGGCCGGGGTCAACAGCGTACGGCACCCGTCGGAGTTGGAGTGGTCCGAACAGCGGCGGCAACTCGTGCCCACTCTGCAAGACCTGGCGACGTGGGCCGTGGCCCGCCGGCACAACGTCCGCCCCGGCACGCTCCCGCCCCTCCGCATCGTCCACCGGCTCGACAAGGAGACGAGCGGCCTGCTGGTGTTCGCCCGCAGCGCGGACGCCGAGCGCGGTCTGGGCTTGCAGTTCAAGTTGCACACCGTGTCGCGGCGGTACTTGACCCTCATCGCCGGGTCAATGTCGCCGCAGACGATCGCGTCGATCCTGGTCAAGGACCGTGGCGACGGCCGGCGGGGGAGTTCGACGTTCCCCGGCCAGGGCAAGCGGGCCGTGACGCACGTTTCGCCGGTCGAGACGTTGCCCGGCTACACGCTCTTGGAGTGCCGGCTGGAGACGGGGCGGACGCACCAGATCCGCATCCACCTGAGCGAAGCGGGCCACCCTGTTTGCGGCGACAAAGTGTACTGCAAGCGGCCGACCGGCGAGATCGTCGCCGACGCCAGCCTCGCCCCGCGGCTCATGCTGCACGCCACCGAACTCGGCTTCGAACACCCCGTGACCGGGGCGCGCCTGCACTTCGACATGCCGATGCCGGCGGACATGGCCTCGGTCCTCGCCCGGCTCCGCAATCCGGCGAACCGTCAGTAGCGCACCCAGCCCGTCAACTCGCACAGTTGCAAAATCCACGCCGGCCGCCACGGGTTCCACGCCGGGTACGTCACGCTGAACACCGACGCCGCGAGCAGTAGTCCCGCCACAGTCTGGCCGATCCGCGACCGGCCGGCGGCGTCCGCGGCGGGCAACATCCCGAGCGTCCAGAGCGGCGTGAGCCACATCAGCCAGCGGGCGCAACAGCAGAACCCGCCGTAGTTGTTCGTGCGTGCCGTGTAGAAACTGAACACGACGGCCGAGACCGTCAGGCTAAGTCCGGCCAGTTTGTTCGCCGTCCAGAACCCGTCGGCCGGCCCGGTTCGCCACTCGGCCAAGCCGCGCCGGGCCTGGACGACTAGCCCCGCGAGACCGAGGAACCAGACGGGCGTGAGGCTGAACCAGCCGTGGTGGCCGAGGAGGAGGTGGAAGGCGTACAGCGGCTTCGACTCGTCGGCGAAGTCGATCCCGAAGCCGACTTTCGACCCCGGGAGTTTGAGCTTCGCCCAGTGGCTGCCGGCGAAGTCGTACCACGGCCCGCCGAACTCGCCGTAGGCCGGCAACCAGCGGCCCATCGCCGCGTAATTGCAGGCGAACAGGGCGGCGATGGGCAGCGCGGCCCCGGCGAGATACCACACCGACCGGCCACGCCGCGCGACCGCCAGCGGGACGAACAGGCCGACGGCCAGCGCCAGCGCGGGGAGTTCGAGCGTCGTCGCCAGGCCGGCGAACAAACCGCCCGTGAACAGAGCCGCGCGAGTATCTTTTGCGCCGGGCCGTAGCAGCGGGTACAGGGCGAAGAGAACGCAGCAAACTGCCGGCGTGTGGTTGTTCAGAGTCGCGGAAAAAGTAGTCACGAAGGTCGCGCTGGCGGCCACCGTGAACGTGAATAGCTTGCCGAAATCGGTGCGGCCGTGGTGCTCGACGAGGACTGCCAGGAGCCGCAGGTAGACGGCGAAGGGCAGGGCGTTGAACGTCAACAGAATGACGCCGACGACCCACCACCGGTGCCGGTCGATCGACAGCCCGAAGAGGTTGTGCAACAGCCAGTACTCGCCGGCGACGAGCGTCGGGAACAGCGGCGGCTTGCTGGAATAGAACAGGCCGGTGTCGGGGTCCATCACCTTGTCGAGGCTCTGGTAGCCGTCGGCGAAGACGATGCCGGTGTCGCGGTAGTCGGTCGCCGACGCGAAGTTCTCGCGCCGGCCGATGACGTAGGTCCCGTTCTCGACGAGCGCCTTGACGGTGGCGCACCGGGAGCGGTCGTTGCTGCCGTACATCGGCGTCGGCTCCGGGCGGGTCGCCGGCCAGAGGCGTTGCGGGGCGGCGACGCGGTCCGCGCCGTAACTCGCCTCGGTCGGCGGCTTGTAGCGGCTCGGCTCGAAGACGTTTTCGGCACCCACGATCTTCGCCACACAAACCGCCACGCCCAGCATCGTGAGCAGCAGGTAAAAGGCGCGGCGGAGGTCGGCGGTGGGGTCGGGCGTCACGGCGGGTCTCCGAGGCCGAGCGTCTCGGTGATGGCGAACGGCGACGACGTGGGCGCGAGTTTGGCGACGAGGAGTTCCGCGACCAGGCCGACGAGGAACGCCTGGCCGCCGAGGGTGGCGCTGACGCTGGCGGCGAGCAGCCCGACGAAGCCGAGTGACGCGTACCCGGCGAACCAGGCCATGAAGCCGGCGACACTGAAGAGTCCCGTCAGGCCGAAGCCGAGGAACGCGAGTGCGCCGAAGGCGTGCAGCGGTCGCCGACCGAAGGCGGTGACGAAGCGCACCCCGAGCATGTCGAGGAAGCCCTTGAGGAAGCGCTGCCAGCCGAACTTCGAGCGGCCGAACTTGCGGGCGCGGTGCCGGACGACCCGCTCGCCGACGCGGAAGCCCTGGGCTGCGGCCAAGACGGGGACGAAGCGGTGCAGTTCGCCGTACAGCCGCACGCTTTTGACCACGTCGCGGCGGTACGCTTTGAAGCCGCAGTTGTGATCGTGCAACTTGACGCCGGTCGTCCGACTGACCATCGCGTTGAAAATGCGACTGGGCAAGACCTTGTAAACCGGGTCGTGGCGGACCTGCTTCCACCCGCTGACGACGTCCTTGCCGGCGGCGAGCGCGGCGAGGAAGCCGGGGATCTCGGCGGGGTCGTCCTGCAGGTCCGCGTCGAGCGTGAAGACCACGTCGCCGGTCGCCCGCTCGAAGCCCGCTTGCAGCGCCGCCGCCTTGCCGAAGTTGCGGCGGAACCGCACGCCGGTGAAGCCCGGGTGTTCTGCGGCGAGTCGCTGAATCACGGCCCAGGAGGCGTCGGTGCTGCCGTCGTCGATGAAGAGGATTTGCACCGGCAGGCCGAGGGTCGCGCGGACGGTCCCGATCTGGGCCACCAGTTCCGGCAGGCTCTCGGCCTCGTTGTACAGCGGGATGACCAAAGTCAGCGAGCGCGGCGCGGCGTCATCCATGCGTGGCCCCGGTGAGTGTGCCGGTGGATACCACGGGGGCCGCCGCTTGAGAAGGTGATTTCACGCGGCCGACCCACCACAGCAGGACCGAGAACGCCGCCTCGAAGAGCGTCCAGACGAGCCGCAGGGCGAACGCGGTCACGACCGCGAAGCCGGTCGCCGAGTCCCCCAGCGTCGGCCGGAGTTGGACGCCGAGCATCCGCTGCAAGAGTTCCTCGCGGACGCCCAACCCGCCCGGCAGGATGATCGCCACGAAGCCCGAAATGTACGCGATCGCGTTGGCGACGACGAGGCCGGCCGACCCGTCGGCCGTCAGCGGCAACGCGACATCGCTGAGGCCGATCACGGTCAAGTGCAAGCTCGCGCCGAGGAGCAGCCAGCCGACGCTCGCCTGGAGCAGGCCGCGCACGAGTAGCCAGAATGGCGGCTTGGGGATGATCGCCTGGTCCGGGCCGCGGAACCGCCGCGCGACCCGGACGGCGAGGCGGTTCAAGAGGATCGCGCCGACCGGCAGGCCGGCGACGCCGAAGATGGCGTACCGCTGCATCGACCCGTCGGCGAACACCAGACCCGACCACGGTAGCAGGAGTGCCCCGATCATCGCCCCGGCCGCCATGCTCGTGAGCGTTTCGTAAATCCCGGCGACGCCGATGGCCGTCGTCGAAAGCCCGGTGCGGCGCAGGATGACGACGCGCAACAGCAGCACCCACGCCTTGCCGGGGACGTACTTGCCCGCCTGGCTGATGAAGTACGCGCGGAGGACGGTCAGCCACCCGACGCTCGACCCTTGCTTGCACAGGAGTTGGTAGAAGAAGGTGCCCCAGATCGTGTGGCAGCCGAGGTACAGCACGCCCGCGGCGGCCAGGTACCCGTAGCGCGGCGCTACGGCCCCGGCCCGGAGCGGATTGTCGGCGAGCAACTTGCCGAGGTGCCAGGCGACGCCGCCGACGACGAGCAGGCCGAGCAGTGTTTTCAGCGCCAGCGCGGCGCGCCGTCGGGTGACAATCATTTCCCTAATCTACGGAGGTGCGCGGCTATCGGCGTCCGTTGCCGTTGTCGGCAGCCGCACGGACTGATAACGTCAGAGGATTCGTATAGGGGAATCGCCATGACCGAGCCGAACCAGCCGTCGCCCGCCGCCGCACCTCCCGCCCCGGCCCCGGCGACCCCCACCCCGGCCGCCCCGCCGCAGGCCCAGAGCCAGTCGCAACCGCCCGACCGCCGCGGGGGGCCGCCCCGGCCCGGCGACCGCGGCCCGCGCAAGGACCTGCCGCCGCGGGGCGACCGGCCGCGGAACGACGGGGCGAAGCCGAAGGACCTCGACCGCGTCGATTTCTCGGCCCTCCGGCCCAGCAAGCGCGACCTCGACGCCGACCTCGAACGCGAACTCGACGCCGCCCTCGCCGGGTTCGACCCGAAGGGCACCGTCGTGGCCGACGAGAAGAAGCGTTCGGTCCCCGGCGCGCCGAAGGTCCGCGAGAAGAAGCGCGGCCGGATCGTCGCCATCCACGGCAAGGACGTGTTCATCGACGTGCCCGGCGGCCGCGGCCAGGGCGTCCTGCCGATGCTCCAGTTCACCGAGGGTAAGCCGGTCATCGGCGACGAGGTCGAGTTCGACATCGACGGGTACGACGGGGCCAACGGCCTGCTCAACCTGACGATGATCGGGTCCGTCCAGAACGTCACCGACTGGTCGAGCCTGGCCCGCGGCATGGTCATCGAGGCCAAGGTCACCGGCCTGAACAAGAACGCGACCGGCCTGCAAGTCGAGGTCAACGGGATCAAGGGGTTCATGCCGGTCAGCCAGATCGACATGTACCGCGTCGAGAAGCCCGAGGACTTCGTCAACCAAAAAATCAAGTGCATGGTCATCGAGATCGACCCGGCCGAGCGGAACTTGATCGTCAGCCGCCGCAGCCTGCTGGAGCGCGACAAGCAGGAGAAGGCCGAGAAGTTCTGGGCCACGGTCGAAGAGGGCCAGGTCAAGATCGGCATCGTCCGCAGCATCAAGCCGTTCGGCGCGTTCGTCGAACTCGACGGCGCGGCCGACGGCCTGATCCCGGTGTCCGAGATGAGCTGGTCGCGGGTCGCCGACCCGAGTGAGGTCGTCCAACTCGGCCAGAAGGTCGAAGTCGTCATCCACCGGCTCGACAAGGAGACGCGGAAGATCGGCCTGAGTTTGAAGGCCCTGATCCGCAGCCCGTGGGACGACTTCGCCGACGTGACCAAGCCCGGGGCGAAGCTCGTCGGCAAGGTGACGCGGGTCGAAGACTTCGGGGCGTTCGTCGAAGTCGCGCCGGGCGTCGAGGGCCTGGTCCACGTCAGCGAACTGTCCACGATGCGCATCCGCCGCGTGCGGGACGCCGTGACCGAAGGGCAAGAAGTCACGGTGCAGATCATCTCCGTGGACGCCAAGGCCCGCCGCATGGCCCTGTCGTTGAAGGCCCTGCAAGCCGAGGCCGAGGCCCAGGACGCCGTCGCGGCCCAAGCCGACAAGGAGTCCGACATCAAGGCGGCCGAGGCCCGCATGGCGGCCCGCCTGACCGACCCGAACAACAAGCTCCGCGGCGGCATCGGCGGCAGCCGGATGACGTTCGAGATGGGCGAGTAAGTTCGCCGGCCGGCCGCGGGGCAGTTCCTATACTGGGTTCACCGTCGAACCGTGACACCCCACCGGGGACCGCCCTGCGATGCCTGACGCCCTAGCGCCCCACCTTCCGGCGTCCGACCTGTTGCCCCGCCTGCGGACGCTCCAAGACAACATCGCCAGCGTGTTCCTCGGCAAGCCGGAGTTGATCCGGCTGTCCCTGGTCGCGCTCCTCGCCGAAGGGCACTTGCTCCTCGAAGACGTGCCCGGCGTCGGCAAGACGCTGCTCGGCAAGGCGATCGCCAAGTCCCTGGCGTGCGTGTTCAACCGCATCCAGTTCACCCCCGACCTGCTGCCCGGCGACCTGCTCGGGACGAGTATTTACAACCAACAAACGCAGGCCTTCACCTTCCTGCCCGGGCCGATTTTCGGCCAGGTGATTCTCGCCGACGAGATCAACCGGGCGACCCCGCGGACGCAATCGGCCCTGCTCGAAGCGATGAGCGAGAAGCAGGTCACGATCGAAGGCCAGACGCGCAAGCTCGGCCCGCCGTTCCTCGTCCTGGCGACGCAGAACCCCTACGAGTTCGAGGGCACGTACCCGCTGCCCGAGAGCCAACTCGACCGCTTCCTCGTCCGGCTCAAAGTCGGCTACCCGACCCGGGACGCCGAGCGGGCCATCCTGACGCAGCACCGGGCCGGCGAACCGGTGGACGAGTTGAAGGCCGTGCTGACGACGGCGGACGTGACGGCCCTGCAAGCGCACACCCGGGCGGTCCGCGTCGAAGCCCCGGTCGCCGAGTACGTCCTCGACCTGATCCAGGCGACCCGCACGCACCCGGAAGTCCGCCTCGGGGCGAGCACCCGCGCGGCCCTGGCGTTCTACCGGGCCGTCCAGGCGTTCGCGGTCCTGCACGGCCGGGATTACGCCGTGCCGGACGACGTGAAGGCCCTGGCCGACGGCGTCCTGTCGCACCGCATCATGACGAAGGCCTGGGACCAAGGGGGCCGGGACGACACGTCGGCCATCGTCCGCGAAATCCTGGCCCGCACCCCCGTCCCGGCCTGACCCCGTCGGGAGGCGACCCGTGTCGAACGCACCCACCGCCCGGACCCGCGTCCGCACCACCCGCGCCGCCTGGGTCTGGGTCCTGACCGCCGGCATCATCACCGTCGTCGGCTGGTACAAGTCGATCAACCTGCTCGTCCTCGGCGGCTACTTTTTGCTCGCGCTCCTGGCGGTCAACCTGCGGCTCGCCTGGCGGGCCTCGTCCCGGCTGCGGGCGGTCCGGCACGCGACCCCGCCGGCGTTCGCCGGGGAGACGGTCACGGTCACGGCGGACATCGTCAACGAGGCGTCCTTCCCGCTCACCACGCTCGTGACGGCCGAAGCGGGGGCGAACCGGTCGGCCTGGATGTTCTCGCCGCTCGACAGCGGGGACCGCAAGACGATCACGGCCCGGTGGAACTTCGCCCGCCGCGGCCGCCACGCCCTCGGCCCGCTCAAGGTCGATTCGTCCTACCCGCTGGGCCTGCTCCACGTCGAGCGGCAACTCGCCGCGGACGAATCGGTGTTGATCCTGCCGCTGGTCGGCAAGATCGACCTCGACCTCTTCCGGTACTGGCTGACGCGGCAGGAGGCGGGGGCGGGGGAGACGCACCGGCCGTCCCGCCGCGCGACCCCGGGCAACGGCGACGTGCGCGGCCTGCGGCCGTACCGCCCCGGCGACAGCCCGCGCGAGGTCCACTGGAAGACCGCCGCCCGCCGGAACCAACTCTTCGTCCGCGAGTACGACCAGACCGAGCCGATGGACCTGGTGCTGATCGTCGATCCGTGGCTCCCCGCCGCGGACGACCCCGAGGCGGTGCGGCGGCTGGAGTGGGTGCTGAGCCTGGCCGTCAGCCTGGCGGTCGCGTCGGCGGTGAGCGACAGCCCGGCCGAGTTGACGTTGATCGTCCCGGGGACGCCGCCGGCCGCCTTCCACGGCCGGGCGACGACGACGTTCGTCCGCCGGGCGTTCGCGGCCCTCGCCGAACTGGACGGGCGGGCGGACGTGCCGCTCGTCCCGGCCGACTTCGTCCGGCCGCGGTCGAACCGGGCCGCCCGGCTCGTGTTGAGTACCCGCCCGCGCGGCCCGACCGCGCAAGCTCTGCGGGCCGCCGGGTTGACGTGCGCCGAGGTCACGCCCGACCGCCCGCCGTCCTGGTTCACGCCGCCGCTCGCCCTGGCAGCGAAGAACTCCAGTCGCTAACGCTCTTGGCTCGCCTTGGTCGAGGTCCCGCCGTGCCGACGCTGTTCGCCTTCCGCCTGAGCACTTACCTGACCCTCGCGCTGGCGTGCCTGTGCGTTTCGTACGCCGAGTGGAACGTCCTGCGGCAGGCGTCGTACTTCGGGGCCGTCGTGCTCGCGCTGCTCGGCCTGGCCTTCTGGTGCGAGGGGCGGTACGAACTGGACTTGTCGGCGGCGAACCGCCTCGGGTTCATCATCGGCATCGTCGCGGCCGGCTGGATCGCCGTCCAGTTCGTCAACAAGAACAGCCTGATTTACACGCTCCCGTGGCCGACGAGCCTGCTCCCGTACCTGGGGCCGCTGCTCATGATCCTGATGCCGGCCAAGCTGTTCCGGCCCAAGCACACCGGGGACTGGTGGGCGATGCAGGGGATCGGCCTCGTCGCCGCCGGCCTGGCCACGGCGATCGAAGACGACGCCGTATTCGTCGTCCTGCTGGGCCTGTACGCCGTCGCCGGGGTCTGGAGTCTGTCGCTGTTCTTTTACCTGCGCGTCGGCGGGCTGCTCCCCCCGGTGCCGCGGACCGACCCCGGCCCGATGCCGACGATCCTGGCCTCCCAGGTCCAGGTCGAGCGGGTGCAGTTCGGCGGCCACTTCTTCGGCCAGACGCTCGTCTGGGTCGCGGTCGCCGTCCTGCTCGCCCTGCCGTTATTTTTCCTCACGCCGCGGTCGAGTGCCCCGCCGTGGCAGTTCGGCAAGACGCGGCTCGAAACCGGCATGACGACCGACCAGGCCGTCGACTTGAACAAGGCCGGCGAGTTGCAGGTGAACCGCGAGATCGTCTACGAAGTCCGCGCCCGCACCCGCGACGGCTCGCCCCACCTCGGCCTGCCCGGCGAGCAGCGGTTTCGGTACTACACGTTCGCCAATTACGACGCCGGCCGGTGGCAAAAAATCGCCAGCACCAAGCAGAACACCGTCTACGCACGCGGCACGTCGGTGCCGCTCGAACCGCTGGTGAACGTCGTCCCGGACTTCGGCCCGGACCAACTCGACTTGACGTTCACGGCCAAAATCTCCCTGCCGGCCCCGGTCCTGGCCGACCCGGTCGCGTGGCGCGTCGGTCAGCCGGCCCCGGTGTCCAACGTCGCGGACGGGTCGCTCTGGTTCCAGCCGCAGGACGGGTTTTTCGCCCCCCGGCGGTCCACGATTGCGAAAACGATGTCGCCGGACTACCGCCAACTCGTGGCGTTCAACCCGCCGCCCGACCGCGACCTCGGCCCGCCGTTCGAGTTGAGCGTCCCGTTCTTGCCGGCCGGACGCGAGGCCCGGCCCGAGAATCCCCTGGTCCAGTTGCGGACCGTGCGGCTGCCCCGGCTGCGGGCCTGGAGCGTCGATTTCTTCAAGCGGCTCGCGCTGACCGACCCCGTGATCGCCGGCTGCCTGGGGCGCGCGATCGACGAGCCGGAGTTCCAGTTCGTCCCCCGGGATTACGAGGCCGTGGCCGTGCGGCTCGCGGCCTACTTCAACTCGTCAGCCGACTACCAGTACACGCTGAAACTGCGTCGCCTCGACCTGACCGTGGACCCCGTCGAGGAGTTCCTCGTCCAGACCCGCGAAGGCCACTGCGAGCGGTTCGCCGCGGCGACGGCGTTGATCCTCCGGTGCGTCGGCGTCCCGACCCAGTACGTCCTCGGGTACAAGGGGTGCGACCTCGACGAAGCCGGCGTCTACACGATCCGCCAGGAGAACGCCCACGCCTGGGTCGATGTGTTGGTGCCGCGGCCCGCCCCGCCCGGGTTCCCGTTCGCGGGCAAGCCGCCGGAGGAACTGGACGGCCAGGTCGTCGTCTGGCACTGGCTGTGCATCGACCCGACCCCGGGCACCGAGGCCGAGGCCGCCGCCGCGACGCCGGGCGGACTCGCCGGCCTGTGGAGCAGTGCCGTCGGCTTCCTGTCCGACTTCGTCGTCGGGTACAACGCCGAACGCCGCCGACAAATCGTGCAGTCGTTCGCCCGCTGGGTCCTCCAAGGCCCAGGCCGGGTCGTCCTCCTCGCCGTCGCCTTGCTCGCAGGGCTTCCGGCGGTCATACTCATCGCCCGCGCCCGCCGCCAGCGCCGACCGGCCGTCGCGCAGTCCGGGCTGACCTGGTTCGACCGGTATCTCGCCCTCGTGCGGAAGTCCGGGCTGCAGGCCGACCCCGGGCAAACGCCGCGCGAGTCGGCCGCCGCCATCGACCGGGCGCTCGGCACCGACGCGGCCTCGCTCCTCGTCGAGCGGTACTACCTCGCCCGCTTCGCCGGCCGGCCCGTCGCGGCCGACGAAGCCGCCCGACTCGACGGCCTGGTCGCAACCTTGAACGCCAAACTCGCGGGACGCACGTCATGACCGGCCGACTCACCCCCGAGGCGTCCGTGGTCGTCGTCATCGACCTCCAGGAAAAGTTGCTCCGCGTCGTGCCGGACGCGACGGCCGTGACCGAGGCGGTCGCCTTTCTGCTCGACGTGGCGCAGTTGCTGGGCGTGCCGACGCTGGCGACCGAGCAGTACCCGCACGGTCTCGGGCCGACCCCGCCGGACCTGGCCCGCCGGCTCCCGTCTCCGATCGCGGCGAAGACGCGGTTCAGCGCCGGCGAAGTGTTGGGGCCGGGTTTCGCCGAGTATTCGCGGCACGATTTCGTGGTCGTCGGCGTCGAGACCCACGTCTGCGTCGCCCAGACGGCGCTCGACCTGCTGCGTGGCGGGCACCGGGTGACGATTGCGTTGGACGGCGTCGGCTCGCGGCGGTGGCTCGACCACTACACCGCGGTGCGCCGCCTGGAGGCCGCCGGCGCGACGCTCTCGACCGTCGAAGCGGTTGCCTTCGAGTGGCTCGCCGACTCGACCCACCCGCAGTTCAAAGCGGTCAGTCAACTCGTCCGGCAGCGGGCGGTAGATTAACGCTGACTTCGCGTTGGTGTAAGGTTACCGTGGGGCCGAGCCGCGGCACGCTCAGTGAGCCCGCGGTAGCCCAACGCGCGAGCAAGGGCGATGGGTCGTTGACGGTGCTCGGGGTCGTTGGCCGTGCGGTCATCGACGGCCACATTGCCCTCGACCGTTCGACCCTCGCTAGCGCGTCGGGCTAACAGTCGCCTGCGGCGGAGCCGAAAACTTGGCCGAGGCCCGAGGCTCGACAGGATCACCGACACGCACGAGCACTTAAAGTCCGCTCTAGCGCGGCGGGTCGTCGTGGACGATCTCGGCGATCTTGCCCAGGATCAGTCCTTCGCGCCGCGTCTTGACGCCCTTGGCCAGCGGCACGTCGTTGACGAACACGGCGAAGACGAGTTCGCGGCCGGACTTGGTCGTCATCGTCCCGGCGAGTGCCTTACTCACGAGGTGGGTGCGGCCGTTGGCGTCGTCGTCCCAGTAGTACGTCCCCGTTTTCGCGCGGACCTGGCCGTGGGCCGGGCTGGTCTTCGGCAGGATCGTCGCCAGCGTGCCATCGACGCCGATGACCGGGAGCGCGGCCTCGAACGCCGACCAGTCGGGCCGCTTCTTCAACGCCTGCAAGAGTTGGACGGTCGCCCGCGGGGTGACCTGGTCGGCCCGCGACCCGCCCGCGCCGCCGCCGAACGAAATCGCCGTCGTGTCCAACCCGAGACCCTTCAACACCTTTCCCTCTTCGAGCAGGCCGTCCTTGAGCGTTGTCTTGCCGGCCTTCGCGCCGACCAGGCAGGGCAGGGTGCTGGCGTACAAGTTGTGGCTGACCTTGAGCGTGACCTTGAGCGCGTCCTGGAGCGGTTCGGACTCGTACGACGCGACGACGGGCAGTTTCTCGTAGCCGACTTTGCCGTCGGGCAGCGCGACCTTCGGGGCGAGGAACAGCGGGGCATCGACCCGCACGCCCTCGCGCCGCAGGGCTTCGATCAGTAGCGTGCGGGCGAACTCGGCCGGCCGCTCGATGGCGACGGCGTACACGATCGGCTTGCTGCCGAGGGGGATGCTGCCGGTCAACACGAACGCCGCGGGGTCTTCGCCCGGCTCGGCCATCGTCACCTTGCCGCCCTTCTCGCCGGTGCGGACGCCGATGTCCCCGCGCAGGTACGCCGTCTCCGGGCGGACGGTCAGTTTGGCCGGGTCGCCGACCTTGTCGCCGGGGGTGAAGACGAGGTCGATCATGTTGTCGTTGACGATCACCGGGCTGACGGCGGCGGGCCCGCTGCCGGTGCCGCGGGCCGGGGCGAAGAGTCGCGCGTCGATGAGGACCTCCCCGGCGACGTGGCTGATGCCGGCCACCTTGACCTGCTTCGCCAGGGATTTGAAGGCGAACAGCGGGTCGGTGTCGGTGACCTCGGCGTCGGGGGTCAGGCCGTCCGTGTAGGTGTGGTCGCCGTCCTTGAACGCGGTCGTGCCGTCGGCGGCGCGGCGGCCCCCGAAGGTCAAATCGCCCTGGGCGACGAGGATCAGGTCGCCGTCGAGTTTGCCGTCCTTGGACACCTCGCCGCGGCGGTGCAGGGGGGTGACGAAATGGTGGTTCGCCCCGTAGGCGACCATCGCCGCGCCGCACGTGAACAGTTTCGTCACGCTGGCCGGGCAGAAGAACAGGTCGGGGTTCTTGGCGTAAACCACGTCGCCCGACTTGGCGTCCACGAAGAGCAGGCCCCAGCGGCTGTGGGCGTAGTCCGGGCCGTCCAGGATCGCGGCGACCTTGGGCGGAAGCGCGTCCTGGGCGGGCGCGAGTTGGGCACACAGTAAGACCGCCAGGCAGGAGCAGAATCGGGGCACGTCGCACCTCGGGCTGAGTTCGGGACGTGCGATTGTGAATCACGGCCGCGCGAATAGCAAGCCCTTGACGCCCCCCCACGTTCGGCTAGGCTTTCCCGGTTGGGCGCACCGGTGCCCGGACTCATTCCCTCGGCGATGGACGGATTGGTATGCCCGCGACGTGTGTGGTCGGCTTGCAATGGGGCGACGAGGCCAAGGGCAAAATCGTCGATCTCCTGTCGGACGACCACGACTTCGTCGTCCGGTACAACGGCGGCGCGAACGCCGGGCACACGATCGTCTGGGGTAGCCGGACGTTCAAGTTGTCGCTGCTGCCGACGGGGATTTTGAAGTCGAAGGTCACGTCGGTCATCGGCAACGGGGTCGTCGTCTACCCGCCGCGGTTCCTCGAAGAAATCGACCAGCTCCTCGAAGCCGGCGTCCCGGTCGGGGCCAACCTTAAGGTCAGCGACCACGCCCATGTCATCTTCCCGTACCACATGGAAGAAGAGCGGGTCGTCGAGACGGCCGGGGACGGCGGGGCGATCGGCACGACCGGCCGCGGCATCGGCCCGTGCTACCAGGACAAGGTCGGCCGCCGCTTCGCCATCCGCGTCGGCGAGTTGCTCGACCCGAAGCACCTCCGCGAGCGTCTGAGTTACGTCGTGCCGTACAAGAACCGGTTCATCCACGCCCTGACGGCCGGCGGCACGCACACGTCGAAGAGCTTCGACCCCGCGGCCATCGCCGACGAGTACGGCCGGTACGCCGAGCGGATGCGGCCGTTCGTGTGCGACACGACGCGCCTCCTGCACGACGGCCTCAAGGCGTCGAAGAAGATTCTGTTCGAGGCGGCGCAGGGCAGCCTGCTCGACGTGGACCACGGCACGTACCCCTACGTGACCAGCAGCAGCAGCCTGCCGGCCGGCATCTGGGGCGGGTCGGGCGTGCCGTCGAAGGTGTTGACGCGGACCATCGGCGTCGTCAAGGCGTACACGACGCGGGTCGGCCGGGGGCCGTTCCCGACGGAACTCGACGACGGCCCGGACGGCCTCGGCGAGCGGATCCGCCGCATCGGCCGCGAGTTCGGCACGGTCACCGGCCGGCCACGCCGCACCGGCTGGCTCGACGGCGTCGCCCTGAACTACACGACCGCCCTGGCCGGGGTGGACGAGTTCTCGCTGATGCTCCTGGACGTGCTGAGCGGCATCCCCGAATTGAAGATTGCCACGGCCTACGACCTCGACGGCGAGCGGGTCACGCACTTCCCCAGCGACGCGCACGTCCTCGCCCGCTGCACGCCGGTGTACGAGACCGTCCCCGGCTGGACGGAAGACTTGACGAAGTGCCGGAAGGTCGGCGACCTGCCCGCCAACTGCCGGCGGTACATCGACCGGGTCGCCGCGCTGATCGGCGTGCCGGTCATGGTGGCGTCGGTCGGCCCGGACCGCGACCAAACGATCCCGATGCAGTGAGCACGCCCCCCGCCGCCCACGACCCCCGCGCCTACGCCGCGAGCGTCGGCCTGGACCCGGACAAGTTGCCCCGGCACGTCGCCGTCATCATGGACGGCAACGGCCGGTGGGCGCAGGAGCGCGGCCGGCCCCGCCTCGACGGGCACTTGAAGGGGGCCGAAGTCGTCCGCACCACCGTCACCGAGGCGTGCCGGCTCGGCATCGGCCAGTTGACGCTCTACTGCTTCAGCGCGGAGAACTGGAAGCGGCCGGCCGACGAAGTGACGTGCCTGATGGAGTTATTGAAGGCGTACCTGCTCGACGAGCGCGAACTGATCCAGGCCGAAAACATCCGCTTCCGCGTCATCGGCCGGCGTGACAACATCCCGCCCGACGTGCTCGCCGAGATGGACCACAACACGGCTCTGAGCGCCGGCAACACCGGCCTGACGCTGTGCCTGGCGATCAACTACGGCAGCCGCACGGAACTGGTCGATGCCGTGCGGGCGATTGCCATTCAGGTCGAGCGGGGCCTGCTCGACCCCGCCGCCATCGACGAGGCGACGGTGGACGGCGCGCTGTACACGGCCGGGATGCCCGACCCCGACTTGCTCATCCGCACCGCCGGAGAGATGCGCGTCAGCAACTACCTGTTGTGGCAAATCTCCTACGCCGAACTCTGGGTCACGCCGCTGGCCTGGCCCGCCTTCGAGCCGGGCGTCTTCCACGCCGCCTTGCGCGACTTCGCCGGCCGCAACCGCCGCTTCGGCGGGTTGACGAACTCGCAAGGGGCGGCCGGTTAGTGTCAGTCATCTGTGGCTGGCTTCTGTGAGGCCGGTCGGCGACCTAGGTGGCGGACTTCCGGGCCGGGGAGCGGGTCCGGCCTCACAGAGGCCAGCTACAGGAAAACCGCTCGCGACATCTTCACCGAGACGACGCTAACCGATGCTCCGTTACCGCCTGCTGACCGGAACACTGCTCGCCGCCGGGGTCGCCGCCGAACTCGTCGCCGACGCCCGCCTCGCGCCGTACTTCCCGATCCTGTTCGTACTGTCGATGGTCTGCGGCGTCGTCACGTGCCTTGAACTCGTCGCGCTGCTTCCGGTTGAGCACCGCCCGGACCGGTCCGCCGTCGTGCCGGGCACCCTCGGAGTGCTGGCGGCGAACTGGTACACGCCGGTCCGCGAAACCCTCGGCAGCGTGACGTTGTTGCCGACCTTCGCCGACGCGTGGCAGCCGGTCATCGTCGCCTTTACGCTCGTGGTCCTGGCGGCATTTCTCCACGAGATCTACCACTTCCGCGGGCCGGGCACCGTAACCGTGCGGCTCGCCATGACGACCTGGGTCGTCGCCTACCTGGGGCTGTTGCCGAGCTTCCTGCTCAAGTTGCGCTGGCTCGGCGGCAACCCCGATCCGGCGTTCACCGGCTGCCTGTTGGTGCTCGTCATCTTCGTGCCGAAGTGCGCGGACATCGGGGCGTACTTCACCGGCCGACTGATCGGCCGAACCCCGTTCAGCCCGCGCATCAGCCCGAAGAAAACGTGGGAAGGGTTCGCCGGCGGGCTGGCTCTGGCCGCGCTGACCGCCGTCGGCATCGACTCCGTCGCGCCGATTTTCCGTTACGGGGCCGCGGAGGCCATCGGTTTCGGGGTGGTCGTCGGCACGGCGGGGGTGCTGGGCGATCTGGGCGAGAGCCTTGTCAAGCGCGACTGCGGGACGAAAGATGCTTCGCGGCGACTGCCGGGCTTCGGCGGGCTGCTCGACGTGATGGACTCGATCCTGTTCGCGGCCCCGGTGGCGTACCTGTGGCTCGCGCGGAATTGATGGTCGTGACGGCGTCCGCTTGCCGACAGATTCGATGAACCCGCTCCCCGTTGCCGTGTCCGTGGTGAGTTGTCCCGTGGCCCCGTCAGGAGATGCGATGACCGAGACGCCGACGATTTCGCACAGTCTCACCCTCGACAGCCGCGAAGAGGCGACGGTGCTGTTCGGCCCGCGGGACAATTACCTGCGGAGCATCCGCGACGCCATCGGCGTCCGGCTCGTCGCGCGGGGCGACACGGTGCAACTCGACGGCACCGCCGAGCAGGTCGGTCAGACGGAGCGCGTCTTCGCCCAACTCCGCACCGTGCTTCGCAAGCAGGCTCGGCTGACGGCCGAGGACGTGAAAACGGTCCTGGATGTCATCAAGGGCGGCGAGGCGCGGACCGGGGCGTTGACGCTGGGGACCAACGAGTCGGGCAAGTACATGCGGCCGCGGACGGACGGGCAGGGCCGGTACGTCCAGGCGTTGAAGGCCCACGACATCGTCCTGGCGGTCGGCCCGGCCGGCACCGGCAAGACGTACCTGGCCGTCGCCTGGGCCGTCACGCTGCTGCGCTCGGGGACGGTCAAGAAGATCGTGCTCGTGCGACCGGCCGTCGAGGCCGGCGAGAAACTCGGCTACCTGCCGGGCGACTTGATCATGAAGATCAACCCGTACCTGCGGCCGCTGTTCGACTCCCTGAACGACATCCTCGACGCGGAGATCGTCAAGAAGTACATGGAGAGCGACATCATCGAAATCCTGCCCCTCGCCTACATGCGCGGCCGGACGCTGTCGAACGCCTGCATCATCCTCGACGAGGGCCAGAACGCCACCGTCAACCAGATGAAGATGTTCCTGACGCGGATGGGCCACCAGTCGAAGATCGTCGTCACCGGGGACATGACGCAGGTCGATTTACCGCGGACCGTGCGGAGCGGGCTGGCCGACGCGGTCCACCGGTTGCGGAACATCGAGGGCATCTGCGTCATGCACCTCGACGAGGCCGACATCGTCCGCAACCCGCTCGTGGCCAAGATCGTCACCGCCTACGACGACGAGGCCAAGCCCCGCAAGCCGACGACGGCGTGACGCCGGCCGTCGCACGAAAAAACGCCGCGGGGGGTTGCACCCCGCGGCGTTTTTTCGTTACCGATTGCTCGGAGTTACTTGGCGGCCGGCATCAGCACGGCGTCGATGACGTGGACGACGCCGTTCTTGCACTTGATGTCCGTCTTGACGACGTTGACGACCTTGTCGCCCTTGACCAGCGTAACCTTGTCGCCGTCGACCTTGACGGTGTACCCGTTGACTTCCTTGCCGGCCATCGCAACGACGTCGGCGGCCATGACGGCCTTGTCCTTGACGACGTGGACCATGAGGATCTTGGTGAGCAGTTCCTTGTCGCCGAGGACCTTCGTCAGGGTCTCTTCGCCGAGGGCTTCGAAGGCCTTGTCGGTCGGGGCGAACACGGTGAACGGGCCGGCACCCTTGAGGGTGTCGACGAGGTCGGCGGCCTTGACGGCGGCGACGAGCTTGGTGAACCCCTTGTTGGCGACGGCGGTGTCCACGATGTCCATCTCGGCGGCCTTGTCTTCGGCGAACGCCGGGGCGACGAGGGCGAGGGCGACTGCGACGCTGAACAGTTTCTTGAACATGATGTGCTTTCTCAACGGTAAGCGGATGTGTTACGCCCCGGAACAGTTCCGCGACGCAGAACATTCATACGCGGGCGGTGCCGGCGAATTTCCAGTGCGGTCGCGTTTTTCCAGGATTTTTGTCTGGATATTCGCGGCTTCACGTCAACTTCTTCTCCCGCGTTGAGAAGCCGGGCGGGGCGGGTAGAATGTGCCGTGTCGGTTCCGCAGGTCAGGACGCTCCGATGGCACTCGCTTCCCAGGACGGGACTCCGGTCACACTGTTCGAGATCGACTTCTTCCCCGGGTTCGGCCCGAGCCTGTTCCGCCCGGCCGGCGAGGTGCCCCTGAGCCGCCGGATTCGCGCCAAGGGCGAGGCCAAGCTCAAAGCCGCCGTCCGCGAACACGCCCCGCGGCGGCCCGGCGTGTACGGCATGATCGACGCCCGCCAGCGGGTCATCTACGTCGGCAAGGCGAAGAACTTACGGGCACGCCTGTCCAGTTACTTCCGCGAGAACAGCCGCGAGCACAAGGCCGGCAAGATCATCGGCCACACCCGCGTCCTCGTGTGGGAGGAGACGGCCGACGAACTCGCCGCACTGCTCCGCGAGTTGGAGTTGATCCGCCACTTCAAGCCGCGCTTCAACGTCCAGGGGATGCCCGGCCCGCGGCGGTACGTCTACCTGTGCCTCGGCCGCAAGCCCGCCCCCTACGCCTACCTGACGCGCGACCCGACCGGCAAGGAAGCGGCCGCCTACGGCCCGCTCGTCGGCCGAGGTCGGCTGACCGACGTGGTCCGCCGGCTCAACGACTGGTTCCAACTCCGCGACTGTTCCCAGCGCATCCTGATGGTCTTCGCCGACCAGCCCGAACTCTTCCCCGCGGACCGCGCGCCGCGCTGCCTGCGGCACGACCTGGGCAGTTGCCTGGCCCCGTGCGTCGGCGTGTGTACTCGCGCCGCGTACCAGGTCAAAGTCCGGGCGGCCAAGGCGTTCCTCGACGGCCACGACCGCACGGTCTTGAACGAATTGACCAAGCGGATGAAGATGGCGTCGAACGAACTCCGCTTCGAGCAGGCCGTCGCCATCCGGGACCGGCTCGTGCCGCTGACCTGGATCGAGGAGCGGCTGACGTTCCTCCGCACCGCCCGCGAGCAAGGCTCCTACGTCTACCCGCTGGCGTGCGAGGACGGACGCGTGACGTGGTACCTGATCCACGCCGGCGAGGTCCAGGCCGCGCTCCGGGAGCCGCGCACGCCCGAGGCGTGGGCCGCCGCGGTGGTCCTGATGCGGAGCGTCTTTACCGGCACGGCGGCGACCACCGAGTTGACGTACAAGACGGTCGATAGCGTGCTCCTCGTCCACGCCTGGTTCCGCAAGAACACGGACGAGCGGGCCAAGCTCTTGACGGCGGCGCAAGCCTTCGCCGCCGACCCCCTTTCGGTCCTCCCGGCCCGCGTGTGACGCCGACAACTTCGGCTTGCGGCGGGGGTCGGGTGCGCCTTAAGCTGGGGCGATTCGCACCGTTACCGTGAGCAGGGAGGCTCGGGTCATGCCGCGTCGTTACCACCTCGTCGCCGTCCTGGGGTTGGCCGCCGGCGTCGGCACCCTCGTCGCTCAGACGGCCCCGCCGCCGAAGACGCTGCCCGCGAGCATCACCGGGCAAGTCCCCGGCCCGGTGCCCGTGACCCCGGTCGGCGGCAATCAGGTCGCCGCGGCCGCACCAATTGAGCGCTTCCTGAAAGACCGCGGCGCGTTCCCGCCGGAGACCGAGCAGGCGATCGACGCCGTGCGGTTCGGCGGCGACTGGCTGTACCGCATGAACCAGCCGGGCGGGCGGTTCCTCCCGGGCTTGAACCCGGCGACGCGGCAGTGGGTCGAAAGCGACGCCGACTTTCGGCAGGCCCTGGCCACGCTGGCCCTGTGCGAGGCCGCCAAGTTCACCGGGGACGAGCGGTACGCGGCGCGGGCCAACGGCGCGGTACTGGCCCTGCTCGCCGGGACCAAGCCCGACGCCGACCCGGCGTGCCGGGTGCCGACGGCGGCCAATGACCGGTGCAACCGCGTCGGCTACGCCAGCGTGACGGCCCTGGCGATCTACGCCTTGCCCAACCCGGACGCGAAGTTGCTGCAGAGTGCCGATGCGTTGATGAAGTTCGTCCGCAAGCAGGTCCGGGCCAACGGCGCGATTGCATTCAACGAACCGGCCACGGACGAGCCGCACGCGGCGGACGCCGTCGGGGCCGCCGTCTACCCCGGGTACGCCCTCCAGGCGCTGAGCGCGAGCCTGCGACTCCGGCCGGACGCCGAGACGCGGGAACTCTTCCCCAGGGCGATGGCCTACCAGGCGCGGTTGCTCAAGACGCACCCCCGCCCGATGCTCGTGGCGACGACCCTGCCGGCGCTCGTCGATTACGCGCTGCTGGCGAACAAGGACCCGGGCGTCGTCGGCATGGTCTTCGACGCGGCCGACTGGCTCGGCACCTGCCAGGTGACGCGGGCCGACCCGCGCCGGGCCGTTTGGGCCGGCGGGTTCACGTCCGGTCCCGGCGCGACCGCCGAGCCGACGGTCGAGTCCGCGGCGTGCGCCCTCTCCCTGTGCCACGCCGCCCGGCTGACCCGGCAAGTCCCGGACGCGGCGCGCTTCACCAAGTACCGCGCGGCCGCCGTCGAGGGGCTGGCGTTCGCGCGGAACTTGCAGTTCACGGACGAGACGGCCGACCACTTCGAGAAGGCGTTCCGCGCCCGGCACGTCGTCGGCGGCGTCCGCGTTTCCCCGGCCGACGGGACCCTGCGGATCGACGCGACCGCGCACCTGGTCCTGGCGCACCTGGCCTACTTGCAGTGCGGCACGGAACAGCGGTTGGAGTGACGCCCGGCGTAAGAGTTACGCCATCCCCGGGGTGTTCCCTATATTGCCAGTTGACCCGTGCGCGCCCCGTGGACGACCGACGAATGAACGACGACGCGACGACGACCCGGCCGCCCCTGCCTCGCCCGAAGTGTCGTTCGCTGATGGGGGTTCGCATCGTCGGCACGGGCAAGTACGTCCCGGACTCCGTCGTCACGAACGAGCACCTGCACGCCCGCCTGGGGTTCGACTCGAACTGGATCGTCAAGCGGACCGGCATCCTCGAACGCCGGCACGCCCAGCCCCACCAGGCGACCTCCGACCTGTGCGTCGAGGCGGCCAACGACTGCTTCGCCAAGTCCGGGCTGACCGCCGCCGACATCGACTTGCTCGTCGTCGGCACGTTCACCCCGGACATGTCGTTCCCCTCGACCGCCTGCCTGATCCAGGACCGCCTCGGCATCGTCGGCCCGGCCATCGAAGTCGAAGCCGCGTGCGCCGGGTTCATGTACGCCCTCATCACCGCCGCGACGTACATCCTGAGCGGGGCCAGCGACCGCGCCCTGGTCATCGGCGGGGACACGAACAGTCGCATCCTCAACCCCGACGACATCAAGACGTACCCGCTCTTCGGCGACGGCGCGGGCGCGGTCATCCTCGAACGCGCCCCGGCCGGCCCGACCGGGACGGACGCCCGGGGGATTTTGGCGTACAGCATGGGGTCCGACGGGTCCGGCGGGCCGCTGCTCGAACGCCCCGCCTGCGGCAGCCGCCTGCCGGTCACGCCCGAACTGATCGCGTCCGGCAAGCACTTCATGGTCATGGACGGCCGGGCCGTCTTCCGCTGGGCCGTCGAAATCCTCTGCGACACGATCCAGGACGTGCTGACCGCCGCCGGGCTGACGCCGAACGATGTCGATTTGTACATCCCGCACCAGGCGAACATCCGCATCATCAACGCGGCCATAGACGTCTTGCACATTCCGCGGACCAAGGTATTCAACAACCTCGAGAAGTACGGCAACACCTCCGGCGGGTCGATCCCGATCGCGCTCGACGAGGCCTACGCCGAGGGCAAGCTGAAGCCGGGAATGCTCGCGGTGATGAGCGGCTTCGGGGCCGGGCTGGCTTGGGGCACGGCCGTGATGCGCGTCTAGCGGAGGACTTGGCCATGACCGACGACGACTTCGACGACGCGACCGCGATGTGGGGCGTCCCCCTCGACGAGACGACGACGCTCCCAGTGACTCTGCCGTTCCCGGTGATGTCCCCGATCGCCGACGCGGACGGCGACACCTTCTTGCTCCGCGGCGAAGACCCGCCTTCCGACGGCGTCTACCGGCCCCGCCTCCGCGGCTTCGGCGACGCCGCGTGACGGCGTCACGGTTTGGGCAACAGCGCCTCAACTGACAGCACCTCGAAGGCGTCCGCCTCGTCGAGGGGCCGCAGCCAGAACTCGCCCAATTCTTCGTCGATCCAGAAGTCGAGCGTCCAGTCGTTGGGCGTGAGCCACGGCGCGCACACGCTGACCCCGGTCGTGCCGTCGGGCCGCTGCCACACCAGTTGGATCGGCATCCGCACGCAGGCCCGCGGGTACCGAAACGTCACCCGGACCCCGGCCACAAGGCACCGCGAGGGAAGCGCGACCCGCCAAACGGGCGGCACGCCGACGACCCACTCCGCGGCCGGATCGCCGGGCACGGCCGACGGCGCGGGCGACGGCACGGTGAGTGGCTGGACGCGGTACGCCGGCGCGTCCGGGATGTCGCGGGCGAACGGGTGGCCGCGCGACCGCAAAAGCCGCGTGCCGGTGAGGACCTGGGAACACGGGAACATCTGGTGCCGCGACACGAGGAATTCGAGCGGCAGGCCGGCGTCCCGGTCGGCGGCGAACATGTCGAACTTGGTGTGGTGGAACCTCCCCGCCTTCTCGCCGTCGGCCCAGCCCCAGTAGTGGACGATCGAGGCCAGGCCGAGCGCTGCCGCAGTGCCGGCCAACTCGGTGCGGCGGCCGACCGGCCCGACGAACTTGACGCAGTGAATCACGCCCAGAATTGGCAGGAACGCGAGTAGCGGGACGTTGCGGACCGCGAACCCGACCGGCCGCGCCTTGCCGGTGCCGTAGGCCATCAGCGCGAGCGCCAGGACGACCGCCAACCCCCCGACCGCGACGGCCCGACGGCCGGGGGACGTGCCCAACGCGGCGAGTTGCGTGGCGACCAAGATCGCCGTGAAGCCGACGACCAGCACGCCCGACACCGGCCACCAGCGCGGGCCGAGGTTGCCCAGCGCCATCGAGAAGAACTCCCCGACGACGCGCACCATCGTCGGCCCGTCGTTCGGAACCTCGCCGGGCATCGGGTTGCGCTGCAACTCGGCGTAGGACCATGCGAAGAAGACGCAGGCGCACAGGGGCAGCGCGAGCGCCGGGGCGTCCCGCCACCTGCCGCGGCACACCAGAAGGGCGACCCAGGCGGTCGCCCCCGGGACGAACGCCAGCCCGACCCAGCCGCCCAGGGCCAGTAACGCCGTCAAAACGCCGACGCGCCAGGCGGTCGCCCGCGGCGGCCACACGTCCGCGAACGCGACGCACCGCACGAAGACGGCGATCAGCAGCACGTTGATCGTGAAGTGTAGCTGGTAGCCGAGCAACAAGTTTTCGGACGCGCCGGGGTTCATCACCAGCAGCGGCACGACAACATCGATGCCGTGGGGCCGACCGCGTAGTTGCCGGAGGGTGCGCAGGAGAACCGCGGTCGCGGCCGACAGCAACGCGACGCTGACGACCAGGCCGGCCCGGAAATCGCCCGCGGTCGCGTGGAACACGCCGTACATGACCCCGCGGCCGAGGACGTAGCGGTGCTGGTTGAGCCGGCCGAAGACCCAATCGAGCGAACTCGTCACGCCGTACAGCCCGTCGAGGTCGTACCACTCCTCCCACACCGGCGTGTTCCGACCGTGCCGAACGACGTACGCGAACAGCGCGACCGTCAGCGCGACCCGGACGCCGACCGTCCACCGGGCGGGATCATTCCAGTGGGCGCGGAAGTCCCGCGCAAGCCGGGTCATTTTGAGCACTCGATAGTACGGCGGTTGGGAGCGTGAGCTATTCTTGATTCTCCGGGTCAAGATGGTGAAGTATCGGCACTTCCCCGCGACTACCGTGACCCGTTTTCGTCCGCTTCGGTCTGAGAGAATTTCCCGTGAGTGTTCACCTCGCCGCGGACTCCTTCGTGGCCGACGCGGAGCCGGTTTGTTTGGCCGACACGCTCGACTACTTTCACGCCGGCGGCAAACCCCGGGCGGCCTGGCGGGTCGGGGCCGAGTTCGAGAAGTTCGCCCTCGACCGCGGCACGGGTCGCGCCATCACCTACGGCGAACCGGGCGGCATCCGCGACATTTTGCACGGCCTGGCGAAGCGCTTCGGCTGGCAACCGCACCACGAAGGCGAACACCTGACGGCGCTGAGCCGCGCCGGCTGCGTCGTCTCGCTCGAACCGGGCGGACAGGTCGAGTTCTCGACGCCGGCGGTCGAACACCTCGACGACGTGGCCCGCGAACTGTACCGCCACCGCGACGAACTCCGGGCGGTCGTGGACCCGACGCGAATCGTCTGGGTCGCCGTCGGGGTGACGCCGTTCGCCCGCGTCGAAAGCATCCCGCTCGGGCCGCGCCGCCGGCACGCGGTGATGGCGGAGTACCTGCCGTCGCGGTCGCCGACGGCGCTGGCGATGATGAAGGGGACCGCCAGCACGCAGGCGGCTTTCGACTACGCCGACGAGGCCGACGCCGTTCGCAAGTTCACCGTCGCCCTGAAACTCGGCCCGCTCTTCAACGCCCTGCTCGTGAATAGTCAGTACGTCCGCGGCGAGCCGTCGGGTTGCGCGTCGTACCGCGGCCGCATCTGGCAGGGCATGGACCCCGACCGGTCCGGCCCGCTCGTCGCCCTGCTCGACCAGGGCTTGGACTTCGAGAGTTACCGCGACTACCTGCTCGACGTGCCGATGCTGTTCCTCTTCCGCGACGGCGATTACCGGCCCGCCGACGGCCGCACCTTCCGCGACTACCTGACGCACGGCATCGACGGCCGCTACCCGACGCCGGCCGAATGGGAACTTCACCTGACGACGGTCTTCCCCGACGTGCGGCTCAAGAACTTCCTCGAAGTCCGCGGCGCGGACGCCACCCCGCCGGCGCTAGCCCTCGGCGTCCCGGCCTTCTGGAAGGGCCTCCTTTACGACCCCGACACGCTGGCTCACGCGGACGACATCGCCCGGAGCATCCCGCCGGACGACCTGCCCGCGATCTGCGAAAGCGTCAGTCGGCACGGCTTGAACGCCACCTACGCCGGCCGAAGCGTTCGCACCTGGGCGAGAGAGTTACTGACCCTGGCCGCCCGAGGTTTGGCGAACCAAGAAGCTGCGTATCTTGAGCCGCTGCATAAGGTTGCGAGCCACGAACCGACTCCGCACGTCGAACACTTCGGCCGTGCCGCGATCCTCGCGTCCCTCGAATACTAACGCCACCGGCGAGCCAAGAGCGTCAGCGACTGGAGGTCGAAAAACCTCCAGTCGCTGACGCTCCTGGCTCGTCTAGCGTTAAATTATCACCAATTCGATCTATCCTATCAGGATTTAGTGTTGACCAATCCTCTCTACGACGATAAACATGGTGCTGTTACTCCCCTGACTCGCCGTTGGAGATGCCATGTCGCCCCGATTCGCTACCCTGCTCGTCGCCGGTCTCGCGCTGATGCCGCTGGCCTGTCGCGGAGACAAGGTCCGCCTGCCGACCTTCGCGGTCACTGGCAAGGTGACGGTTGACGGCAAGCCGGCCGAGAACGCGACGGTCGTGTTCCACCCCACCGGCGCGAGCGGGCAAGACGCCGTCAAGCCGCGCGGAAAAGTCGGGGCCGACGGCAGCTTCACGTTAACGACTTACGACGGCAACGACGGTGCCCCGGCCGGCAGTTACCGGGTGACCGTCGAACTCTGGCTTGCCGGTGCCCGCTCGGACGACCCGCCCGCGAACCGCCTCAGCCCGAAACTCGCCAGTCCGGAAACTTCGCACTTGACCGCCAACGTTCTTGCCGCCCCGACCACTCTTGAACCCTTTGCCCTGAAACGATAATTTCGCACCCTTCTCGGAGAATCGACTATGAAACGCTCCCCGTTCCCCCGCCGCGGCTTCACCCTGATCGAACTCCTAGTGGTCATCGCCATCATTGCGATTTTGATCGGGCTGTTGTTGCCCGCCGTGCAAAAGGTCCGCGAGGCGGCTGCCCGCATGAGCTGCTCGAACAACTTGAAGCAGTTCGGCATCGCCTTCCACGCGTACCACGACCCGAACGCCGGCCTGCCGAGCAACCTGCGGCCGGCCGCGGCCAGCACCGTCCGCGTCCGGTGGGCGACGTTGACGCTGCCGTACATCGAGCAGGACAACGTCTTCCGCGCTTACGACCAGACGATCAACTGGCACCTCCAACCGATCACGGCGACGCGGATCAAGACCTTCGAGTGCCCGTCGGCCCCGAACGGCACGCTCGTGGACGGTGCCCCGGACACCGGCTGGACGAACATCGTTGCGAACGGCGATTACGCCGGGATTTACGGGGTCGATCCGCAGCTCTTCACGCTCGGCCTCGTGGACGCGAACTCGGCCAAGGTCGATAACGGGGCGATCTCGAAGACGGTGAAGTTGAACTTCGCCAGTTTCACGGACGGCCTCTCGAACACGATCCAACTCACCGAGTCGGCCGGCCGGCCGAACCGCTACGTCAACGGCAAACTCGTGACGACGGCGGCGGGGGTCAGTCGCGTCAACGGCGGCGGGTGGTGCCGCCCGGCGTCGGAGATTCCGCTCCTGCGCGGCTCGACCGCCGACGGCACGACCTATCCCGGCCCCGCCGCGATCAACGCGACCAACGGCCAACTCCTCAACGGCTACCCGGACGCCTACTACGGGACCGACGGCACCGGCCAGATTTACGCCTTCCACACCGGCGGCGCGAACGCCCTGATCGCCGACGGCTCGGTCCGCTTCCTGCGGTCGAGCACCGACATCCGCATCCTGGCGGCCCTCGTCAGCCGCAACGGCGGGGAGACGTACCAGGCGGATTAACGCCCACCCGGTTGCATCCGGCCCCGCGAACGATTACAACCACTGGCGTGGACCCCTCCCGTTTTCGGAGTGCTGGTATGCGTCAGTGGTTGCTCGCGTTGATGGCGTCGCTCGGCCTCGGCACCGTCGGGGTCGCCGCCGACCCGTGGCTGACGTTCGAGGGCACGAAGGGGCCGGGCTGGGGCAAGCACGTCGTCCTCATCAGCGGCGACGAGGAGTACCGGTCCGAGGAAGCCCTGCCGATGCTCGCCAAAATCCTCTCGTCCCGGCACGGCTTCAAGTGTACCGTCCTCTTCGCCATCGACCCCAAGGACGGCACGGTCGCCCCCAACGTGCCCGACAACATCCCCGGCCTCGAAGCGCTGAAGACCGCCGATTTGATGGTCGTGTTCTTGCGGTATCGCACGCTGCCGGACGAACAGTTTCAGCACATCGCCGTGTACCTCGACGCCGGAAAACCGGTCGTCGGCCTGCGGACTTCGACGCACGCCTTCAAGCCCGGCACGAAGGGCCAGTTTGCGAAGTACAACTCGAACGCCTTCGGCAAGCAAGTCCTCGGCGAGACGTGGGTCAACCACCACGGCCACCACGGCAAGGAAGGCACCCGCGGCGTCTTCACCGACGCCGGCAAGACGCACCCCATCCTGCGCGGCGTCGCGCCCGGCAGCGTCTTCGGCACGTCGGACGTGTACACCGTCAACCTGCCGCTGGTTTCGTCGGCCGAGACGCTGGTGCTGGGCGAAGTGACCGAGACCTTGAAGCCCGACTCGAAGGCGGTCGCCGGGAAGAAGAACGACCCGATGATGCCGGTCGCCTGGACCAAGACCTACGGGGACGAGGGCAAACTCGGCCGCGTCTTCACGACGACGATGGGCGCGTCGCAGGACTGCGAGTTCGAGGGCACGCGGCGGATGATCGTCAACGCCTGCTTCTGGGCCGCCGGCCTGGAGGAGAAAATCCCGGCCGTGACCGACGTGACCTACGTCGGCGACTTCAAGGCGACGCGGTTCCAGTTCCGCAAGGACGCCGAGTGGAAGCCGGGCAAGTTCCCGGCCGACTACGCCAAGTAGCGTCAGTTCAGCGGCAAGTGGTCCTGGCCGGGCCGCTCCGGCGTGAGGTTGACCGGGGCGATCGACCCTTTCGACCCGAGGACGACGGACATCAGGTTGTCGTTGCCGACCGGGTGGGGCAGCGCGAAGAGTTCGCCGTACATGAAGCCGCAGCGCGCCCCGTTGACCGCCGCGTGGGCGCTGACGAAGTGCTTGACCTTGGCGAACCGCTCGGCGTCGAACTGCGACTCGTAGGCCTCGATCGACGCCAGCTTCTGCTCGATCGTGTCGGCGATGTCGATGACGAAAGTCGAGTGCCAGTGCCGCTGTTCGGCGTCGGTCGGGAAGAGGGCGTAGACGAGGTGCGGGACGCGGTACGGGGCCTCGCCGCCGAACCGGTCGTCCCACTTCGTCAGTTGCGAGTAGAACCGCGACGCCTCGGCGATCAGGTGCCCCTGGTGGTGGTCCGGGGATGCCGCGGGCGTCCGGCCGGCCCCGGCGATGAGCACCTTCGGCTGGTACTTGCGCAACTCCGTGGCGACGCGGTAGCGCGCCTCCGGCCCGTCCATGAGCACGCGGTTCGGCAGGCCCAAATTGACGCGCACCTGGACGCCGAGGGCGACCCGCGCGGCCTCGGCTTCGAGCTTCCGCTTCTCGAGCGACCCCCGCGGCGTCGGCTCGCCCGAAGTCATGTCGAAGATGCCGACGCGGTAGCCCTGCTTGACGAGTTTGGCGAGGGTGCCGCCGCACAAGATTTCGAGGTCGTCCGGGTGCGGGGCGATGGCGACGACGTCGAGGTGCTGGCTGGTGGGCATCGGAACTCTCGCGGGCGGGACGGGACGGGCGACCCTGGCATAATATCCACCGGCGGCCCCTTGTCCGAACCGGGAAAGCGGTTATCTTGCGAGTGGGCTGAGTGGCGGAATGGCAGACGCAGTCGACTCAAAATCGACCGACGCAAGTCGTGTGGGTTCAAGTCCCTCCTCAGCCACATTTCGACGAGTACCGAACGCAGTCAAGCGGACGGGGAGCGACACGACCCAAAAGTATCGGGGTGGTGGCGTTCCCTGTTCGTCCTGGTCCTTACCAACCCGTTCGATGCGCCAGACAATCCCAACCGCTGTGACACCTTCGGTTCCGTGGCTCACACGTCGCCTCCCACGACGATGTCACTGTCCGGGTGAGCCTTCCGCCACTCTCCCCAGGTGGTGTCCTCCACAACGATTGCCGCGTAAGGAAAGGGCGGATCGCCCGCCCCGATCGGCAGGCCGGACTTCTGCGAATAGCGGTATCGGCCGATTCGGAGGAGCATCCCGTCGGAATCCTGATACCCGCCGACGGCCAAATTCGTCGGGGCGACCTGGCCCGGAGCGGCGTACACCCGCGCGCAGTTCTCGCGGTCGCAGTACGTTACGGCCACCGGCACGCCTCCGACCACATCGTTAACGACGTGGTAACGCATCTCGGTCAAGCCGGAAATCATGTACGCCCTGTACCGCCCGCCGGCCCGCACCCCGAGGACGCGGGAAGTCGAAACCACTCGCGCCGAGCCGGCGTCGTCGGCCGGCACCGCGTAACGGACGGGAACGTCCACCAAATCGACCGCCGGCGGGTCCGACCAGAGTGTGGGGATGCGTGCGGCTACCAGGACTGCGACGAACGACAGCATTACCAGTCCACCGACTCCGGCTATCGGGGCCCACCGCGTCCAACGATTTCGACTGTTCGGTTCGACCGGTTGTTCTACGTCACTGCCGAACATCCGCCCGCCCTCAACCCGTGGACTGTATGAGTAGTAGATTATGGCACGCGGGGGTGGGCGAACAAGTCCGCCCGGACGGACCAGGCGGGTCTCACCCCGCTTTCACTCGGTCACCCACGCCAAATCGTAGTCAGTTGGACGAAGGCGTCACGACTGCCAGTGGCGTATTGTCGGTTACGGACTGGGTCGTTAGAAGCGAGACAGGTGTTCGGGCCGACACGATCTCGTGGACGTAGCGCAACTTCTCGACGGCGGGGGCGGACACCACGAACGGGTAGACGTCGGCCACGCCGAGGCCGCGGGACAGGCTGTTGAGCGCGTACGTCAGCGGGTACCAGCTCGCGATCAGGTCGTCGAAGGGGCGCTCGGCCGGGTCGGCCGGGGCGGACTTGAGCTCCGGCATCCCGGCGTCGTCCGGGCGGAGCGACAGGCCGTAGGCGGCGGCGGTTTCGAGCGTGTCGATCATGTTCAGGTAGTGCGCCCACGTCTCCGCCCAGTCCTCCCACGGGTGGCTGGCCGCGTACGCGCTGACGTGCCGCTCCTGCCAGTCGGGCGGCGGGCCTTGGGCGTAGTGCCGTTGCAGGGCTTCAGCGTAGTCTTGCCGCTCGTCGCCGAAGAGTGCGCGGAAGCGGTCGATCCGCGGGCCGTCCTTGACGAGCCGGTCGAAGTAGTAGTGCCCGACTTCGTGGCGGAAGTGGCCGAGCAGGGTGCGGTACGGCTCGTGCATCTGGACCCGCCGGAGTTCGCGCTCCGCGTCGTCGGCTTCGCTGATGTTCAGCGTGATGACGCCCTCAGCATGGCCGGTCAGGACCTTCGGGGCGTCGGCCGTCGCGGGGTCGGCGAGGAACTCGAAGGTCAGGCCGTTGACGGGGTCGTCGGTCTTGTTCACGACCGGGCAGCCGACGGCGTGCAGGGTATAAATTAGCCGACGCTTGGCGGCCTCCAGTTTCGCCCACCGCGGCATGTTCGCGGGCAGGCTCAAGTCGGGGATGACGCGGGTCAGCCGGCACGACGCGCACAATTCGTGCCGCTCGGCCGTGGTGATCGCCTCGTTGCACACGTTGTGCGTCACGTAGTTCGCGCACAGGCGGTACGTCCGCTTCG
Organism: Fimbriiglobus sp.; assembly: GCA_025362195.1. Lineage (GTDB taxonomy): Bacteria > Planctomycetota > Planctomycetia > Gemmatales > Gemmataceae > Fimbriiglobus. The sequence goes on along the minus strand of JANYHV010000008.1, from coordinate 5,504 downwards.
CGTCGTGGGCCGCCCGCCAGGTGTTCTCGACGCCGGGCAGCGGTTCGAGGGACGCGACCGCCTGGAGGTCGGGAAGGTACGCCAGGGTGTGCTCGCACTTGACGCAGTGGGTGTTCTCGAACGAGACGAGTTGGCGACAGTGGTCGCAGTGAAACACTTTCACGCTGTGAACTCCGGGATGTCGTCGGTGCGGGCCGGCTCTTGCAACTCGCGCGCCGGAGCGTTGTGTGCGGAATTTCGGACGACTTCCGCTGTCACCGCACTCGTCGGCGTGGTAACGTAGCCCTACGAGCCTCGCGGCGGCTGTGAACAGGCTCGTTAAAAATCTCCCGCCGTTCCCGTCTCATGGCCGACGCCAAACTCCGGCACGCGATCGCTTTTGAAGCGGCACGCCTGATGTACACCCGCTCCGAGTCCGAGTACTTCACTGCCAAACGCAAGGCCGCCAAGCGGATCTGCCGGGGCGACGTGAAGTCGAGCGACTTGCCCTCGAACGCCGAAATCCGCGACCAGGTGCAGACCTTCGCCCGGCTCCACGAGGGCGAACGGCGGACCGCCGACTTGCGCGACATGCGGCTGCACGCACTCCGCTTCATGCGGCAACTCTGTCGGTTCCTCCCCCGGCTCATCGGCAGCGTGATGACCGGGCACGTCCGCAAGGGGTCGGACATCGACCTGCACCTGTTCAGCGACTCGGTCGAGGCGATCACGAGCCTCCTCGAAGCGGAGGGGCTGCAGTACGACGTGGAGCGGAAGCAGATCGAGAAGCACGGCGAGACGCGCGTCTTCACGCACGTCCACGTCTACGACGCCTTCCCGTTCGAGTTGACCGTGTACGCCGAGAACCAGGCCCATTACGTCTTCAAGTCGTCCATCACCGGGAAGGCGATCGAGCGGGCGTCCATCGCGGAGTTGGAGCAACTGCTGGCCGCGGAGTACCCGGAGATCGACATCGACGGGGCGGTCCGCGAGCAGGACGAAGCCGTCGATCCGTACCAACTGTTCCGCCTGCTACTCGCGCCCCTGGAGCGGGTCAAGCAGAACCCCAAGTACCACCCCGAGGGGGACGTGCTGTACCACTCGTTGCAGGTCTTCGAGCGGGCCAAGGACGTGTCGAGCTACGACGAGGAGTTCTTGCTCGCGGCGCTGCTGCACGACGTGGGCAAGGGGATCGACCCCTACGACCACGTCGCGGCCGGGGTGCAAGCGCTGGACGGACTGGTCACCGACCGCACCGCCTTCTTCATCGCCAACCACATGCTCGCGCTCGACCACCAGGCCGGCACCCTCGGGCACCGCGCCCGGGTCAAGCTCGAAGCCTCGCCCGATTTCGACGACTTGATGCTGCTCCGGCGGTGCGACACGGCCGGCCGCGTGCCCGGTGCGGTCGTCGGCACCCTGGACGAAGCCCTCGCCTTCCTCCGCGACCTCGAACGGGCGAACTCCGGCAAGTGACTTCGGCGGATCAGAGCGACCACGTGCCCCGCAACTCGCCGTTGACGACGCACTCGCTCGGCCAGCCGCCGGTCATGAGCGCGGCGATGCACTCGGCCGGGACGCGGGCCATGTCGTTGCGGCTCTGCCAATCGACCCCGGCCGTGTGCGCCGTCAGGACGACGTTGTCGAGTTTCGTGAGCGGGTTGTCGCCGGGCGGCTCGTGCTCGAACACGTCGAGGCCGGCCCCGGCGAGCCGCCTCGTCGTCAAAGCTTCGAGTAGGGCGGCCTCGTCAACAACTTCGCCGCGCGAGCAATTGACTAGGTAGCTCGTCGGCCGCACGAGACGCAGGGTTTCGGCGTTGATGAGCTTGCGCGTCACCGGCGTCAGCGGGACGTGCAGCGACACGTAATCGGAGCGGCGGAGTAAGTCGTCCAGGCCGACGAACTCGACGGCGTGCGTCGCGGCGAAGGCCGTGTCCTGCACGGGGTCGGTGGCGAGGACGGTCATGCCGAAGGCGCGGGCGCGAGTGGTCGTCGCCTTGCCGGTGCGGCCGAGGCCGATCACGCCCAGCGTGCGGCCGCGCAGGGGTTGGTACGCGCGGCGGGGCCACTTGCCGGCGGCGATTTGCGCGTGCTGGAGGACGAAACTCTTGGCCAGGTTGAGCATCAACATCAGCGCGGTTTCGCCGACGGCTTCGTGGTTGGTGCCCGGGGCGTAGGTGACGACGACGCCGTGGTCGGTGGCCGCCTGTACGTCGATGCCGTCGTAGCCGACGCCGGCGCGGGCGAGGATTTTCAGCCCCGCCTTCGCGGCCACCTCGATGACGCGGCGGGTGTACGGCTCCGACCCCGCCAGGCTGGCGACGCACCCGGGGAGTTGGTCGAGTAACTCCGCCTCGGTCATCTGGGCCGGTCGCTTGGGGTAGACGAGTTCGGCGTTCAACCCGGCCAGGGCCGGGCCGTAAATCGACTCGATCTCGGGCAGGTGGCTCGGGGCGATGAGAATTTTCGGGGGCATGTCGTCTCGATCGGGTGTGGGGTATCGGGTGTGGGGTATGGACAATCTTAGAGAGTGGCCTGAACCTGTCGGGTGGCCACCTGGTCCGTCTTCCGCCGGCGACAGTTTCTCCGCGGGAGTTGCCCGACGATCCGGGCGATTCGCAGGGAAACGGGAGTCGCCGCTTGAAATTTACCGCGAATGACCGATGATGCTCTCGATGCGGGTGTTCCGCGTCGAACGTGTTGATCGGGTCTTTCGCCCGGACACCGCTTTGCTCCTCCCGGAGACTGCCCCACGAACGCCACGGCACTGGTCCCTGACGGCTTGCGGCACCGACTCTCGGGGGGCGCACCCTGAAGGAGGTCACTTGAGCCCCACTATTTCTCCCTCGGTGTTCACTCCGATCGAAGTCACCCCGACTCCGGTCCCCCGTCTCGAACTCATTTCCGGCCACGACCGGGCGTGCCTCGCGGCCAAGGTTGCCGCGGACAACAAGGGTAAAGACATCCTCGTGCTCGACCTCCGGGGCCTCACCCCGATGTTCGACTACTTCGTGCTGAGCACCGGGAGTAGCCGGCGTCAGGTCCACACGATCGTCGAGGAGACCGACGCCGCCCTGCGGAACGTCGGCGACACCCGCATGAGCGTGGAGGGGTACGACACGAGCAAGTGGATCGTCCAGGACTACGGCGACGTGCTCACGCACACCTTCGACCCGGACACCCGCGACTACTACAAGCTCGAAGTGCTGTGGGCCGACGCCAAGCGGATCGACTGGGAGCGCGAGTTCGACCCCGAGTCGATCGCCCAGGACGCCGCCGAACTCGCGGACGAAGACGACGACGAACTGGACGAAGTGGACCTGGAAGACGAGGACGAAGACGAGTTGGGCGAAGCGAAGTAACGCCACTTCCGCCGGGATGCCGTGCGGATAAACTGACCCGTTCTGCCCACCCGGACGCCTCCGGGTGGGTTCGTTCGTTGGTGACATTGCCCCGAGACGTGCCCCGATGAACCCGTCGGTCAAGTTGAAAGCCCTGCTCGACCCCGCCCTGGCGGCCCTCGTCCCCGACGCGGCCAAGCGGGCCGAGGCGTTGAACACGCTCACGCCCAGCGGCAAGCCGGAGTTCGGCGACTTCCAGTTGAAGTGCGCGATGGGCCTCGGCAAGGCGCTCGGCAAGAAGCCGCAGGAAGTTGCCGCGGCCATCGTCGCCGCGATCCCGCCGAACGACCTGATCGAGACCGCCGTCGTCGCCGGGCCGGGCTTCGTCAACCTGACGCTGAAGACGAGCGCGATTGCCGCCGCCGTGCAGGCCGTGGCCGCCGACCCGCGCCTCGGCGTGGCGAAGGTCAAGTCCCCAAGCCGGTTCGTCGTCGATTACTCCGGGCCGAACGTCGCCAAGCCGCTGCACGTCGGCCACCTGCGGAGTACCGTCATCGGCGACGCGCTGGTGCGCATTTTGACGCACCTGGGCCACACTGTCGTTGGGGACAACCACCTCGGCGACTGGGGCACCCAGTTCGGCATGTTGATCTACGGCTATCGTACCTTCCTCAACAAAGACGCGTACAAGGCCAACCCGGTCCGCGAACTCGCCCGGCTGTACCTGCAAGTTCGCACCGTCGCCGGCAGCGTAGATATTTTGTCGAATGCGTTCACCAACTTCCTCGACAAGGAAGCCTTCGCGGAAGACCCGGTCGCGGAGTTGACGCGGATTTTCGTCAACGGCACCAAGCGGGCCAAGTCCGACGAGGACGACGACGAGGGCGACGCCAAGTTGCCGTTCAAGAACCCCGTCGCCGACGCCTACCGACTCGAAACGGCAAAGTTACACGCCGGGGACATCGAGAATCGTAAATTGTGGGCCGAGTTCATGCCGCCGTGCATGGACGAGATTCGCCGGGTGTACGCCAAGCTCGACATCCTGCCGTTCGGTCATTTGTTCGGCGAGAGCTTCTATCAACCGATGCTCGACGGCGTCGTCAGCGATTTGCTGGCGAAGGGTGTCGCCGAGGTTGGCGACGGCGGGGCGGTCATCATCCGCGGCGACGGCGAGGCGGTCACGCTGATCCGCAAGCGCGACGGGGCGTACACCTACACGACGACCGACCTGGCGACGATCCAGTACCGCGTCGAGCAGTTTCAGCCCGACGCGATCTTGTACGTCGTCGATTTCCGCCAGGGCTACCACTTCAAGAACCTGTTCGCCGCGGCCCGCAAGTCGGGCGTCGGCGGCGTCGAGTTGCAGCACGTCAGCTTCGGCTCGGTGCTGGGCAAAGACGGCAAGCCGATCAAGACGCGCGACGGCGGCGGCAAGGAACTCGGCGACCTCATCGACGAGGGCATCGACCTCGGCGGCCGGCTCTTTGAACTCAGCTTGCTAGAGCGCAAGGCGTCCGGCCACGACGTGCCGGACGTGAGCGACGAGACCTTGCGCGACGTGGCCTTGGCGGTCGGCGTCGGGGCGATCAAGTTCGCCGACCTGAGCACGCACCGCACGTCCGACTACAAGTTCGACTTCGCCACGATGCTGGCCACGAAGGGCAACACGGCGACGTACATGCAGTACGCCTACGCCCGCTGCCGCGCCATCTTCCGCAAGGGCGAGGTGGCATTCGACGGCTACACGGCTGGCGGGGTCACATTGGTCGAGCCGGCCGAACGCGCCTTGGGTTTGCAACTGCTCCGCTTCGGCGACGCGGTCTACGAAGCGGCGGCGAAGTACGAGCCGCACCACATTGGTGCGTACTTGTGGGATTTGTCGAAGGCGTTCAGTACGTTTTTCGAGGGGTGCCCGGTGTTGACAGCGGACACGCCGGAGTTGAAGGCGTCGAGGCTCTTGCTGGTTCACGTCACGGCGCGAACAATTCAGACGGCGCTCTCGCTGCTCGGTATCCGCACCGTGGACCAGATGTAAGGAACGTTTCATGTTCATCGATCGCGTCGAGATTTTCGTCAAGGGCGGCGACGGCGGCCGCGGCATGGTGTCGTTCCGCCGGGAGAAGTACGTCCCGCAGGGCGGCCCCGACGGCGGCGACGGCGGCGACGGCGGGTCGGTCATCATCC
>JANYHV010000489.1 GCA_025362195.1 Fimbriiglobus sp. | reverse complement strand
GCCGATTGGCACGGTGCGAATGGTGCGTTCTTCGGCCCTGTGGCGAATGACGTGGGGCGACTGGCAGTGCGAGCAACGGTCGTGCTTCGCGTCTTGCTCAAGGTGGAACAGGATCAGCGATATCGTCTGGTAGTGCCCACGTGGCAACGGACACCAAAATTTGTCCACTGACCCAGACAAATACGGAATCGGAATCACCTAAGACTAATCTACCGTGAGTTTTGTTTTATGGGTGAGGTGCCTCAAAGAAGAGGTAGCCCCAACTCAGCCCGCACGGCATTGCAGTCGGCCTCAGTGAGGTGGTAAATGTAAATCGAGTACCCCGCTGTCGTGAGAGGCTGGAACTTTCGGAAGTAGGCAAAGTACTCTGCATCGATGTAGTCAAACCCGTTCGTGCCAGTTGCGAGTGGGTAATGATAACCGCGAAGCATAGTGACACTAATCCCGTACCAACCAGGGCGAGGGCCGAGTGTTTGGGATCGCGGGGGAAGGAAGTCTGCAGGGGCTGTTGGCCCCCGCGGTGGAAGGGTGAATTCTATGCCCGCAGTCCTAGGGTCGACATACCCAAAGTAGGCCAGCCCGAACGGCCTTGCCTCAATGTGCCTGTCAAGCCAGTTCTTGAGAATCAACAAATCCTGTCCCCAGTCGATGTTGCTATCCACAAGGTGGTCATGACCGCAACGTGGACCGCCTGCCGGCTCATTAAAATACGACAGAGAGTGTGGGTAGACCATCAAACTACTGACTGCCGACGCAACCAGACAGCTGCATATTCCCAAGCTCCAGAACCGTTGAAACGAGCCGGAATAAGCTGTCACCCTCCCGATCCAGACGAAGAAAAATGGCAAAGCAGGCAAGACGTACCGCAAATGGTGGTTGAACCCAGTTTGGGAGCTAACGAAACCAAGAATAACACATCCTGGAAACAGCAAAAACAACTCGTCCCGCCACCCACAGCTACCCCGATTCATTAGTGCGAGGCTGAGTATCGAAATGCCAAAGAGTGCCAATGTGCCGACAGGTGTTTTAACAATCAGCCCGTACAGATAGTACCACCACCACCCGGACGTCCGCCACTCACCCCTGAGGTAAGACCGCATGCCAGACTCGAAGTCTCGCTTCTGAACATCGATGCCTTCAACGAAATTCCGCGGTAGGGGGACCGGCAGGTTCTGGATTCCGGTGTTTAGGAAGCGATTCATCGGGCGTCCATGGGAGCCTGTGGTGGTTAAAAATTCACTCGTGAACTGAAATTTCCCGAGGGTAATACCAGTGTCTTCAAAACCATACCCAGCGTTTAACATATAGATCGCGATCGAAAAGATGACAAAACTTTTGGCCACCATGTGTGAGCGAATATCGGTCGATTGTGGGGTCAAGCGGTATCGCACGATACACCACAATGTCAGCCAGGTGGGGACCAACAAAATACTCGTCGATTTACACAAGATTGCCAGACCGAGTACCCCGCCAGAAACTACGGTACCAAACCACTCGGGCTTCTTTACCCACCGCCAAAACAAGTAGGTTGCCGTAAACGCAAATACTGCGCCCCCAGTGTCGGGCGTGATCATCTGGCCGTTGGCAAGGGTGTTTGGACAGACTACCCATAGTGAGGCCGCCAACCCACCACCGACTGGCCCGTACAATTCGCGTGCCCAGAGACCAATCACGGTCGTCAGCAATAGCGCGAACGGGATACACGCCCAACGTGCGATGGTAAAGTACCAAAAAGCCCTCAGTCCGTGTTGGTCAACGAACCGACGACCGAGGTTGAATTCCGGTCGTGAAGGCGGTTGTGTTTGATCTGGTGATTCCACCTTCAGACCAAGGAGTGCGAGTGGAGCGGTCGCCACGAGTCGTACAAGTGGTGGGTTGACCCGATACAGGTCGAAACTGCCCGTCTGCCAATGGTGCAATCCGGCGGCCAAGTGGCCGACTTCGTCTACGGTAGGGCTGTGAATGATCGCTGACCAAGCCAGTAAGGCGGTCTGAAACGAGAGCAAGGCGGCGAGGGCTAGCCGTTGGTGGCGAATAACCCCACTACCTCCGATCCGATCATTTGGTGTACTCATCGAGTCACTTTCACTGCTGGGTACTTATGGGATAGGTCATTCACCTCGTTAGATGAGATCACTGTCTTCCAAACTTTCAGTTCCCGTATCGCGGAAAAATCGGAGACGAGTTCAGGAACCGGTTGGTTCTTACAGATGACTAAGTTATCCTTGCCTGACTCTATCGTGATACTCGAAAGAATTCGGACGAACCGGGTTTTGCCCGATCAAAAGCACGGACAACGACGCCATCTACAAACTCGACGATAATCGGAGTATTTGCAACCCACGCAAACTGATCTGTTAGTGTGCATTGTGCCTGTACAGCACTGTGAACTAAGGGGGAGGATGAATCAGGAGAAAAAGACGGCAATTCAAGAAACGAAACGTCATGAATATAGTGATAGTCATCTTTTCGATTCTTTAAGGCTAAAAATTCCAGATGGACTTCAGCACACGAAGAACAGTCAGCACGAATAATAACTAACACCCGCTTTCCATTGTGAAGCGACTTGTCACAATTGAGAAATGGAATCGTTTGAATGTGTTGTCCAGTCCAAGTGGCGGTTACAAGTAATTTGGTTGGTCTGGTAGTTGATACATGCGATTGTGGATTTAAGTTATCTCCAAACAATCCCATCCAAGCTGCAACTCCGCACGAGATAACGACCCCGCACGATTGATAAAAGATGGATGTACGGAGAGGAAATTGGCGAGATTCGATTGGTCTTGAACGAAGCAGAGCGATGAGAAAAAAAACATCAACGAGTAGCGATTTCCATATTGCAACACCAACTTTTCCGTAACACCCACAATTGGCTCCGCCATTGAGCAAGAGAAAGAATAGATACAGAATAAATAAAGTGAAGACAATAATCGAGAACTTCCTTGCCAAACTCTTCACTAAACCAGACACAAGCAGTGATCCAATCGCAAATTCCAAAAGAATTTGACATGAAGAAAAAAAACTATCGGTAAATTCGAAAGGAGCACTGGATTCCGTGTGCCTCAGTGAGATTATCTTTAATGTTGCTGCAAGGCATAACATAACAGCGATAGCTGATCGCACTAAAAGCCAGTTGAACATATGCAGAAATTTGGGGAAAAGGTTACGGTTTTCGTTTGAATACTTCAATCAATTTAATGTATGCCAAACAGTGGTCCGCAATGGTGCGAGAAAAACCAGCTCCAGAAAGTACACCGTCGGCGGCAAACAGGGGACCAAACTATTTTGTCGAAGAAAGCTCTGCAAACAAGGAAACAATATATGATGGGATAGAAGTTTCATCTTCAGCATAATTGATAATTAATTTGCCATGTTTCTTTCCAGGCTTTGAAACATCAGGCAATCCAACAATAACCGTCAGTTCCCCACTGGAATCAGTCGCAAGTGTCTCAAGCACTCTCCATTCGCCAGATGTGCGACAACTAATTTTTCTAGTTGAGCTTTCTGAGCGAATTTTAATGACTGTCTGAGTTTTCTGTACAGTTTCAACTAATCCAAGATCTACAATACTTGGTAAGACAGTAAAATTAGAACGAAAAAATCCCGCAATAGGAACCGCAATTCCGGTACTGTAATGCGGTGCACGAGTGGTAAATAACAAAATGTGTTCATTTACAGGACCTGCTACTGGCCGGTTGATCGATACATTAAGCCCTCGAGTACCATCTGGTTCAATCTCGGTATTCCAAGCGACGGTCGCAACTCCATCTCCAGAAACGTCAGCCAAAACATCTGGCCATCTCACCTTGTCTGAAATTTTTACCCGAATTGCTGTATGAAACGGCACAAAAGATGTTGGCTCCTCGACTAGGCAGCGCTGGGGACTTGCAGTTATGCCCGTAGCAAGTTGGGAACTTTTCTCGGAATAGTTGCATCGAATAAGGTAAGCCAAGCCCTCTCCCGTTGTAATAGTAACAGATTCACCACGAGAAGTGGCATTAACTAGAGTGGTTAATTCAATGTCTGCAATCTCGCCAGGCATAAGAGAAGATTTTGAAACAATTGCCCGCGAACAGCCACAGCTAGGAATTAAATGAATTTCAGAAAGTGGGTGCTGTAGGTTATTGATTATTTGAAACTTACACCTGAGAACAGAGTTCGAACCGACGTCAAATCGAAATTGGTCAGTAATGTAATCCAACTGATTCTGCGGGAGTAGTTTGACTAGAGGCAAATTAGCCCCGCTTCGATTCTGGCCAAGAGGCGAGAGCATCACATAAAAAAAAGCAACGAAACCGCTGACGACCAGAAGGAGGAGCAAAGATTTGCGGAATATCGACATGGTCGCCTCTAGACACTGTACAACAGAAAAAAGCTTTGAATTTATCGATTCAATATCGACATCGTTCAGGTTTAGTAAGTCACATAACGTTCATCCAGCAATTTTCAATCTTCGCTTGTGAATCGTGAAGACGATGACAAGAATTATCAATGGGATGATCCCATATAAGTATCTGCGCCACCGTGATGAACTATCGGAAATTTTGTTCTCGTCTCCGATTCCAGGCGTTTCAGTTCGGTTCTCCATGAATTTAGCTTCTGTAAACAACCGATCATTCCGAATATCGAAAGTAGCGTTGGGTATATTTGCGTCATACACCGGTGCTTCAATTGTTGCAAAGGAGAATCGTGTAGCGAGCGACACCACACCTTGTGGACTTGCCTTGTATGATTCACGTGTTCCTTTAAGAGGTACCCAAAAACCTGCCGATGTTTTATAAAAATCTTCACAGATTTCGCGAAGCGAAAGCACAGTCTTTGCCTTGACAATCGACGACTGCGCAAGATAGCCCTTATCAGGCAATAACACGAGTGTCATTTCAAGAGCGACATTATTAGGTTCGCCGATTTGGAGCTTAACAGTTCGATCACTCCCCATTTCGGTTTTTTCGGTTGCAACGATCGGAAATTTCGCATTTCTCAATTGGTTAAGAGCATCAATAACATTGCCTTTTTCAGGGATAATCTTACCAAATGTCAGTATCACTGGAATTGCAACTTCATTTGTCTGAGACATCACAGCTGTATTTTTGCGAGAGGCACCATCAGATTTATTTCCATCACGGATGATGTGCATCGTCTCTATTCCATTCCAAACGCTAACTGTCGAATTAGACATATCAATCTTTTTATTCAAAAACATATCTTTGATTTCATCTAGCGAGGCTTCATCTGAGACCTTAAGCCTTTCAAGGCGAACTTTCGGCCCATCAATCGCGTACCTGCAGATCTCTGTAGTCGTTGATGATCCTGATTTTGATTTCAGCTCTGCTAGTGTGGCTTCCATGTTTGTTTCGTATTTGACCATATTGGGCACACCACCCGCCTTACGTATCCGCTCAGCCTGCTCCGCGTTTTGTTTTCGAATCGTCTTACGGACTTCTTCAAGATGTGCTTTGGTTTTTTCATCCGACTCGGTCGTCGGTGGGTTTGTTGTTCTACTGACGTACAACCCGGCGACAGTGCGATACGCGGCACTGGCGGATACCATGGCCTGACGAAGCACCTCATCAGTGTCAAGTGGTTTTGATGGCATATTATCCGCATGCACAGGGTGGCAAACAATCAGTAATAAATTGACCGACAAGCAGATACGCACAAAGTTAAACATAGTATATTTTGATTAAAGGTCAGAGAAGATGATGAATTTAGGGTAGACCAATGATAGCAAATTACGAGATTCATGCATTGTTATTTGCCTCCGGATCAACAATCAGCACCAAGCCGTTAATAAGACTAGGAAGGGCTCCACAGCTATCCTGCAAAATTCCTTAGGGTTATTCAAATCAGTCAACAGAATACCGCCAGTTCCGCTGGCGGAATGGTTGCAATTGTAAAGAGATACTCATTTTAAGTAAAAATCTATGAATCTAGTAATCATTGACAGTCATTTACAGACCCAGCCGTGACTGGAGCCCCTGCCGAACAGGTATACGTGCAAAAAGTAGAAGCGCAAGCAGCACCACCAAGCACAGCAGCTTCACAAAGCACCATAGTCAAAATGCAGCCAACACCGCCGCTCACAAGCCCCAACACCACACAAATTCCAGTACATGCAACCCCTGCAGCGCCTCCAACAAGTCCGAGTGCCACATAACACGCCATTACCGTGAACATCCCACGTTGTGTTTGAGTGTAGGCTGTAGTGGTTGTGTGAGGACTAACCGAACAGTCTGTACAGTCGTTCGAAGATGCGCCACTTGTGCCAGCGCAACTGCCACCACTCCAAACTTCAGTCACCGTACCGCATAGACCACATGGCCCTTCCCCTATCCCGGTACTCACCCACTGATGGGTACCGATACAGGGACCTTTTGCGTTTGCCGCAGCACCTCCACAGACACCCGCGATTACACGCTGAGTGATCGGCGAGGCAAGCAGTATGCCTGAACTAACCGCCACTACGAGTACACTTCTGAGATAACTGTACATTTGTTCACCATTTAGGATTTATGGGATTATAACCTTAACAGAAACATTTGGCATCATTCGTTAATCTTGTTTTTCCGCGTTCCACAAGAACATCATTTTCTAATTGATGGCTAGATTGCGGAACCGAAACTCGCGTTCTCAGCCACACTCCGGAGTGCTGCCAGCCGAAATCGGAGCTCCCGCTGTGCATGTAAATATACACTTGAGCATAAGACATTCTTCTGCCCCAATTGCGACAACGCCTAAACCAAAACACGCCAAGCAACCGAGCGGAGTAGCACCGATACAACAGGCCACTCCAAGCCCTATCGTAACAGTTCCAACAATGCCAAACGCCGCTATACAAACAATCATCATGGCCGTTGAACACTGAGTTTGAGTATATGGCACCTGGATAGATTGAGGCACTGCGTTGCAGGAGATACAATCATTCGAAGAAGCCCCGCTTGTCCCCGAACATTCCCCGCCAGCCCACGTCCTTGTTTGCGTTTCACATATTCCACCGCAAAGATTACTGCCACCACCCACATAATCCCATTTATGCGCCCCTACACATGGCCCTTTAGCGTTGGGCTTATTGCCTGCATCCGTACATATCCCAGCCATGGCATACCTGGCTGAGGGAAAGGACAAGAATAGTCCCACGGTCATAGCGAGCACGAGAGCAATTCGCACAGGCTTACGCATCATTAGAACTCCTTGCAACATGTTGTACTTACATATTTTTACGGAATTTGCGAAATGAGTCGAGAGCAATTTTGAAAATTTTTAATTTGGCAGTCGAGCGGCTGATTGGTTGCCAATCCGAAGCTCTCCCGGATCAGGACGAGGAAGATTCTCACGCCCCACTTCTTTAGGTAGTTGTCCAATCTGCGCAGGGTTGAGCTGCGGATATCATCTCCGCTTACGAATCCAGTGTTTTCGTGCGACTGACAGTGGGGCGTCAGCCACTTGGTTGGTGAAAGATCTGATCGAGTATCGATGCGTCTGGCGGGCGGATTTTGAGCTTGGCCACGAGTTGCTCGAAGGCGCTTTTCCCTTGCTGCGACCAGCGATTGACCTCCGCGATCACGTTCGCCAGCGTGAACGCCTTAAAGTACAAACACAGCGATTCCAGCACGCTCGTCAAGATCGTTTGTCGTCGCGCGCCTTCCAACGTCTTGCTGGTCCGGCTCGTTTTTCGCGCTTCGGCCGGCGTTTGCATCCCGCGTTCCGCTTCGTTGTTCGTGCCGCCCACCGGCTTCACTTCCCCGTTTGGTCGCCTCACACGCGGAGTCGTCACGAACGGAAATAGCTTGTTATCCAAGGCGATTCGCATGATCTCTTTCACCAGCCGATCGAAATCGCCTGCCAGTCCGTCGAGTGGCGGCATGTTCAGTCGCCAAAACGGACTGCACATATCCAAGATCTTGTCGTCGAGTTCCGCGACGCATTCGACGCGACGGACGTCGTCGAGTGTCTGATCGTTCTGCACGCGAAGCGCTTCGCGAAAAATCGCAAGTAACCGGGCCGCGAACGTGCGGTACTCCTCGTTCGACGGATCTTGCAGCGTCAGCTTAATCGCCTTACACAGAAGGTGTGCCCAGCACTTTTGCGACTTTGTGAAGTCCGCATATACCGCCGCATCGTCGCTGATAATCAGGCCCTTGAAGCTCGCCGGATCGAGGATCTTTTTCAACTTTTCCGCATCTTTGTGGACGCCGAAAAACAGGTTGCGCGCCTTCTCCGAAAGGAACGCCCAGACGCTATTGATGCTCCAACTCGTCTCGTCCGCATGCACGACCAGCGAGTTCGCGAGCAGCGTGCAGTGCGCCTCGAATTCGTTCTCCCAGTGTCGCGACAACTGGTGCAAAAGTGCGTCGGCCTGCGATTTTTTCAGTTTCAGATTCTGGAAAAAGTTCAGCACGATGCAGGCTTTGTCGAACGATTGGCCCATCGAGTAAACCAAAACGCGACCTCGACGACGATCTCCATGCCGAATTCGCTGCGGCCGTTGACGGCGGGAATCTTCCCGTACGCGACCACCACGGCGACTCCGCTTTCGATCCGCCACACCGGACGCACGTGCGACAATAGGCACTCGCTGGGATCGACGCCCTCTGGGAAAGCCGCTTCGGTGCGCGCGGCCAATTTGAGTTTTTCTTCGCTGGCGATCTGACCGCGACGCCGCTTTCGCGACCCTTTTGGCTTTGCTTGTCCGCGGGCTTCCTGACGCTTCTCTTTGGCCCGTAGCGAAAACGCTTCGTCGACTTTCGCCGTCGGAGCATTCGGCAACAACTTCTCGAGTTCGGCAATCCGCTGCGTCGCGAGACGCAACTGACGCTACAACGCATCGATGACCGCGATCAACCGATCCGCGTCGAACCGCCCCGCGCGCAAGTCGTTCTTGAGTGTCTCGGTCGCATCCATATCGCATCAATACCCGATTCTCGCGAACGCGGGAATACGAGCGCAGACATTGGACAGCTACCTAATTAACGACAGGCAATGTGATAAATAACCTAACGAGTGGCGGATTAACTCTGTATGCATCGAACTTGCTTGTATGCAAATGGCTAATACCTGCTGCAAGATGGTCTGGCTCATCCCACACTGATGCCTGTACAAAGCAACCATAGACAAGCAAACAAAATTGTATGACAATAATCCCGATCGCAATGGGGTTGACACTTATTATTGAATTTATCATAAAAGATCTATCATCTTTTCTTGTTTTTAATCTTTTGTCGGCTGATAAATTTTGAGCAATAGTATGAGAAGCAAAGACCAGATCGTGAGTACTTATGAAATCATACCGACTCTATATGTGTTTGTATTCGACCGCTAAGATTGTATTTTGCACTTTTTATGTTTTCTGCGTCGAAACCAAACTAAGCCACCCAACGCAACTCCTACTGCGGCGATAACCCCGACCGCGGTTCTCCACCAGCCGCCGGCAGATTCCATTTCGGGTATGCCGCCGGTGATCTCCTCGGCCTTCACGAATAGATTTGTCAGCCGCCCATCGACGACAGTCGGTGAACCGCCGTTGTCCGCATACAAGCGAAACTGTCTTACCGTCCCTGCCGTGAAAGGCGTCGTTGTCAGCTCCCTGAGCGGCTCGCTCGGCAAATCGGCCACCATGCCCATGACCGTATTCCCTTTGCGGTGCAAGGCGAGTCGGCCGTGTTTGCTCGTCGACGGAAAAAATTGACGACTGTACTTCGTTTCACCATTCGCCGGTACCGAACGACTCAGCCAATACCCTTGGCCATCGGTGGGGTGGTACCCGCGGGCGAGCGTGACAGCACCGACAGTGCCCTCCGCGTCGAGTACGACGCCGACGCTCGCACCGTAGCCGCCTTGGGGAGATTGGAGTTGGACGAGGTTATAAGTCACCGACACCTCGAAGTCGCCCGCCAACGAGAAGTACGAGTACATCCCGGTCTGCCCGACGGATTTCTTATCGCCCGTCAAACGAATTCTCGCTCCTCCCGAGTCCTTCACGACAGTGCGGGCGGACGAAGGGCCGAACCGTGTGAGGTGCGTGTCGAGCAACCGGGGCCGTGCCGCGAAGTCCAGGACATCCTTCAAATCGCGATCTGCTCCCGAAGAGTCGGAAGAGGTCGTCAGCGACATCGAGAGGACCGCGACGAAAATGGTACGTGTGACTTTCATGGGAGGGTGACTGCTTCGCCCCCATCGGGCGTGAGCAGGGCCGCAAACTGGTCGGTGTCAGTCTTGAAGGACAACGACCGGACGCTACCATCGCCGAAAACAAATTGCACGCCCGAGCCGTGGGGCGACCCCCAATTTTCTTTGTAAGGGACACCCGGACGATCCGGCACCAAGCCCAAACCGCCGCGTGAGGTGCCCTTCGAGCCGCCAAAAAAATACGGTTCGTCCCAGTACCAGTTGTCAGCCCTCTGGACCGATGGATCGTAAGCTTTTTCTCCGACGAGCACCGTGTTCGACAGCCCATCGGTGAACCGAGTCGTGGAGTGGCACAGGGGACGATTGTCGAACGATTCGAGGTTCACCGCGTAGTCGGTTTTACCCCATTCCCAGCCGCCGCCCGCGTACTTTCCAAACGCGTCCTCGGCGATCATGACGCTGGGGCGCGTACTCCGCCGGCCCGGACACAGTAAGACGGGTGCTTGGGCGGTCCATGATCTTTGGCGAAAAGCGGCCTCTTGTTCGATGTAAGTCAGAATGGAATACACCCAACTGCCAGTTTGATCTCGCGGGCTGAAACGGGGGTCGCCGACTCCCCACTGGTACAACTCGTTGGGTGTTTTATCAAAAGTGGTTGGCGTAAAAGCTGAACCTGTTGCGGTGGTGATCGTCTGTTTGCCGTCCCATCCGCCGTTACTGGGAAATACGCGATTGACATCGTGGAACTGATGGAGCGCCAGACCGACCTGCCGCATGTTGTTTGCGCACTGCGAGCGGATGACCGCGGAGCGGACCTTCTGTACTGCGGGTAATAGCAACCCAACTAGGACACTAATAATCCCGATCACGACCAACAGTTCGATCAACGTAAACGCACGCGACCGGTTTCTCGTGTCCTGTCGGCATGCCGGGTAATTTGTCATACGACAGGCTCCTCGAATTCGAACGCCCGTCGAACTCGTCGGTGAAGAACGTTTGTGGGTACGACGACCGGGCGATTCTCCAAACAGTTTTGTTTTAATGATTATGGTCAGATCTGCTTTCGGAAACAAGTCGATTGCGGCAAAATCCCGAGACGACGCCTGTCCGCGATCGCGTTGACCGCGAGAGAAAGAGTCAGAATTGACGTGTATCCCAAGGGGGATAAATAGCGGACGACCGGCGTCGAGGCCATCACGCAGATCGTGACCAACATGAGCAAACTCGTGCTGCAAATAATCATTCCGGTTGCCCAACGCTGTCGGGGTAAAACGCAGACGCAGACGAACTGGATCGCCGGAGAAATCAGCAACAGGTAGTAGTACCAATCGGCCGACAAGTGATAGTCTTTGCTTGAGGTGCTGTTCGCCAGACTGTCCCGCGTATCCCAGCCGAATCGTTCTCGCAATTCCGCAGTCTGAGCCTGGGAAAATCGCGACCACTTTCCGTGCTCTGCCGGCAACTTGTGTTCCAAAAGCTGGACGTAGCGGAAGTAGTCGAGATACGTGGTCCAACCGAGGTCGAGCACGCGAATCGGATCTCGCAATCCCGCATTTCGCGCAGTCGCACCGGCCGCTTGACTCGCGGCAAACCGGTCTCCTCCGTGTGCCAATAACAGCCGCGACACAAGCCCGTCTCGACTCCAACGATGAAAGTCACGTTGGGAACGATCCTTCAACGGGTGCGATGACTCGGCTGTGTCCCGGATCGCTTCGATGGTCCGTGGCTCCTGAGCGTCTTCGGGTTGAATGAGCGGAGCCCAGGCAGCGATCTGAAAAAACCCTCTTTCGTGCAGATAGGCGGGCGGAAGTCCCGTCAATGCACCCATCCCGTACTGATAGCCGCCGTGGAGTAACACTGTCAGCAGCACCATCGTCGCAAAATGGCGTCCCAAACTATACAACCTCGTGGCTTTCGGGCCGAAGCCGTTGCCGATCCAAACCGCGCCCATTGCGGCTATCGGGGCAAGCCAAACCACGGGAAGATAAATCGTTCGCAGACTGACCAACAGAATGCCTGCGACGAGTGCTGTGAGTAATCGCGGAATTGAGGGGCGGTAGGCGTAGCACAAGACGGCCGTGAGATGCGCCGCAAACAGAAACTGAGCGAATGCCTCGGTTAGGACGAGACGCTCGTGCACCACCTGTAGTGGGTCCAGGCAGCAAGCGATGGCGGCGAGGCGAGCGATTCCCGGTCGTGCGCCGAACGCGTACACCAAGGTGATCGCCAACATCCCCGCCGTGGCGGCACCCGCGAGCGATTGGACCGCGATGAGCGGCACGAAACTGCCCGGCCATGCGGCCAACGCCCTCACCAGTACTCCGTAGCTGTAAGACCGCTCCAACGGCACGTAGCCACGCAGTGCCGTTTCAACATGTGCCCCGGAATCCCCCATGAACAGGAGCGGCGTGTGATCGATCCCGAACGCGAGCAGCTTGATCGCGACTGCGATAGCCAAAGTGCCCACCAAAAATCTCCGACGATCTTCGTAGGTTGTCGACGGTTGCGGATCGCGACTCGAGATCGAACTCGAAACGGTCGGTGGTATCGGGCCGCGTGAGCCAGTCGTGTTCGTCACGATTGACTGTACGAGCGATGGCAGCCGCACAGCGCCGGACACGACGAGGAATGTCTTGATGCCTAAAAGTGGAAAGGCGTAGCGGTGGTAATAACTGACGAGTACGTAGGGCAACAGCCAGACGGTGTACGTCCAAAATGCCCATCGCTCGTAGCGATGCCACGGGCGGGGATGGAGCAGCAATATCAACATCGCCAAGAACGGTAAGGGATGTATCGCGCGGGCGGGCAGCAGCCATGTAGGCCACCGCTCCTCGTAGCGGTCGAACGGCACGAGTACGAGTGTGGCGGCTGCAAATCGGTTCCAAACGCGGGTCAGATACGACTCGGGATTGTTCTCGACGGCCTCCCAAAACGCTGTGGCTCTCTCGCGGAGATACGTTCGTTCTCCCAAAGTCGCGTGTCGACGGCGTTCGTCGGGTGAAGAGTACGGGTGACGGGAAAGCCCCACATCACTCCGAACTAACCCGTCCGGCGTCAGACACTGCGACTGGTAGAGATCAAACATCAAGTTTGATTTGATGGGTACGAACTGATCGAAGACCAGGTAGTTTCGCACAGTCCACGGCAGCAGAACGCCCGTCGCGCTGATGGCCCCGACAATCAGTAACTTCCGGCGGATCGAGGCCCAATAGAACGCGGTGATCGCGACCCACACCGCACCTGCAACGGGGGCCGCTAACGTCGAGAGTCCGCAGGTGACGCCCCAAATGATGGTTTGTCGGAACGAGCGATCGACCCGGAGTCGATTGGTTCTAATTAACATTCCCGCCAACATCAGATGGAGGAACCACCCGTCGTGCGTAATTTGAAATGCGAGTTCAAAATCCAGCATTAACATGACGATGTATGCGGGTACGACAAACCAATCTGACCGATGTCCATAGACCGTTCGAGCGGCTAGAAGTACCAAACCGCCGGTCAGAGCGAGGGCGAGGGCTTGAAACATCACGACGACCTGGATCGTCCCCCGGTCGCCGAAGAGCCACAACAGGCTTGCCTGGATCACCGGTAGTACCGGAGGCATCCAGGCGGTGGGGCCGGACCGCTCGCCGAACGGGTCGGCAAAGCCATGTCCTTTAGCGAGAGCTTTGGCGATGTGAAAGTATTCTGCTCCCAAATGGTCGGTTTTTAGGCGATTCCAACCGGCTACGAAGGGGGGAAAGTATTTCGACTGATCGTGGTTGGTGATTCGGTGCTGTAGGTTCGCATAGATCGTGACGAGGACAATCACCCCACTCATCACGGCCAGCGGCCAGCGGTAAGAATGCGGAGGGCGTTCGTGTAACTGTGAAGCATCGGATGGAGGCAATGCTAACTCCAATCTGGGAGACGCGAGTCAGAAACAATCGCGGGAATTCCGACTGGACATTCGCTGTGTATCGCTTCGGTCCATTCCCGACCGGCCGCAAGAATCTCTGATAAATTCCAGTTTTTCTGTTGTTGGCTTGTCCGTCAATTCTTTATACAAATAAAAAGATAGAAAGCTGATCGGTTCCGCGATGTGACATTAACTTATGAAAAAACTTTTTCGCTACATCGTGTTCGGGGTAGTTGCCTTCTCGATCGTCGGTGCGGAATACGCATCGGCCCAACCGCCGCCTCCCGCACTCGCGGGGGTGGATTCGACACAGGATAAAAACCGATTCGGTCAACTCTTTATCCCGTACGGCGTCCGCCCCGAGCGGGCCGTCGCGTTCACTCCCGATGGTGTCTCGTTTCAACTCGGTTCCAAGAGGGATCCCGGCCACGTCGGCGTCAGGGCGAAGGGCGCACTCGCGGGTGACTTCTCGATCGAATTGCGATACGAGTTGACGACGCTGCCGGGAGTGGTTGACGACGGTTACGGTGCCTCCCTGGGCATCGGCGTGAATGTGGATTACAAGGTGGGTGGGGCATCGATTGCTCGGGGTGTTTACAAATCGGACGGCTCGCAGTACAGCGCGGGACGAACGATTCCTCGGTCCAAAGGTATGCATTACGCGACCGCCCACTTCCCGACCACAGCCAAGTCCGGACGGCTCGCCCTGCGACGCGTGGGTGGGGAGATCCTGCTCCTCGCGGCGGACTCCCCGACGGGTGAGTTCCTGGAACTGGAGCGGTATCCTTTCCCCACTCAATCGGTACAGGATATTAGCATTTATGCCGATACGGGCGGCGCGATCGGTGAATTCAAGGGGCGGATATTCGATCTCAAGATCACGTCGGGAGCGGCGGCCAGTCAAGCGCCCGCAAAACCTGGCCCGGCGGGCAAGATTATCGTCCCACTTCCCGATCCGGAACCGGCCACATCTCCCCAGCTCGTCGGAGATGTCTCGGAGATCCCGATGAGTCCTTCCACGACTCCCGTCCGCGGCTCCTGGTGGATTCCCGTGCTGACGTTCGTCGTGGGAATCATCGTCGGCGTAGGCATCCGTCGGAGTCGCCAGGAGGCTCCGTCTCCCGATATGAATCGAGACATCCCGAAACCCAAAAAGCCTCCGGGAAACTGACGACACTCAACCGCATCCGATTTCGGCGTCCTGTCACAACAGATTAAAATTCTTGAAAATGATTGGATTCAGCTGTGGACCGACCGCTCGTTTCGCTGGTGGTGCCCGTTTACAACGAAGAACGCTACATCCAGTCTATCCTGGAGCGGCTGGATACGGGGCCCTACTCGAAAACCGACCAAGAAGTGATCGTGGTGGACGATGGCAGTTCGGATCGGACCCCGGACGTGTTGGCGCGGTGGGCGACGAGGCCGGGATTCAAAATCTTCCGACACCCGTTCAATCGCGGGAAGGGTGCCGCGGTACGCACCGGGATTTCCCACGCGGCCGGATTGGTCACCGTTATCCAGGACGCGGACCTGGAGTACGACCCGTCGGACATTCCGGCACTGGTCGCCCCCATCCTGGAGGGTCAGGCGCATGCCGTGTTCGGGTCGCGCTATCTGACGCCCGGCAATCACCTTCCCTGGACCAAATTTCGGGTTGCCGTCCATTTGATGAATGGAATCGTGCGAGTCCTCTACGGCGTTCGATTGACCGATGTGAACACGTGCTACAAGGTTGCCTCGACGGACCTATACCGACAACTGCAACTCGAATGCGAACGATTCGAATTCTGTGCCGAAGTGACGGCCAAGTTGGGCCGATCGGGTCTTCGAATTTTGGAGGTGCCGATTCAGTACCGTCCCCGGTCGAAAGCGGAAGGGAAAAAGATCGGCTGGCGGGATGCCCTCGAGTTCGCCCACACGCTCGCCAAGTGGCGATGGAAGCGTGTGCATCCCATTCACATCACGCCGGCCGCGAGACTCCGATCCGCGTCTCCGCCGGATTTGGCCGAGCCGATTCTCACACACTCATGAGCTCGAGATCCTCGATGCCGTCCTTCGTACCGATTCTTTTCGTACTCGCGTTGGCGACGATTCTCCGCCTCGGCGCGTTGGAGCCCCGGTCGCTGTGGTTCGACGAAACCCTCTCCTGGCGTTTGGCCCATCACCCCCTCCGAGACCTTCCCTCGGCGTTGAGCATCAGCCCCCACCCGCCGACCTACTTCCTGCTGTTGCGCGTCTGGGTCCGCGTATTCGGCGACACGCCTGGTGCCGTGCGTGGCCTCAGCGTCGTTGCGGGTGTCGCTGCTGTCTTGGGGATTTATCTGCTCGTGAAGCGACTCCTCAAAGATGATCCGGGAGCCGTTCGAACGGCCGTCTTCGCGGCTGCGCTGATGGCACTAAGTCCCTTTCAGATTCGCTACAGTGTCGAAGCCAGAATGTATGCGGTGTTGGCGGCCGGAGCAGTCTGGACTTCGTGGTTACTCTTGCGAGCCCTCGATTCGACCTCAGACACGCGATGGCGATACTGGTTGACCTACGGCGGGTTCACGATTCCGTTTGTCTACACCCACTATTTCGCCTACTTCACCGTGGCGTGTCAGGCCGTTTACGTCCTGTGGTTGCTCTTGGAGGAAGCCCCGGACGCACGCTGGTGGCGGATTCATCGTCGTCCGACCTTCAAACCCAGCGCGACCGCGTTTCTGATGATCGGGATCGCGTTGTTGCCTTGGGCCTCGTTCGTCGTTACACACTTGACGTCCGGGTCCGGCGTCCGGGAGTGGCAATCCTCGTTAACCTCTCGCGGGCAAGTCTTCGCGATTGTCGCCAAACTGCTCGTCGATCCCGAAGCCAGTCCGACCGATGTGCAATCGGCCCGTGTCACGTTGCTCGTCGGCGTCACGTTTTTTCTACTGTCCGTTCGCCGGATCCCGCGGGCAGGGTTCATTACGGCCTTGGCGATCGGTCCGATCCTGTTGATGGTGGCCGCGGCCGCCGCCGGAGCGAAACTCCTGATCGCACGATACCTGGCGGGTGCCCAACCTTTCTTGCTCGTGGCGATCGCAGTCGTGGCAACGTCGCGATTGCAACCGCCCCGCGCCCAGTTCCTCGGCCTGCTAATCGTCATTGCGTCGGGTTGGTTGTGTGCGGACGCGTGGGGGCCAGCTACTTGGCAGGGGAAGCCGAACTACCGCGGCGCAGCCGAATTTGTCGCAGAACATCGTTCTCCGGACGACGCCATTCTCGCCGCGAATGGATTCGTGTATCTGCCGTTTCACTTCCATTCCCCGGATCGGCGGAACCTCTTCGTCGCAGCCCCGGATCCCGGTACTTTCCTGGACGGACAACACCTTATGATCGACCAGGAAATGGCGTCGTCGGAACAAATTTTAAGTTGGCAAGGGCGAACGGTCTGGGCGATCCACTCCGTAGAAACGGGTGGCGACCGCAGGACGGTCGTATTGCCTCCCGTTTGGTCGGAAGTCGGGCGATGGAGCTTTACCGATGCACAGTACGGCGGAGTCGAAGTGGTTCGATACGAGCCGCTGTCTGTATCGAAGAATAAATAGCGGTCATTCACTACTCCGGCGAGGCTCAAATCCATGGATAATCTCAATGACAAGCCGGTTGAGCCAGTTCACGACACCGGATCGAGTCTCTTGGCTTGGTGGTCGCTGGTCATCGTGTGGTTCGTCGTCGCGTGTTCAATCTACGCAAATACATCATATGAAGTGACGGACAAGAGTAGCTATCGCTACTTCCCGCCGTTCCGCCCCTTCGTGAATCGGAATCTGAACGATCACCTGGGGTCCGAGTATTTCAACATCGCGAAGTCCTTGGTGAAGGGCGGCGGGTTCGCAGATCCTTTCGGCGATTCGACGGGGCCGACGGCCTGGATGCCGCCGGTTCTACCCGCGATCCTGGCCGGGATCCTCTGGCTCGCCGACGGCGATGTCGTCGTCGTCACGAACGTCGTCATTACGCTGCAAGTGCTGACGTTGATCGCCACGGGGGTATTGTGCCTCGTGATAGTGAAGAAAATGGATTCCCGATCGGTTGCTGCCACTGCCCTGCTTTTCGTTGCTCATCTCGTTAATCAATTCTGGTACAATTTCCAGTTCACGCACGATTGCTGGTGGATCATGCTACTCACCGACGTCCTGGTCGCAAGTGCCCTGTGGGGCAAGCCGTTGGCGACGAGGTGGCGTGCGATGCTGTGGGGCGCATTCGGCAGCGCGATCGCACTCAGTAGTCCCGTCGCGGCGTTCGCGTGGGGGGTAATGACTCTCGCTTTGGGACGCCGGCGGTCGCAGTGGGGAAATTTGGCTTTGGCGTTGGTGACGGCGGCGATGATACTCGCCCCGTGGGGAATCCGTAATTATCGGGTCTTCGGTCGCATCATCCCTGTGAAATCCAATGCGGCGTTTGAACTCTATCAGTCGCAGTGTCTCCAACCCGACGGGATCCTCCAACCGTCAAGTTTCCTGGACCATCCTTTCAGCAGTACAAATACCGAGGGCGGCGAATACCGAACGCTCGGAGAAATCCGCTTCTTGGACGAGAAGGGCGAGCAGTTTTGGACGAGCGTTCGGGATCGCCCGTGGAACTGGGTTCGACGTATCGTAGAGCGTTCACTCGCAGCAACCCTCGTATACGTGCCATTCGATCGGGAGAAAGAATCGAGCCAACGTCCCTGGGCGATGTGGCTCTCGCGGCTGGTGCATCCGTTACCCTTCTTGTCGCTCGTGTACTTGGTTTTCGCGACGAGGCGATCCCGATTGTCGAGTTGCGAGTGGATCGCTGCGACGATCTATTTGGCTTACATCATTCCGTATGCCGCCGTCAGCTACTACGAACGATATGCGATCCCTCTGTTGGGAGTCAAAACTCTCTTGCCCGCATTCGCGTGGACTCGTCTGTTACGGCAATCCCTCGCAGTTCGACCCGTCATCGCGAAGGCAGTCGATACCGTCTCTCACGAATGGAACTGGTGGTCCCACCGCGGGGTTCTGGGTTGGTTCGTTCTGGCGGCGACATTGTGGTTTCAGGGCAATTCTTTCACACGGATCCTGGTGCCCGTTATCGGACAGCAGGGCAACGCGATTGTGCTACCCGCGTTCTTCCATCACTGGCGGGCGTCACACGAAGTTCTCTACGGACGGCTTCCGGACCGCTCTTTAGATCACGCGGTTGGGGTGTATGCAGGCGTTACCATTCCTTCCGGTGTTTCCGTCGGTAGTGACGGGCCACCTGTGTCGCCCACGCGAACGTTTTTGTTAATGCCTCTGGGTTTGATGGACTTTCACCTCGCCTTTGCAATCTGGAACATCCTCTCAATATTGATTGGAAGTCTGGCCGTGTGGGGATTGCTCGCGAATTCTCCGCAACGAGTCCCCGGCTGGACGTTTTCTTGGTTCCTCACCGCAATCGTGTTGGGACACCCATTCTGGCATCAAGTTGCGAATGGGCACACGGTGTTAATGAGTCTCGGATTCGGAATCGCCGCTTGGGTCGCCGGGCAACGCCACAGGTCGTGGACGGCCGGGATCTTCCTCGGCGTCGCTCTCTCCTGGGAATTGTCCAGCCTCTTTTTTGTGATTGCTTTTTGGGCTAGCAATCGAAGCACAACCGCGATTTTGGCCGTGGGGGTCTGGGTCGTGGTGGCGGTCGCCGGGCTGTGTGCAGTCGGCCTCAGCGGCGCGCATGATTACGAAATGAGAATTGACAGATCGCTCTTGGCGTCCCCCGGGTTGGCACCGAACAATCTGTCGGTGAGTGGGGCGGTGAACACCGTGTGGATGGCGATTGGAGATACCCGAGATCCCCACATATACCGAATTACCGCGATATTTACGATTGTGGCCGGCTCACTGTTGTTATTCCAGTGGATTCGACAGAATTCGTCGCGCCTTACCGCGTTGCAAATCGTGACGATGATTTTGTGGATCACCGTCATCTTCCGGCCGATTACGGTTTCGGCTGACTGGCTGTTACCAATCGTGCTAATCCTTGCAGGGATTGTTACCCAACGATTGGCTTCCCGACTTGCGCTGGTAGGGGTCGTGATTATTGCCGGTGTACCACCGACTTCGATCGTCCGGTTGGCACTACTCGTCTGCGGCGATGAGTCGAGTAAACTTGCGGCCAGTGATTTCCCGCAGTGTGTCGTTGCGGCCTGTCAGATCCTCCCCTGTGCAGTGGGATGGGTTGCTGCCATCACGCTGGGCAGGTCGTATTCGGGGCCAATTCGAGCAGTTGAAGTCACCTCGTAACCCTTCAGCCTATGGAAGTCGTGGTTTGGGGGAGGGGTGGGAGTTGGTCGGTGGTGATGTAGGCTCGCACCCGAAATTCCTCGACAAAAAACGCACTGAGCGCTTCGTGACCCCGCGACGAATGAATCCAATAATACGTCGCATCGCCACCCGCCGCGCACCACAACCAACCGTTCGAACCGCCCGTTTTTCCAGCTCGTTTCGTCCATATGTAACACGGGCAGATTCAGGCAGATGTTCTGAATCTGCAAATACCACGGCTCAAAAATGCCCGCGAGACGATGCCAGATGTCGGTCAATCCGCCTTCGGAAATCGGGCATTGCAGATGGCCGTTCATAACCTCAACGATCTGGCTCGTCATCGTGCCGAGGCCGAAGTGCAACCGTAACCGTTCACGGGGTCAAATGACGATTTTTAAGGACTTTTTGCGTATCTGTTGCTGAAAATCGGTCCAAAACCGACCTTTTAAGGCAATCTCAGT
>JANYHV010000487.1 GCA_025362195.1 Fimbriiglobus sp. | reverse complement strand
GGCCAGACGCTGAAGTCATCGACGCAGTAGTAGACCCAGCGGTGCGCCGGCAGTCGGCCCACGAGGTCGGCGGTCAGCGGTAGCGTCGTGACGACGACGGGGGCTTGCGCGAAGGCGTCGAAGGTGCCGCGCAGGCCGCGCACGAGTAGCCGACGGTTGACGCCGCGCCACGGCCCCTTGAAACTCGGCAGCATCTTCGGGGCGACGATTGTCGGTGACGGCCCGGTGTCAGCGACCGAAGGGACCGCGTGGCCCCACTGCCGCAGCTTGCCGGCGACCCTCTTCAACGTCCCGAAGTCGAGGCGGAGCGGGCGGGTGCCGATGGTGTTGACCCAGACGACCTCGCGGCGCGGCAGCAGCCGGCGGACGAGGTGCTGGCAGCTCGACGGGTGGCGGCCCCAGTCGTCGGCGAAGACGACGAGCGGGCGGGGCGAATGGGCGTTCGGCGTCATGCCGCTATTATGGCCCACGATGCGCCGCCGCGCCACCGCCCCCCGAGAACGCCCGTGACCGAGCCGCCTGCCGCCCCGCCCTACGCCGAACTGCACGCCTGGAGTGCCGACCCGGGGCCGCGCCGCGGCGAGCCGGTCCGCTTCGGCCTGCCGTGGCCGCAAGGCGTGGCCGACGACCGCCACTTCCACCTCGTCGGCCCCGACGGCGCGACGCACCCGCTGACGACGAAAGTCCTCGACAACTGGGCCGACGGCACGGTCCGTTGGTGCCTGTTCGACGCCAACTTGAGCACCGAAGGCAACGGCCCGACCGGCTACCGCGTCGAAGCCCGCCCGACCCCGCGGCCCGAGCCGGAGCCGACGTTGCCGCTCCCGGCCGTACCCGAGTTCTGGGTGAAGGTCCTGGGCCAGCGGATGGAGCCGTTCGCGCCGCCGGTGCTGATGCACGAGCCGATCCCGACCACCGGCGCGCCGTTCCGCTTCAGTTTCTCCCTGGGCCTCGAAATCGAAGTCGAAGTGCGGCCGCTACCCGGCACGGCGACGAGCCGCGTGACCCTGACGCTGACGAACACGCTCGCGGCCGACCACCCCGGCGGCAACTGGGACCTCGGCGAGGGCGGCGGCGAACTCCTCGACTCCGTCGATGTCTTCGTGCCGTTCCCCAAGGGTACGACGCCGCACGGCTCACTCGGCGTCGAGCGCTCCGCTCCGGCGAAGGCAGTCGCCAACGGCGAAGTCTTCCAGGCGTCGTCGGGCGGGGCGAACTGGGCGTCGTCGGACCACCTCGACGCCGACCGCCGCGTGCCGCTGGCCTTCCAGGGGTATCGAAGCACGCTCGACGGGACGCCGGCCGCGGGGCTACGGGCGACGCCGGTCGCCACCCTGGCAGCGGGCGAAGTCTTCGTCGGCGTCGCCCTGCCGGACTTCTGGGAGAACTTCCCCAAGGCCCTCCGCGTGTCGCCCGACGGCATCACGCTGAGCCTGTTCCCCGCCGAGGCCCGGCCGCACGAGTTGCAGGGCGGCGAGCAGAAGACGCACGTGTTTTACGTCGCCCACGGCCGGGACACGGTCACCGCGGAGCCGATGGTCTGGTGCCGCAGCCCGCTGCACGTCGCGGCGTCGCCGGAGTGGTACGCCGCGAGCGGTGCGGTGCCGTACCTGACGCCGCGGGCGACCGACCCGAATACCCTGGCGTGCGAACTCGCCGACCTGGGGTTCGTCGGGCCGGACACCTTCGCCGCCAAGCGCGAGCGGATCGACGAGTACGGCTGGCGGCACTTCGGCGACCTGTACGGCGACCACGAGGCGACGACGCACAAGGGACCGACGCCGCTGATCTCGCACTACAATAACCAGTACGACTGCGTCGCGGCGTTCCTCGTGCAGTTCTTCCGCACCGCCGAGTTCAACCGCCTGACCGAAGGCCTGGCCTGCGCCGACCACACGGTAGACATCGACCTGTACCACACCAAGTCGGACAAGGCGGCGTACAACGGCGGGCTGTTCTGGCACACCTACCACTACGCCGACGCCGACACCGGCACCCACCGCAGCTACCCGAAGTCGCTCACGCGCGGCCCCGTGGAAAGCCTCACCGAGAAGATGGACCAGCTCGGCGAGACGGCGGCGGAGTTGAAGAAAGCCTATGCCGTCGGCGGCGGGCCGAGCGCGTCGCACAATTACAACGCCGGACTGATGCTGGCGTACTTCGTCACCGGCGAGGACCGCTACCGGAACGCCGCCGTCGGCCTGGCCGACTTCGTGATTGCGATGGACGACCCGCGCGGCACGGTCTTGAAGTGGCTGAGCCGGACGCCGACGGGGCTGGCGACGGAGTCCGGCGCGGGGGGCTACCACGGCCCCGGCCGCGCCGCCGCGAACAGCATCCTGGCGCTACTCGTCGGCCACCAACTCTCGGCCGACGCGAAGTATCTGGCGAAGTGCGAGGAGGTCATCCGCCGCGTCGTCCACCCGGCGCAAGACCTCGACAAGCTCGACTTGTTGAACGCCGAACTGCGGTGGTTCTACACGATGACGCTACAAGCGCTGGGCGTCTACCTCGATCACAAGATTGAACGCGGCCAACTCGACCGCATGTACGCCTACGCCCGGCTCACACTCTTGCACTACGCCCGGTGGATGGCGGTTCACGAGCGGCCGACCCTTTCGACGCCAGAAAAGTTGCAGTACCCGAACGAGACGTGGGCGGCCCAGGACTTGCGTAAGGTCGAAGTCTTCCAGTTCGCCGCGAAGCACGCCGACGCCGCCGAGAGGGCGAAGTTCCTCGAACGCGCCGACTGGTTCTTCACGACCAGCGTGACGACGCTCGCCGGCTTCGAGACGCGGTCGCTGTGCCGGCCGGTGGTGCTGGTCATGCGCTACGGCTGGCCGCGGGCCTGGTGGCAACGCCACCCCGACGCGACGGCCCCCGCCCCGGCCGTGGCGGCGACCGCGGCGGACTTCGGCGCGTGGGCGATGTTCGTCCCGCAAAAGGTCATCGCCGTCGGCCGCGCCAAGCGACTCGTCGTCCTCGGCGGGGCGGGGTTCGTCGCCGCGGTCGTGGCGCTCGCGGTCGTTTTGCTCCGGTCTTGAGCGGTGCGGCGAGTTCGCGCCGACGCGACTTTTATCCCCCTACGACGCGCGGCACCCGGTTCTCGCGCAATCCGGGGTTTCGGGTTGCGGCGCGGGGGGGTTGTTCTAAGTTTCGACGGACGGTACCGCCCCCGGTGCCGACGATGGAAGTTCGCTGGGTTCCGCCGGTGATGCCGACCGTTGACGACCCACTCCCGGACTTGATCCGCGGCCTGCGCAACCCGACGCCCGACGTGCGCACCCGCGCCGCCCGGTCGCTCGGCCGCCTCGGCACGCTGGCCCGGGACGCCATGCCGCTGCTCGTCCACGCCCTGCACGACGCCGAACCGGCCGTCCGCGAAGCCGCCGCGCAGGCGATGGGCCAGATGGGGCCGGACGCGCTGCCCCACCTCGTCGCCATGCTGCACCACCCGGACAAGTACGTCCGCCGCAACGGCGTCTGGGCGCTGGGCAAGCTCGGCAGCGTGGCGTTGGGGTCACTCCCGGCGTTGTGCGAATCGCTCCGCGACGCCGACCCGCGCGTCGCCTCGGGGGCCGCGCAAGCCCTCGGCGGGCTGGGCGAACGTGCCGTCGAAGCGATCCCTGGGTTGACCGAAGCGATGCGCGGCACGAACATCGTCCTGTGCCGGCTGGCGTCCAAGGCCCTGAGCGAAATCGGCCGGCCGGCGCTGCCGACCCTGCTCACCCACCTGCGGCACCGGGACCCGTTCGTCCGCGGCGAAGCGGCCCTCGCCCTGGGCTGGATCGGCCCGGCCGCGGCCGCCGCCGTCCCCGGCCTGATCGAGTCGTTGCAGACGACCGCCCCGCCCCCGGCGTCCGACGCCGACCCGTCCGCGACCCCCGCCCCGCCGCCGGCCGAAGAAGCCAGCCGACTGTACGCCGCGCAGTCCCTGGGCCGCATCGGCCCCCGCGCCGCGACCGCCCTCCCCGCCCTCCGCAAAGCCCTGACCGACCCCAACGAACCCCTCCGCCAAGCTGCCGAACAAGCCATCCGCATGATCGAGACGGCGACCGAGTGACGCCGCGGACGCCCGTGCGCGCAGAGATTTCTGTTCGAGCAGAGTTCGCATAGCGTGCCCTTGGTTCCGCCGAACGCCACGGGCTTCGCCAAGGTTTTCGGCTCCGCCGCAGGCGACTCTTGTTAGCCCGACGCGCTAGCGAGGGTCGAGCGGTCGAGGGCAAGGCGGTCGTCGATAACCGCGCGGCCGACGACCCCCGTCATCGCCAATGACCCAGCGACCCTCGCTAGCGCG
>JANYHV010000477.1 GCA_025362195.1 Fimbriiglobus sp. | reverse complement strand
CGCCCGGAGTCTCGAGCGACGAACACCACTCCGGGCGCTCACGCTTCCGGCTCGCGCGGCCGCGGAGTCGATTCCGACTTTCCCACTTCTGTTCACCCACCTGGTGAACCCGACTGCCCCGGAATCTGTCGATTCGTCGTGCAACCCGAGTCGCGCGAAGGGGGCGGCCTCATGGAGTTCGACGGGCTGTTCGAGACGCACGTCACCCTTCGCGCCGACGACGCCGAGGCGCTGCGGGCGTGGGCCGCACGGCGGGGCGTGAAGTTCCACCAGATCGTCCTGGACCGCGGGCGGACGCCGTCGCACCCGATGGTCACGCGCGGCGGGGCCGGGACGCTGTCCGGGCAGTTGGCGGCGGCGGACGAGTTGGCCCGCGGGCTGGCCGACGCCGGGTTCGCCGTGACCCGGGTCAAGGTCGAGGCCGCGCCCGGGAACCGCGACATCCCGCCGACCGACGCCGACGCCGCCCGGCACCCCGGCCGGTACTTCGAGCACCACGTCAAGCTCGCGCTCCCGGCCGACGCCGACTTCGCGGCACTGGCAGCTCTCGCACAGGGTCACGCGGCCCATCTATCCCGGAACGCCCGGCGCGACCGCACCGACGGGACGCAAGAGCGCTTCGTCACCCAGCGGTGCCACGCGGCCGGCTCGGCGACGGCCCGGCGGGCGTTCGACGCCCTTCGGAGTGCCCTCGCGGCGGCCGGGTACGCGGCCGTGAAGGTCGAGCAAGAGTACGTCGTCTACGACAGCAACCTCGCCGCGGACGCGGGGTGGATCGAGTCCGTCTCGCCCGGAGGCCCGCCGTGAGCACCGATCTCCCGAAGACGTTCAACCCGACCGGCTCGACGGAAGGGGCCGGCCGTCCGCAACTCTTCGACCCCGCGTTGAAGCATCACAGCAGAGCATTCCGGCCCGGTGACCCGACTTTTCCGTCCCCCGAGGGGGCTGCGCGGTGGCACGCGGCCCGGCGGGAGGCGACCGACCACGTCTTACGGGCGCTGGCCGAGTCGCCGTGGGGCGAGCACCTCGTCTTGCGCGGCAGCCGGCTCATGAAGGCGTGGTTCGGCGACGCCGCGCGCGAGCCGGGGGACCTCGACTTCGTCGTCGTGCCGGCGAATGCCAAGCCCGCCGACGCCTGGTCCGCGCAATTGTTGACCGGCCTCGTCGCCGCCGTCGCCGCGCGGCCCGCTCCGGGTCGCGTCGCCTTCCTGATGGCGGACGTGGCGACCGACGACATCTGGACCTACGAGCGGGCCGAGGGCCGGCGGATCGTCTTTCCGTGGCGCGCACCGGGGGTGCCGGGCGGGGCCGTGCAAGTCGATGTCGTCTTCGACGAGACCTTGTCCGAGACGCCGACCCACACCCCGATCCCGATTGTCGCCGGCGAAGCGGTCACCGTTTGGGCCGCGACGGTCGGCGAGTCGCTGGCGTGGAAGATATTGTGGCTCGAGACTGACTCGTACGCGCAGGGCAAGGACTTGTACGACGCCGTCGTGTTGGCGGAGTCGGTCTACGTACCGCGAGACCTTCTGGATCGCAAGTTCCGTGAAGCTGGCGAACCGATTCGCGTCGCGTCGGACAGCGACTCCTTGCGGGAACGAGGTGTATGGCCGGAGCACTGGGACACCTTCCTGACGGAATACCCGTGGGTCACCGGCGAAGCGGTCGCATGGCGTGAGAAGTTGTTGCGGGCGCTCGCGCCGACCTACGCCACCTGCGAACAACCGGCGACCTCGAAGGTGGACGTGCCGGCGTGGCGGACTTCGGACGTGCTGGGGCTGGCGCACGCGATTGCGACCGGCCGGGCGTTCGACCGGCTACCCGTGCTGGCCGACGCGCTCGAAGAGGCCGGGTGCGACGACGCGGACGTGCTCGACCACTGCCGCGCCGACCACCCCCACGACCGCGACTGCTGGGTCACCGCGTGGCTGCTGCGGTCGAAATGACGAGCTGATCCCGCTGGAGCGGAAATCGACTTGCCGTCGCGGGAGGGGAGTAGGTGGCTCCGCCGCAGGCGACTCTTGTTAGCCCGACGCGCGAGCGAGGGACGCGCGGAGACTCCCAGGGGGTGCCGGACTGGACTCCCCCACCGGCGTTGTCTTCCCGCGTCCCTCGCTCG
>JANYHV010000442.1 GCA_025362195.1 Fimbriiglobus sp. | reverse complement strand
AGGGCGGCGGGGCCGGGGCGGGTCGGGAGCAACGCCCGGACCCGCTCCCAGTCGGCGTCCGAGATCTCGTGGCGGCGCATGGCAAACCCTCGGGGAGTGCCTAAAACTAGCGAAAAACCGTAGTCTGTCCACACGGCCTAGCGACCCAGGGTTCGTGGCGGATTATCGCGAGTATCTGCGAGTGAACCTGCACGTCCCGCAAAAATATATCGACTTAATTTACCGACAAGCGGATCGAGCGCTCGCTGCGGTCTCGAACGACATCACCGCGAACGAGGGTAGTAAACTTAAACGAGATGCACAGCTCCACCATCGCCATTGTTACATGTGCGGTGTGAATCTGAACTTCGGCGAACGGGAACACGCATCGATCGACGAAGACCCGATCAATCGCGTAACCAGGGAACGACGCAATGCCCATCGCTACACTTGTGAACACATCTGGCCACAGTCGTATGGCGGAGATAGCGTTGAGGAAAACTTCCTCCCCTCATGCGACTCGTGCAACACGTCAAAGAAGATGGGGTTTGCTACGTGGGCTATGGCAGGCGTCCAAGCCCTGACTTTCGGATTCGCCCCGAGCGCAAATGAACTCGAGCGTGTCGAGGGGCCGTACCGTTTCGCGATGCACTACTACGCCGCAAGGCAACTCGCGGAGAAGAGGAAAACAACGCTGAGAAAGGCATTCTTAATTCTGAAACCCTGGACGGATGTCCGCGTCGGTGACCTCGAAGATACCGGCGACTTCTTCAACCTGGAAACGCATCAACTCGCCGGCACTTACGAATGAGAGGGACCTATGCCTGAGTTTACCTTCCCCTGTCTCAAGTTGAAGCAGCGGGACAGCGCGACTTCCCCGAAGGCCATCTTGTTCGCCGCCCCCGCCAGTGAGGTGACGCAGTGGGCGTCGATCCAGCGCAGGTCACAAACGGCCCAAGGTACGCAACGGAAGCTCAGCAAGGCGAAGGTCAATGCCATCAAGCGGTTCTTCCTGGGCGACGATCGGAACACGATTCCGTCCGCCGTCGTTGTGACCCTGACCATCGGCCCCGAGGCATTCACGAACGTCGAGCTGCCGTTGCCTGCCGGCCACGCCATGAAGGACTGGGTAAAGATTCTCAAGATCGAAGTAGCGGCCGACGTGACCGAGGAGGCGAAGCCGGGGGTCGTTCTCGACGGCCAGCACCGGCTGCTCGGGATAGAACAGTACTCACCCGGATGCATGGTGAACGTGGTCGCGCTGCTCAACGTTGATGACATGGAGAAGGCGTTCCAGTTCCTCGTTATCAACAACAAGGCGGCGAAAGTCTCGGGAGACCTCATCCGCACTCTAGGCCTCGATTACAAGGAGGCTGAGCTTTCCAAGAGGTTGGAAACGGCGAAGGTATTGCTCCATGACAACCTGCCCTTCGTCAGATACGCCGATTCAGAAGCGGAGAGTCCATTCAAAGGCACAGTCACGCTCGTCGTCGAGGACGGCACGCATGCCCAGCGATTCGTTCCCCCATCGGCCATCGAGTCCTCCGTCGCGCTCATCCAAGGGAAGAAGGTGCGTGAGCTGGATGATGACGATGCTCTCAGTGAGTTCTTTTACAGCATCTGGCGACCCATCAAGGCTGCGTGGCCCGATTTGTGGAGCCGAGACTCGAAGTTGATGAACAAGGTCGGCATCATCGCCATGACATCGTATATGGCCGAGGCTCTGATCGCTCGGTTCGACTTCAGCGACGATTTGGACATCACTGACTCCGAGCAGTTGGAAAAACTGGTGCGTCAGTTCCTGCAGACTCAGACCCCTGAGTTCTGGGAACGCGAATGGAAACCGAGTTCATATGACACAAGAGGGGGTCGCGAACTCGTCATTCAGTCCCTCACGTGCATCTCGCGGAACATGAAGTCTCACAAGCCGTGGACAGAAGATGTCGATATTCTCCTCTGAGAGTGTTCCGCCGTGAGCGGCGATTATCGGAGTAATCGCCGCGCGACTCTTCCGGTGCAACGCACTCGGCCGCGACGCGATCCAGATCGGAATTTCCTGTGAACTTGCTGGGTGCCGTAGGCGCTTTGCTGCGAAAGAGTCTGTGGGAAACGCCGATGGCGTCTTCGATGCGGCCTACGACTTCGGCGGCAACTTCGGAGAGGTAGCTCAGAGGGCCGGCACGCCGGAGCAGATCGGGGCTGAGATCGTACGGTGCTTGTCGTCCCTCACAGCGGACGCCTGCCGGGAGATCCAGTACGGGACTCCCCGCTTCTTCGTGGAGCTGGTTGTCATGCCCCTGCCGTCGGCCAGCGACGGGGGCAGCCCATTCAAGGTATCGTCCCAGCAGCCGGGGACGCAACCTGCTCACCGCTCCTTTGGAGGCGGCGGCCCCACGTCGAAGAGCTTCATCAGGATTTGCAGGCCCATGGCCACGTCGGAGAGTACCCACCAGTACCGCAGTATCAAGCTAACCGGCACGCAGAGGAGAAGGGCCCAAGTCCCCACGATGACGAACAGTCAACGCCCTTCCTGACAGTGGATTACGAAAAATCAACGCCAAAGCACGCAGTGACGGTTAGGAAGTGGCATTTTTACAAGCTCTGACGAAGTCGGTGGAATCGAATACCCTTCGGACTGACTCACTCGATATCTTAGTTTTCGAGTCACCGAGCGAATGCCAGCGAGGCGTGATGCCAGAAAACGCCTTACTCCCCGACGAGCGGTTCGAGCGGCTGCGAAAGCTGCTCGACGAGTTCGACACGCACCCGGCCCTCGACCGGCCGCTCTTGGGGTGGGTCGATCCGATCGACAAGCACCTGCCCAAGGCCGCGCTCGCACTGACACTCCGCCAACTCCTCGGGCCGGACTGGCAGCGGATCCAGACGGCCCGCGGGGTGGGGCCGGGCCGCATCCTGAAACTGCTGGGCGTCATGGAGCGGGCGGAGCGTACGATCCGGCGCGGCCCGGAAGCGCCGCGGGAGGCGGTCGAGCTGCCCCCGGCGGAGCTGGGTTGGAACTTCGACCCGGACGCCCTGACCGAGACGGAGTGGCTCCGCTGGGGGGCCGTGGTCGAGCGGCACCACGTCGCCGACCTGCAAATCGGCCGGTTCGCTCGCTCCCTCCTGGAGATGCCGCAGGGCGTGGCAGGCGAGCCGGTCGGCAACTACACGCGGCAGCCACTCGACGAAATGCAGTCGCTCGCGGGGTACGGGCCGGTTCGGGTCCGGCAGGTCCTCGCTACAATCGCCGACGTGGTCCGCACGCTCCACGGCCAGGCCGGCGAGGGCCACCTGCGGGCGCGGCTGCTCACGGCCCGGCTGCACGGGGTCGCCGCCTGGGTAGACCGGGTCCTGCGGACGCGCAGCGTCGCGGACCGGGCGGGCCTCCTCGAGAACCTCGTGCGGCCCCTGCTGGCGCAACTCGAGGACGACTTGGGCCAGCCGACCGCCGGCTACGTCGGCCGCCGCTGGGGGGTCGAGGGGCCGGCCGAGACCCTCGACGACATCGCCCGCTCGGCAGGGCTGACGAAGGAGCGCATCCGGCAGGTGACGGGCCGCGCGGCCGAGGTGTTCGCCGTCCGCTGGCCCGAGGGGGGCTACCTCTTCGACGACTTCTACGAACTGCTCCAGGCGGCCCCGGACGCGGCAGAGGCGCTCGACCTCGCCCGCCGGGTGCTCGACTCCTGCTTCGCGGTTAGCCTGGAGAGGGCGAGTTCGCGCAGCCACGTCCTCGAGGCCTGGGGCCGGGCGGGCCGGGACAAGCTCACGCCGATGACGGCCGGGGAGTTGCGCGGCTGGCTCGCGTCGGAGTTCCCGCAGATCTCGCCGGACCTCGCCCACCGTTGGGTGGCCGAGGACGGCCTGCGGCACCAGCCGGCAGACGGCGAGACGCTGTACTTCAGCCACGAGCCCGTGGACCGGCTCCTGCACCAGCTCTACGAGGCCCCCGAGCCGATGTCGCTCGCGGACGCCGTGGAACTCGTCGATGGGGACGAGCGGAACGTCCGGATCGGCCTCGGCCGCGATTTCCGGTTCATCGAAGACGAGTCGCGGCGGGTCCAGGCGAGCGTCTTCTGCAACTTCTTTCGCCAGTCCGGCGAGTGGCGGGTGCGCCTGGCCGCGGTGACCCCCGCCCCCCGCGCCGAGAGCCTGCCGGTCGGCGGACTGATCAACCTCGTCGTCGGCGGACTCCTCCAGGCGGGCGTCGCGGACGCTACCGTTTGGGGCGTCCGGCGGTACGCCGACGAGGCGTTGACGCGGGCCTACGGCGCGGCGCTACCCGCCGGCGTGACCGCGTTCATCCTGGGGAGTATGCTCGTCCGGCACTCCGATGACCTCGTGCGGCCGATGCGGCGGCGGCGGCTGCGGTGGGACAGCGCCGACGGGTCCGTACCCGTCCGGGGCAAGCGCGGTTGGGTCGATCACGTCGTGACGACAGCCGGGGTGCCGCTTACGATGGACGAGGTCGCGGCTGGCCTGCGCCACTCGTACCAGGACTACGAAGACTACGTCCTGGGCCAGCTCACGTTCGACGACGAGGACGAGGAGGGCCACCGGGCCGTGGCGTTCCGCACGACGGCCGGCAACTCGACCCGCCTCCCCAAGCTGTTCGTGCCGGACGGGTGGCGGCTGAACGCCGCGCGGGACAACGTCGGCGAGGGCGTCCGCCAGTTCGTCGGCCGGGTCATCGGCTGCCGCAAAGAGGCCCGCTACTCGCGCAGCGAACTGGCGCACGTCCCCTGGGTGATCGAGGTGTGCGAGCACGACGCTTACGGGCAAATGGCCTGGGCCGACTCGCCGCCGACCGACGCGGCAGATGCCCCGCCTCCGAGTCCGTGGACCCCGCCGCCCCCGAGTCAGCCGCCCCGCCCGGAACCCCGCCCGGACGACCTCGACGGCCTCCTCGACCGGTTCTTGTGACGGCGGGCCTCCTGAGCGCGAGTCGATTTACTTCAACGCGGCGGGGATGTCTTGGCGTCGCTCCTCGAAGCAATCGGCGGCGTCCACCGGGGGACCGGCGGCCGCTTGCTGGAAGGGTTCTTGAAGCGGTGCCTGCCGGAGGCGGTCAGTTACCGCCGCGCAGCCGGGTTCTTCTCGAGCAGCGCCTTCACGGCCGCGAGTGTGGAGTTCGCGGACTTCTTCGGGCGGGGCGGGCGGATGGAACTCGTCTGCTCGCCGGTCGTCTCGGGGCCCGACCTCCGGGCAATCCACGACGGCCTGTACCACCCCCGCCGCTGGCTCGGGCGGAGCCTGCATGACATCGCGCGGTCTTCGGGGGGGCGGCGTGGGGCCGAACTGCTCTCTTGGGCGGTGGCTCGGCGGCAGGTCGAAGTCCGGATCGCCCTGATCGTCGGGGGGAACCCGCGGGCGATCTACCACGAGAAGATCGGCCTGTTCGGCTTGGACGACGGCGGCGCGGTCGCCTTCGAGGGCAGCGCGAACGAGTCGGCAAGCGCTTACGCCGACAACTTCGAGCGGGTTCTGGTCCACGAGTCACCCCGCCCCGGCGGCACCGGTTGGGCGGACGGGGTCGCCCGGAGTTTCGAGCGACTGTGGGCGAACGAGACCCCAGGCCTGACGGTGTTGACGTTTCACGAGGCGCTGCGGCGGCGCGTCCTGCGCCCGAGGGGAGAACCGATGAGCGGGGAGTCCGAGGAGTTCACCCCCGACGGCGAGCCCGCGCCCGAAGCGCCCCCGGAGACCTTGCGCCTGCCGGCCCGGTTCGGCCTGCGCGATTACCAAGAGCAGGCCATCGCCCGCTGGTTCGAAAACAAGGGCCGGGGGGTCCTCGCGATGGCGACCGGCACCGGCAAGACGGTCACCGCGCTGGCCGCGGCCGAGGCCGTCTTTTCCCGCGCGGGCGCGCCACTCGTCGTCATCGTCGTCGCCCCGTACTTGCACCTGGTGCGGCAGTGGGTCGGGGTCGCGAAGGGGTTCGGCCTCGACCCGCTCAACTGCTCCGGGCCTCGCGCAAGCTGGACGGGCGCGGTCGATGCGGCCCTCTACT
Source organism: Fimbriiglobus sp. (assembly GCA_025362195.1). Classification (GTDB taxonomy): domain Bacteria; phylum Planctomycetota; class Planctomycetia; order Gemmatales; family Gemmataceae; genus Fimbriiglobus. Next base: position 5,248 of record JANYHV010000442.1, on the reverse strand, counting down.
TGGTCAGCGCGGGCAAGCGGCCGATCCTGAGCCTCGTCACCACCAACGCCACCTTCGCGGACGCTGCGTTCCAGTCGGTCCTCGCGCGCCTGACGGTGCGGACGCTGCTCATCGCCGACGAGGTCCACAACCTCGGGGCCCGCGCCTTACAAGCCAAGTTGCCCGACCGCGTGGCGCTGCGGCTCGGCCTCTCCGCCACGCCCGAGCGGCACCGTGACGAGGACGGCAGCCGGGCGATCCGGGACTACTTCGGTGAGGTGGTTTTCGAACTCGACCTCGCGCAGGCCATGCAACTCAAGCCGCCGGTACTCACCCCGTACACCTACCACCCGGTACTCGTGGCCCTCGACGCCGACGAGCGCGAGGAGTACCTGCGGATCACCAAACAGCTCGCCAAGTCGATGTTCGCGCCGAAGGCCGAAGACCTCAGCGACGCGACGATGGCCTTGTTGCTGAAGCGGTCCCGGCTCGTCGCCTGCGCCCGGAACAAGCTGCCGGCGCTCGCGGCGGCGATCGCCCCGTTTCGCGCGACTCGCTTCAACCTCGTCTACTGCGGGGACGGCCGGTCGGAACTCGAGGGCGTCGCCGACGCGGCGTCCGGCGGCGTCCCGGAGTCGAACGTCGTCCGCCAGGTCGAGGCGGTGGCGAGCCTGCTCGGCAGTCGCCTCGGCATGAACGTCGGGGTCTACACGGCCGAGACGCCCGACGCCGACCGCCAAGTCCTGCTGCGGGACTTCGAGGCGGGAAACAAGAACGCGCTAATCGCCATCCGCTGCCTGGACGAGGGAATCGACATCCCGCAGGTCCGCCGGGCGTTCATCCTGGCGAGCAGCACCAACCCGCGACAGTTCGTCCAGCGGCGCGGCCGGGTCTTGCGCCGGGCGGAGGGCAAAGAGTCGGCGGAGATTTACGACTTTCTTGTGGCCCCGCCGCTCGACTCGGTGACGGAGGGCACGGCCGAGTACCGGGTGCTGCGGAACCTGGTGTCCCGCGAGATGGAGCGGGTGGTCGAGTTCGCCCGGCTCGCCGAGAACGGCCCGCAGGCCCACGCGCGACTCTTACCGATCCTGTCAGCCCTCAAGCTGATGCACCTCTGACTCGAAAGGCGACCCGATGGAGACGTGGGAAGACATCCAGGGCAAGAAGGCCCAACTGTTGAAGGACTCCGTGGCCGAACTGGACCAAGGGGAGCGAGACATCCTGAGCAAGGCGCTCGCACTCGAGTGGGAGAACCGCAACTTGAGGCCGTCGGAATTCAGCAAGCAACTGCGCAACTTCATTCAGCAGGTGGTCCAATGATCCTCCGCACGCTGGTCCTCGAAAACTTCCGCCAGGTGAACGGCCGGGCCGAGGTGCGGTTCGCCCCGCCGGGCGACAAGAACGTGACCGTCGTCCTCGGCCAGAACGGCTCGGGGAAGACGACCCTGCTCAACGCCTTCCTGTGGTGCCTGTACGGCGAGCTGGAGGAGATGGAGAACCGCAAAGAGATCGTCTGCCACAAGGCGGTCCAGGACGCCGCCATCGGGGGCCAGGTCGTCGGCGGGGTGAGTCTCGTGGTCGCCGACGGGCCGCGGGTGTACACGGTTAGCCGCCGCGTCACGTACCAGAAGCTCGACGGCGGCCGACTCGAAGAGGCAGCGCAACAGCGGCCGTTCTGGGTGGACATCACGGACGAAAAAGGCGTCACGACGGCCGCGCCGGACGCGATCCAATTCGTCCAGCAGATGCTACCGCGGGGGCTGAGCGGCTTCTTCTTCTTCCGCGGGGAGGACATGGAGGACCTCGCGCTGCAGGAGGCGCAGCCCAGGCTCAAGAAGGGCGTCACCGAGTTCCTGAACGTCACGCTGCTCGACCAGGCCATCAGCCACTTGAAGACGGTCGGCAAGGACTTCGGGCGGGAACTCGCGAACATCGCCGTCGGCGGCGAGAAGGTGTTCACCGACGACATCGAGGCGGCGGAGGGGGACCTAGAAGCCGCGGGCACTCGGCTGGAGACCGCCAAGCAGAACGACCTCGCCCTGAGGGGCCAGCGGGAGGTGATCGAGCGGCATCTGGCCGAGTCGGAGGAGCCGCGCCGCCTGATCGAAGCCCGACTCCGGGCGGAGGACCGCAAGGCGTCGTCCGAGAAACAGGAAGAGGAGGCCCGCAAGGCGCTCGCCACGGCGATCTCGCGCGACGGCTTCCTCTGGCGGGCCGACGAGGTGTTCGCCCAGCCGCTAAAGCTCGCCGAAGAGGCGGTTAAGCGCGGCGAGATCCCGACCAAGATCAAGCCGACGTTCGTCGAGGACCTGCTTGAGCGCGGCGACTGCGTCTGCGGTCGGCCACTTGACGACGACGCCCGCGCTTGTTTGCTGAAGTGGCGGGGGGCCGAAGGCCTGGCGGCGATGGAAGAGAACGTCAACGAGTTCCGCAACACCGCCCGCGGCTTCCTGTCGCGGCGGGGTCGCTTCGTCCAGGACTGCGACCGGCTCCGCACTGCCTGGGCCGAGTCCCGCGTCGCGGTCCGCCAGGCCGAGGAGCAGCTCTCGGCTATCAAGTCGGAGTTGGCTGGGCGAGACTTCGGCATCAAGGAACTGGACGCGCTTCAGAAGAAGCTTCGGGTCGTGAACGACGACATCACGAAGGCGAGCATCGAAGTCGCGGAGGCGGGGGGCGTCGTCGCTGCCATTGAGGGGCGACTCGCCAAACTTCGGGCCGACCTCGCCCGGCTTGTGAAAGACAACGTGAAGACCGGGGCCATCCAGAGGCGGTACGACTCGACCGAGCACGTCCGGGCCGCTTTGGTCGCGATGCGCGAGGGGTGGCTGGCCATCGTGCAGGGCTACCTCAACAAGCAGCTCCAGGCTAACTGGCAGAAGGTCGCCCAACTCGCCCGCCAGGTCGAGTTCACGCCGGAATTCCAGCTCAGCATCAAGGAGTTGGGGCCGGACAGCCAGTGGACCACGTCGGCCCCCTCGTCCGCCAACTTACGGGTACTCGCGCTGTGCTTCGTCTCCGCGCTCATCAAGCTCGCCAAGGAGATCGGCGTCGAGGCGAAGCAGAAGGCGGACGCGGGCCAGCGCGTCCCTATGTTCCAGGGCGGCGACTACCCCCTGGTCATGGACGCGCCGTTCGCCACGATGGACAAGCACTTCAAGCGGGCCGTCCCCGGCGGCCTCCGCGGCGTCGTGCCCCAAGTCGTGCTGCTGAGCAGCTACGACCAGTGGTCTGGCGAAGTCGAGGCGGCCCTCCGGACGGCCGTGGGGGCCGCCTACGTGCTCGAACTCCACGTCCCTGGCAAGGGCGACGAGGGGGTGTCGATCCCGTTTGCCGGCCAGAAATTCGACTATGTCGTCGCCGAACCGGACGCCATGACTGACTGGACCACCATTCGCGAGGTGACGCTATGAGAGAGCGCGTACGACCCCCCAAAGACGAGCCGGACAACGTCCTCGACCGACTCAAGGACGACGGCGTGTTCGAGAGCAAGCAGAAAGGGCTGATGTTCGCCGCCGCGGTCGGGTTCGCCCTGCACCGCGATGAGCTGGACGGCCTCGAAGTAGAGCAGTTCGGCGAGGGCATCCGCCTGAGCGTCTTCGGCGACGACGAGGCGTTCATCGAGGCGCTCGCCGCCGCGACGCGGGAGGACTTGGCCGTCCTCGCGGCCGAGCGCCAGGTCGAGCGGGTCGAGATGTTCGAGAAGTACGCCGTCCTCGGGCTACGCGACTTGAAACGCGTCTGCTACGACGAGCGCCCCGACTACGCACTCTCCGGGGTGCTCACGCTACTCGACCAGTTGAACCGCGCCGGCAGCGGCGACTTGCCGGGATTGGAGGGGCTGTTTTAGACACGGGCCGCAATAAGCTCTCGACCGGCGACGACATCCCCGCGGAGTACGTCATGTCCCAACACGAGTCGCTCGCCGGCCACTACATGTCGTGGGCAATGGCCCGGACAAACTCCCTTGTGCCGAGCCGAAGATCGTTCGGCCGGACTGTGGAGATTTTGGGCGTGTCTTCCGAACTGCGGGAGGCGACCACCTGAACTGAAGAACCTCAAAACTGTGTCAATGTAACTGCGTATGGGGTTGGGCGTGGCTCTCCTTCGCGCGGTGGTTCCGCCCACGCTGTCCAGTGGACTACCTCGGCCTCATCCGACGACTGGCGTTCAATCAGGAATGCGAACACCGTCTGCACCTCAGGCACCGCGAGCCTGTGGCATTTCTCCGATTAACCCTACTGCTGGGCCAGGAACCACAACGCCAAAGAAGCAGGAGGGGAATAGTTTACCGGACTGGCCTTGAATTCTCCTCTGAACTGTTGGCGGGCGCGAGACGGGCAGCTGGCAGCGAAATTTTTTGCCACCGCTACGTTAACCCACAGAGGATCTCACCCCTGGGCAGACGGTCATCCGCTCGACCCGACCGTCGGGGCTCGTTCTTTTTATCCTTCCGAGTTGTCGCGGATCGCCGACGGCACCCACGCTGACGAGGACGGACCCCCGTTCTCCAAGGCCGCGCCTTCGACGGGTCTGGCCTTGGGCGCGGGGCACTTGCCGTAGCGTGTCATCAACTTGCGGATCGTCTCGGCCACCTTGCCGCTACCGGCGGCGTTCGGCCGCTGCCCGGCCCGCCACGTCAAGTCGGACAGAGTCGTGGTCGCGCCGTCCCCGAGGTCGAGGTCGTTCTTCCACCCGTTGACCGTGGGCAGGGCGTCCCCGTGATCAGCCAGCCACGCCGCCAAGACGGCGAACTCGGCGGCCGAGCACGGCGGCGTCTTGTCCGCGGCGCGGCCGATCAGCTCGCACAGGTGGCCGTGCAACCGCTGGGCCTCGTCGCCGTAGGGCGGCCGCAGATCGCCGTAGGCCCGGATCGCGGCGGCGTAGTCGGGCTCGCGGTCCCCCACCCGGAAGGCGTAGCCCAGGCGGGCGAACGAGTCGTGCCAGTACGGCGACCCCGCCGGCGGCTCGGGCAGCGCCGCCTGCAGCTTGTCCAGCCGGCGGTTCCAGCCGCCGGGAGTGCTCACGGGTAGGCCCCCCGGCCGGACGCCGCGTCGGGGGGCGACTGCTTGACGCGGTCTTCGAGGTCGAGCAACCGGCCCTCGAGTTCGACCAGCGAGCGCAGCTTGACGCCTAGTGCAGTTCCAGGTGACATCCTGTGATTCGTCTCGTCGGCCCGTACTCTAACGGGATGAAGCCACCACTGTTCGTCCGCGACCTGACGGACGCCGAGCGCGCCGCCCTCCGAGGCGGCCTCCGGTCACCCGAAGCG
>JANYHV010000396.1 GCA_025362195.1 Fimbriiglobus sp. | reverse complement strand
GGGGCGAGGGCTCCGGCCGGTGGGAGTAAGACCGGCCTCGAAGCGACCGGCTACAGAAGACCAGACCGACCTACGGCCGGCACTACCGCGGTGTGCTGTCCGGCTCCCCCGGCTTGAGCCGCCGGTAGTACATCAGCCGGTAGCCCGACACCTCGACGCCCCGCACGACCACCGGGAACGACCCCAGCACCACCGCCGGTTCGAGGCCGCGGGCCATCGCGCTGTGCAGCGGCTCCTCGTTCCAGACGTAAAACTCGTCGCAGTCGAAGTGCGACTGCGGCGGCATCGTGAAGTGGCTCGGCCGCGTGTGGCCGGGCACCAGCTCGCCCTCGTCGGCGTACATCTGCCGGGCGTCGACGCCGTAGTACCGCAGCAGGGCCGTCATCTGGTAGGTCGGCGTGAACACCGGCAGCGGCCGGCCGTCGCGCCGGACCGCCTCCGCGCCGAGCCGCACCGCCTCCAGGCGCGGGGCCTGCCGGGTGATGCGGTCCCCGGCGATCGGCACGAAGTCGAGCGGCCGCGCCAGGTGGATCGCCGCCCCGATCACCACCGCGAACGGCACGCCGAGGCCGACGACGCGCGCGAGTAGCCGCAGGCGCGGCGGGCAGACAGTGCCGTGCCAGTGAGCGGCGACCGGCCAAAAGCCGAGGTAGGCCGCGAGCGCCCAGTTGCCTTCGAGCGGCCCGCGGAACGACTTGTACACGAAGAAGCTGAACGGCACGGCGTAGAGGGCCGCGCACACCCGCAGCCGGGGGTCGCGCGTCAGCGCGCGCAGGTTGAGCAGCGTCCACGGCAACAGCCCCAGCGGCAGTAGCCCGAAGAGCAGTATCTGGATGCCCAGGAACTCCGGGGCCGTCCTCCACCAGACCGAGTCCGACGCCGTGGCGTGCGCCCACTGGAAGCGGATCGGCACGAAGTCGTGCTGGTAATTGAAAACGATCACCGGCGTGAACAACACCAACGACACGAGGCCGTGCGCGACGTACCCCGGCAGCCAGGCCCGCCAGCGTCGTGGGGCCGCCAACAGGAAGCTGACGAAGCTCCCCGGCACGGTGAGCGCCATCGTGTACTTGCCGAGCGCCCCGCAGCCCAGCAGCACGCCCCCGAGGAGCCACAGCGCCGGCGGGATGCGGCCGACTTCGCCCGGTCTCGGCGTGAGCCGGCGGTGCGCCGCGATGAGCCAGACGAGGTAGAGCGTCCAGAACAGCAACAGCGGCGTGTCGGGCGTCAGCAGCACCGCGCCGAAGGTGAACAGCGGCGTCAGGATCACCCACGGCCACAGCGTCGCCGGTTGCATGAGCTTGCCCAGGCAGCCGACCACGACGAGTGACGTGACGATCGCCGGCAGGCGGATCGCCAGGACGCTGTCGCCGAACACCGCCGTCGAGGCGGCGACGAACCAGCCGGAGAGCGGGGCGTGGTCGAAGTAGCTGAGTTGCGGGGTTTGCGCCCAGCACCAGTAGTACAGCTCGTCGTCGAGCGGCGGCAGCAGCGCGCCGATCACAAGGTAGCAGGCCGCCGTGACGAGCATGACGCATCCGAACCGCCGCTGACTCACGCAACCGCCCCCGTGCCGAATCGCTGACCGTGGGGTAGGTATACCGCAAGTGGCCGGGCCGCGGGAATCCGACTTCCCCCGGCCGCCGCGCCGCGACTATGATTTCATCAGTCTGACGGAACCGCGTGGGGGGGTAGGGCGATGCTGGAGGAGTTCCTCGACCAGAAGGTCGTCCTCGACTTCCGCAGCCACTTCGTCTGCCTCGGGACGCTGCGCAAGGTCGATGACCACTTCCTCGAACTGCGCAACGCCGACATGCACGACCTGCGCGACACCGAGACCTCGCGGGAAAACTACGTCGCCGCGTCGGTCGCCACGGGGATCAAGCGCAACCGCAAGCGCATCCTGGTGTCCCGCGCCGACGTGGTCGCCATCTCGAAGCTCGACGACGTGGTCGAGCAGTGAGCTTGCTCAAGGAGGACCAGTTCACCGCAGAGGGCACAGGAGGGCGCGGAGAAAGGCCAATACCGAGTAAAACCGAAAGGCGAGTGGGTTTTCGAGTGGACTGTCCCCTGCGATGGCAACCTGTCGCCGAGTGGTTTTTAGCACGGTTTGGTGCCTTTCTCGTCTTGGCTTTTCTCCGCGCCCTCCTGTGCCCTCTGCGGTAAATCCGGCTTTCGATAACAGTGTCATTTCTGCACCGCCTCGACGCCGTTGAGCCAGCGGCGTAGTAGCTCCGCGAGCTGTTGCGTCTCCTTCGGCGTGAGCGGCGGGGCGGAGCCGGCGGCCTCGGCGAAGCGGGTGTCGGTCGCCGCGTCGATCGCCTGGCGGCCCGCCGGCGTCAGGACCACGATCACCCCCCTGCGGTCGCCGGGGTCGGCCTGCCGGACGATCCAGCCGGCCTGCTCGAGCCGGTCGAGCCGGTTCGTCATCCCGCCCGACGACAGCACGACACTTCTCAGCAGTTGCGACGGGGTCATGCCGCCGTCCTGCCGGCGGAGCGTGGCGAGGATATCGAACTGGCCGAGGCTGAGCTTGTGCGGGGCGAGGGCGACTTCGACGCTGCGTTCGAGCGACTTCGCCAGCACGATGACCCGGCCGACGACCTCGAGCGGCTGCGTCACGAGGTCCGGCCGGACGCGCCGCCAGGCCTCGATCAGCGCGTCGACGGTGTCCGGCGGGGTCTTCATGCGGTGCAGTTTAAGCGCGAGAATCTTCGCGTCAAGTCTCTTGACGCGAAGATACCCGCCCGTTACGCTGACCCGGAGTCGTGACGCCACGCCCGTGACTGAACCGGAGACTGTGCCATGAAAGAGTTGAAGATCGGGTCGATCACCGAGACCGCCGTCGAGCGCAAGGACTACCCGCCGGAGCGCGTCAAGGCGATCCTCAAGGACGAAGTGGTTGCCGTGCTCGGCTACGGCGTCCAGGGCCGTGGGCAGTCGCAGAACATGCGCGACAACGGCGTGACGGTGATCGTCGGCCAGCGCAAAGGCGGCAAGGCTTACGACCTGTGCCTCGAGGACGGCTGGGTGCCCGGCACGACGCTGTTCGAGCCGGAGGAGGCCGCCGCCAAGGGGACCGTGGTCCAGTACCTGCTCTCCGACGCCGGCCAGAAGGAGATGTGGCCGCGGTTGAAGCCGCTGCTGACCCCCGGCAAGGCGCTGTACTTCTCACACGGCTTCTCGATCGTCTATCACGACCAGACCGGCGTGATCCCGCCGAAGGACATCGACGTGATCCTGTGCGCCCCCAAGGGGTCGGGCACGACGGTCCGCCGGCTGTTCCTCGAAGGCCGCGGGATCAATTCGAGCTTCGCCATCCACCAGGATTACACCGGCCGCGCCCGCGAGCGCTGCCTGGCCCTGGGCGTCGCCATCGGCTCGGGGTACCTGTTCGAGACCAACTTCGAGAAGGAAGTCTTCTCCGACCTGACCGGCGAGCGCGGCGTGCTCATGGGCGCGATCTACGGCCTCTGGCTGGCCCAGTACGAAGTGCTGCGGGCTAACGGCCACAGCCCGTCCGAAGCCTTCAACGAGACGGTCGAAGAGGCGACGCAGAGCCTGTACCCGCTGATCGCCGAGAAGGGTATGGACTGGATGTACGCCAACTGCTCGACGACCGCCCAACGGGGTGCCCTCGACTGGTTCGGCAAGTTCAAGGACGCCAGCAAGCCGGTGTTCGAGAAACTGTACGAGTCGGTCAAGTCCGGCGAGGAAACCCGCGTCGTGCTCGAAGCGAACTCGCGCAAGGACTACCGCGAGTCGCTCGAAAAAGAACTCAAAGCGATCTCCGAAAGTGAAATGTGGGTCGCCGGGGCCTGGGTCCGGTCGCTCCGCCCGGAACACATCGACAACAAGGCGAAGTAACGTCCGCCCCGCGGTCCCGGTTGCCGTCACGTGGCGGCCGGGACCGTTTAATTCTCAATTCGGCACGACACTTCTGCCCTCGCATCTCAGTCCGCTCCTTGCGACTTGCCGCCGGAAGCGATCCTACACTTGGTCGTTTCAAACAGTCGCCATGACGTTTGTCTTGCTGCGGTCCATGCGACACAAATTTTCCAAGTCGAGAGGCGACTAAAAACTCCCCACGTGTCGGGCGAAATAGTTCGCCGGACGCACTCGCCCTAAGTGCGTTTCCGCGCTAGCCTTCCGGGAGTCGGATCGGGGGCCTTCCGGGAATCGGTTCGGGCGGCGGATTTCGGGGGCTTGACAGGGCGAAAAGCTGGCCTCTATGATGCCCTGCCTGTCGCCACTGCCCCCGTCCACGAACCACGGTTCGACGGGGTTGAGACAAATTATCGGCGTGCGATAGTCCCCCAACAGCCACCGGGTCGGATTCCGGGCTGACAAACATTATTGCCCACCATGAACTCGCAGCCGAGGGTCGCGCTGAGATAGCGCCGCCCGACGAGGAGACTGACAATGGCGACCCGTGAAGCGATTGCCGAGTTCCGCGCCGTCTGGTTGCCCAACGTCTCAGAAACGGGCCTCGCCCGGCTCACGTCCATGCTCGAAGCCGGCTCGCCGTACCTGATCCACGGGACGTTCGCCCGGGCCGTGCCGCAGGGGTGCATCGCGTCGCACATCGCCTGGCACCACCCGCGGACGGTCCACCTGGGCGAAGAGGCGGGCATTTGCTGGCTCGCCAAAGTCGCCCGGCTGAACCCCGCCACGTCCCGCGTCGTCCTCGCCTGGGACCGCGGCGGACTGAACGATTACGACCTCCGGTTCGCGCTGCTCGACGCCTGCCACACCGAACAGGCCCACCGCCGCGGCGAGTGGGACGACGAACCGGCCGAACTCTTCGCCCTCGCCGAGTAAAGATCGCCCATGCTCGACCGCGTTTTGGAACCCGAGGTGATGGACACCGCGTGGGAAGCCGCCGACTACGACGCGATGGACCACGCCGCCGTCAACTGGGCGTTCGTGTCCGGATTCATCACCTTTGTGCCCAAACTCCGCGGCCCGGTCCTGGACGTCGGCACCGGTACCGCCCTCATCCCGATCGAACTCGCCCGCTGGGTGCCCGGCCTGTCGATCGTCGCCGTTGACGCCGCGGCCGCGATGATCCGCCTCGCCGCGTTCAACGTCAAAGTCGCCGAGATGTTCGACCGCATCGCCACCCGCGTCGTCAACGCCCGCAACTTACCCTTCGCCGACGGGGAGTTCCCGGCGGTCATCTCGAACAGCATCGTCCACCACATCGCCGAACCCGAAGTCGTCGTCGCCGAAATGGTCCGCGTCTGCCGCCCCGGGGGCGTGATCTTCGTCCGCGACCTGGCCCGGCCGGTGGACTTGCCGACGCTCGAAAGCCAGGTCGAGGCTTACGCCGGCGGGGCCAACCCCCAGCAGCGGAAAATGTTCGCCGAGTCGCTGCACGCCGCCTTGACCGTCGAAGAAGTTCGCGGCCTCGTCGCCGTCCACGGCTTCCCGGCGGCGAGCGTGACGATGACATCGGACCGTCACTGGACCTGGGCGGCGGTGAAGGCGTGATCGGCCCGCTCGCCGAAGTCGGCCACTGGGCGGCGTTCGCCTGCCGTTCGCTCCTCCCCACCGCGGCGATTTCCGTGCGGCCCGCCTTTTGGCTCCGCCCCGTCGCGGCCGTCGTCCTCGGTGCGCTGCCGCTGGTCGCCGTGCTCGGCCTGGCGCTCGGGGCCGTCATCTGGATGCAGACCCGCGGCGTTCTTGAGCGCACCGCCGGGGCGACCGACTTACTCCCGACGGTGCTGGCGGCCGCGGTGTTACTCGAACTCGCGCCGGTCGGCGCGGGGTTGATTGTGGCGACGCGGACCGGCGCGAGCATCGGGGCCGAACTCGCCGCGATGCGGGCCAGCGAACAACTCGACGCCCTCGAAATCCTCGGCGTGTCGCCGCGGCGCTGGCTGGTCGCCCCGCGCGTCTTCGCCTGCGTCGTCAGCGTCCCGGTCCTCCACGTCTTGACGGCGGCGCTCGCGCTGGGGAGCGGCTTCGCCGCCGAACTGCTCACCGGGGAAACGACCTGGCGCAAGTACGAAACGGCCGTGCTCGCGGAACTCCGGCTCGGCGACGTGTTGCCGGCGGCGGCCAAGACCCTCGTCTTCGGCTGGCTCGTCGGCGTGTCGAGTTGCTACGTCGGGTTGACCGCGCGGATCGGGGCCGAAGGCGTCGGCCGGGCGGCGACGACGAGTGTCGTAATCTGTACGCTCCTGGTCCTGGCCGCCGACGTGTTCCTCGTCGCCGTGACCCGACTACTCTGACCCCAACGTGCGGCCGGAGCTGTCCGCCGTCGTGAGCACCACGTCCAATTCCGGCGACGCTTCAAGCAGTTGTTCCCGCACCGATTCGGCCTCCGCGACCGACGCACAGATGGCGAAAACGGTCGGCCCCCACGACGACTGCCCGGACGCCTTCACGCCCAACCCCCGGAGTTTCGCCACCGTCCCGGCGATGGCCGGCGACGCGTAAGCCCCGCCCTGGTCGGCCGCGAACGGCTCCCCGGCGACGCGGTTGTACTCGTGCAGCGCGTCGCCGAACCGATCGTAATCGCCGTCGAGAAGGGCCGGCCAGACGCCCGCCAGCGCGAGTTGGGCGAGCCGCGCACCGACTTCGGCCGACGCGGACCGGTGGCGGGCGAAGGCGTGGCGTTCGGCGTCGCCGGACCACGGGGCGTTTCCCGCCGGGCGGAACAGGAGCACCGGCCAGTCCGGGAACGGCACGGCCGCCAGAATCGTGCCGACGGCCTGGCCGGGTAACTTGCCCGCGTCGAACAGGAAGCCGCCGGAACGGGAGCCGTGGACGCCGATCGCCGAGCGCTCGCCGCGGCCGGCCAACCCGGCGAGTTCGACGGCAGTCACGTCGGGCAGGTCGAGTTCGCGGCGCACCGCCTCGACGACGGCGAGGCCGAGTTGCGTGCCGACGCCCAGCCCCGAGTGCTCCGCAGGGCACTCCTCGACGACGACGCGGAAGCACGATTCCGCCGGCGCGACGTGCCGCGCGAACGCCTCCGCCCGACCGGCCGACGGCCCGGCACTCGACCATTCGCCCACGCGCTCGACGCGAATGACAACGCGCGGCGACGCGAGCATCAGCCCCAGCCCGCCGAACCGACGCGGTGACACCGTGGTGTCACTCGCACCGCACGCGGGGACGTGGAGGAGGCCGAAGTGCAGGCGGGTCGGGGCCGAGACGCGGGTCATCGTGCGGCCTCCTCGTACTGGCGGAGAGCGTCGTCGAGGAAGGCCATCGCGTCGAGTTCCGCGGGGCCGCCGGTCTTTTCGACGATCACGCGCAGCTTGCGGAACTCGGCCGCGACTTCGGCCGACGGCACCAGGTGGAAGCGCGTGGCGAGGATGGCCGCCTCGACGACGGCGTGCTTCGCCCGGTTGAACCCGAAGAATTCCCGCAGGGTTTCGGCGTGGACGACCTCGGCGACGATCTCGACCCGGGCCGCGCTCGGGTCGATGCTCGTGACGCGGAACTCGAACGCACGGCAAGCGTCACTCAGCACCCAACCGCGGACGTGCCGCGCCGGCCGCGTCGGCGGGAAGGGCGACACCTTGCCCAGCGCGGCGCGGGCGATCAAGGCGGCGTCGTCGGTCACGTGCAGCACGCCTTGGCCGTCGCGCACGAGGTTCTGGTACGTCGCCGAGGTCGGGAACGGTCGCAGGCGGAAGGTGCGCATCGCGGCATCGACGGCCGGCCCCATCGGGGCGAGGTGCGGACGACCGTCGGCGTCGGTCGTGGTGACGAGTCCTTCCAGGATCATGGGTCGAGTGCCTTCAAGAGGCCGGCGGCCTTGTGCAGCGTCTCGTCGTACTCGGCGGCCGGGTCGCTGTCGGCCGTGATGCCGCCGCCGACGGGGAACTGGACGTGACCGCGGCCGGCGGTGAAGGTGCGGATCAAAATGTTCGTGTCGGTCGCCCCGTCGAAACTGACGAACCCGAGGCTGCCGCAGTACGCGCCGCGCGCCGTCGGTTCGAGTTCGGCGATGATCTCCATCGCGCGGACCTTCGGCGCGCCGGTCACCGACCCGCCGGGGAAGGCGGCTTGCAACAGGTCGAGCGGCGACAGGCCGGGGCGGAGGGTGCCGCGGACCTCCGACACGAGGTGGTGGACGAACGGGTAACTTTCCAGCTCGCACACCTTGGGCACGGCCATCGACCCGAACTCGGCGACCCGGCCGATGTCGTTGCGGAGCAAATCGACGATCATCACGTTCTCGGCCCGGTCCTTCGGGTTGGTCGTCAAGTCGAGGACCAGGGCGGCGTCCTCCGCGGGCGTCCGGCCGCGCGGCCGCGTCCCTTTGATCGGCCGCGAACGGACGTGCCCGGCCGGATCGACTTCGAGGAAGCGCTCGGGAGACGCGCTGACGAGTTGGAAGTCGCCCAGGTCGAGGTAGCCGGCGAACGGGGCGGGGTTGCGGCGGCGCAGGCGGTCGTACAGCGCGAGCGGGTGGTCGGTCAGCGGCGCGAGCAGCCGGTGCGAAATGTTCACCTGGAAGCAGTCGCCGGCGTGGACGTACTCGACCGCCCGCCGCACGGCGTCGAGGTAGCCGGCGCGGCTGAAGTTGCTCGTCACGTTCGGGAAGCCGGCCAGCGGGTATTGCGGGGCCAACACGCCCAACGGGTCGAGGTGGTTGAGGCGGGGCAGGGCGGGCGTCGGCCCGGCGAGCCAGGCTTGCACTTGTCGCAATCGGGCGGCGGCGTGGTCGCCGGGGCCGTCCGGCCGGGGGATGTCGCGGCCCGTCGAAATGAGCCAGGCGCGGCCGGCGTGGTGGTCGAAACTGACGACCCAGTCGTACAGCCCGTAGGCGACATCGGGCACCGCGAACTCGTCGAAGCGGCTCGCGGGAATGGCTTCGAGCCGGCGGTGCAAGCCGTACCCGAACAGGCCGAGGAGGCCGCCCTGGAACGGCGGCAGGCCGGAGACGGTGTCACTCCGGCCGTCGTTCAGCCAGTCGGCGGCGAGCGCGAAGGCGTCGTCCGCGTCGTCGTCGTCGGTCCGCTGCTCGGTCCACAACAGGGGGTCGGCGGTGACGTAGGAGTACCGGCCGGGGTCGGTGTCGTTCTCGGCCGAGTCGAGGAAGGCCAGGTGCGGCAGGTGCGCCAGCCGGCGGGCCGTCGCCCAGGGGTCGGGGGCGGGCCGCAGTTCGAGCACCAGGGGCGTGCGGGCGGGCGGTCGGGGGGTCACGGCGGGCATCCCACTAATGTACGGCGTCGCCGCCGCGGTGGATCACTTCGGGCCGCGTCAGGAAGCCCCAACTCAGCGCCTGGTCCTGCACGTAGTTCTTGCCCAGGGTCAGCGCCGTCACCGCCTTGGCCATCTCGTAGCCGAGGTAGAAGGCGTGCGAGGCGTCGAGCTTCGGGTCGGCCGCCGTGAGCTTCGCCAGCAGGTCGAACGGGTCGGCGGCGTGCAGGTGGACCGTCCCGTTCATGACGTGGACCTCGCCCCGCTCGGCGAAAATCCGGTAGTTGCGGTCGGCGATCTTCGCCGCGAGTTCGGCCAGCGCCGCGTCCCCGAGTTCGTGGACCTTCGGGTCGCGCAGCATCACCAGCCCGCGCTCGACTTTCTTCGGCAGCACGCGGTTCGTCACGCTGTGGTAAACCAGCCGGCGGGCGATGTCGAACTCGCGCACGGCCGACCGCGCCCAGTTGATGACCTCGGTCGTCAAAACGCTGCGAATCCCCGCCTCCTGGCAGAAGCCGGCGAGCACCACGTTGACCCCGGCCGAGTCCACGTCGGTCAACTCGGTGAGGTTGCCGACGCCCATCATCATCGCCGCGTCGGGGTACCGGCGGCGGACTTCGAGGTACCGGCCGAGTGACGCGGCGAAGCCGAACCCGATCGGTTCGAGGATCGCGTCGAGGCGGTGCTTGACGCCGTGCTTCGTGAGCAGTGCGACCGTGCGGTCGAGGCTCGCCAGGTCGTCGGGCGTGTCCGGCATGGCGACCACTTCGACGCCCGGGTAGCACTGCTGCCAGTCGCAGGCCGCGGCGGCGTTCGACCCGTTGACGCTCAGCACGAGTTCCGCGCCGGCCGCCAACGCGGCGACGACTTCGACGGGGTTGAACGTGTCCACCGAGACGCGGTGGCCGTCGGCCTTGAGCGCGCGGACCGCGTCGCCGACGCTGGCCCAGGTGCCCCCGGGGTCGCAGCCGAGGTCGATCACGTCGGCGTTGTTCGCGCGGTGCCGGCGGGCGATGCCGAGGATTTGGTCGAGGCTCAACTGCGGGGCGTGGTTGATCTCGGCGAGGATTTCGATGTCGTAGGTGCCGTACCCCTGCGGCGGCCCGGACTTCTTGCCGAAGAACTCGGGCAGGTCGCGCAGGTCCTTCGGGCCGCGCGCGACCGGGGCGGGCGTCAGCCGCTCGATGTCGGCCAACTCGCCGCGGACGAAG
This sequence comes from Fimbriiglobus sp., assembly GCA_025362195.1. Taxonomy (GTDB): domain Bacteria; phylum Planctomycetota; class Planctomycetia; order Gemmatales; family Gemmataceae; genus Fimbriiglobus. Next base: position 4,681 of record JANYHV010000396.1, on the reverse strand, counting down.
CCGGGCAGGATGACCCGCTCGACGCCGTCGGGCACGACCAGCCGGCGGGCGATCCACTCGGTCGTGAGCAGCGCCGCGACGGTGATCGGCATGACGGCGACTTCGGCCTCGAAGCCGCACGGCCCGGCGAGTTCGCCCAGCGTCCGCCGCAACGACGGCTCCGCCAAACGGCCGGTCACGAAGAGGTAGCGGGGCTTGCTCACGGCACGCCGGCGGGGTCCGGCGCGGCCGGCACCTCAACGGCCACGGGGTCCGCCGCGACGATTTGCGGCGCGGGGATCAGTCCGGCCGGCGGGTAGAAGATCGGGTGCCGGAAGAACGATTTCCGCTCGCGCCACGACACCGCCGGCACCGCGTCCGGCTTCGGCGTCAGCGGCACCTCGTCGATCAGGCTCGTCAAAAACGTCAGTTTCGCGGCCAACTCGACGTGGACCTTGTCGCCGTCGCACTGGACCGGGAAGCGGTCGAGCGCCGACCGCCGGTAGAGTTTGAACGCACAGTTCGGGTCGAGGAACGGCACGCCGTAGACGACCCAGGCCGTCCACGACCGCAGGTGTTCGCCGAAGCCGAGCCAGCCGCGCAGCGGTTCCGTCGGGATGCCCAGGGCGTAACGGAGGAAGGAACGGTAGACGACGCCGACGGCCTTCCAAAATCCCGGGACCGGCCGGCCGGTGCGGCACCCGGCGACGAGCGACGCCTTGACGCCCTCCATCCGCTCGTCGGCCGCGTCGATGCGCTCCAGGAAGACGGCCACGTCGCCCGGGGTGTACGGGTAGTCGGCGGCGGTGTGCAGGATCAACTCGTACGACGACGCGGCGAGTGCCGCCCGCAGGCACGCCCCGCTGCCGAGGCGGGCGGCGTGCGTCAAAACTTTGACGGCCGGGTCGGTCAGGGTTTCGAGGCGGGCGGCGGTGCCGTCGGTGCTGCCGTCGTTGACGACGACGATTTCGTGCGCGATTTTCAGCGTGCGCAAGGTCTCGCGCCAGCCGTCGATGACCGCCAGCGTGACGCCGGCGGCGTTGTGCAGGGGAAGGACGACGCACAGGCCGGGAGCGGACGAAAGTTCGGCGGGCAGTGTGTTCACGCTAATATCGTAGACCGGCGAGCCGGAAGCGTCAGCGCCCGGAGTTCGACCCGGAGTTCAGCACGTCACGCGGCCGTGTCGGCGAGGCGCGGGCCGTCGCCGCCGGCTTCGCTGAGCCGGCGGTAGGCGTCGCACCGCTTGAGGAGTTCGGCATGGGTACCCACGTCGAGGATTCGCCCGGCTTCCATGACGACGATGCGGTCGGCGAGTTCGAGCGTGCTGAACCGGTGCGTGATCAAAAAGGTCGTGCGGCCGCGGACGAATTCGCGGAGCACGGCCTGGATTTTCGCCTCGCTCTCGGTGTCGATCTGGCTCGTGAACTCGTCGAGAATGAGGATGCGCGGGTCGCGCAGGATCGCGCGGGCCAGGGCGACGCGCTGCTTCTGGCCGCCGGAGAGCTGGTTGCCGTGGTCGCCGGCGAGTTCCTGGTATCCGTGCGGCTTCTCGACGATGAACTCGTGCGCGAATGCCTTTTTCGCGGCCGCCTCGATCTCGTCGGCCGTCGCCCCGGGCTTGCCGTAGGCGATGTTCGCGGCGAGGGTGTCGTTGAACAGGACCGTGTCCTGGGTGACCAGCCCGATCTGCCGGCGGAGGCTGCGCAGGCCGGCCGTGCGGACGTTCACGCCGTCCACGTACACCGACCCGTGGTCCGGGTCGAACAGCCGCGGGAGCAGCGCGAGCAGGGTCGATTTGCCGCACCCGTTGGCCCCGACGATGCCGATCGTCTCGCCGGCGAGGACGCGCAGGTTGACGCCGGTGAGGGTGCCCGGGTCCTGGCCGGGGGCGTAACTGAAGCAGACGTTGCGGAACTCGATCGACTCGGCGTGCGGCTTCAGCTTCGGCCCGCGGGCGTTCGCCGTGATGGTCGGCTCGCGGTCCTGGACGGCGAACACGCGGTCGGCCGCGACGGCCCCGACTTGAATCTTGGTGTACACGCTCGACAACCGCCGCACCGGGTCGGCGATCATGCCCAGGAAGGCGTAGAGCATGATGAGCGTCTGGAAGCTCATCGGCTCGCTCACCATGCGCATGCCGAAGATCCGCGTCTCCCCCTGGAGCACGAGGTACGCGCCGGCCAAAAGCGCCAGGCTGACCGCGGCGATTCCCAGGACTTCGACGACCGGCCCCGTGAAGGCGTCGAGTTGGATGACCCGCATGGTCCGCCGGTAATAGTCCTCGGTCGCCTGGGCGAAGCGGCGACGCTCGGCCGGTTCGCTGGTGAAGGCCTTCACGACCTTGATGCCGTCGAAGGTCTCGCGGACGATCTTGTACAGGCCCGACATCTTTTCGAGCACTTTCCGCGCGGCCTTCTTCATCATCCGACTGATGCGGGCCAGCGACACGACTGCGGGGACGACGAGGACCATGAACAGGATGGTCAGTTGCCACGAGATCGAGCACGCCATGACGAGGCAGCCGACCATCTTGAACGGCTCGACGACCATCTTGCCGAACAGCACTTTCATGCCGTTGCCGACCTGCTCGGCGTCGTTCGTGACGCGGGCCATCAACTCGGGCGTGCCGGTCTGCTGGAGTTGCCGGGAGTCCTGGGAAATGATCGACCGGTAGAAGCGGTTGCGGAGCGTGAGGACGGACCGGTTCACGACGCTGCCCACGAGCAAGTCCTGCCAGAACTCGAAAAAGCCCTTCAGGGTCATGCCGACGATGATGCCGCCGATGATCCAGGCAAACGTCTCGAAGCGGCCCTGGGGCATGTACCGAATGACGTGGGCCTTGAGCCACAGCCGGTAGAACAGCTTCGATTCGGCCTCGTGCAGCTTGCCCTCTTCGGCCGCGAGCGACTTGGTGTTGTCGCGCAGCTTGTCCTCGATCGCGGAGTCGGTCGGGAGGAGTCGGAAGCGCTCGTTGTCCCGGCGCAAGTTGGCGACGTGCTGACGCGTGACGGGGTTCTCGGCGATGTCCTGGTAGTAGACGATGCGCTCGTCCACCCACTGGTGGAGGTTCTTGTTCTCGGACAGGACTTCGAGGACGGGATAAATCGCCGCGAGGTTGAGGCTCCAGAGGGCGGCGACGGCCAGGGCGGCGAAGAGCGATATGATGAGCCGGACGCGGTACGGCCACGCGTACTTTAACGCCCGCAAGAAGTTGCGCATCGTCCCGGACTCCTGATGTCGTACCGCGCGTTTTAGCAAAACCGGCCGGCGCTCACAAGCCGGCTTCACACGGGAGGGCGGCGGTTGAACACGGACTTGCTCCGCTCGTGGCTCGACCTGCCGCCGGGCACCTGGCCCCCGGCCGACCGCGAACTCCTCGGCGACGGGGCAACGACCCCGGCCCAGGCCGAGCGCCGGGCGATGCATCTGATGAGCCGGCTGCGGCCGCACCAATTGTTGCACCCGGACCTCGTCACCGAAGGGATGAACCGCCTCGCGCAGGCGATGCTCTCGGTGGCCAACCACCGGCCCGCGACGGTTCCGGTAGCCCCCGCGCCGCCCGTCGTCCTGGCGAAGACGCTCGTCTTGCCCAAGCCGCAACTGCCGAAGTTCGAGGCCTTCGACCTCGCGCCGCAACCGTCCACCCGCGTCGGCGAGCCGCCCGCCGTGCCGGTGCCGGTAACTCCGGTCGTCCTCGACGCGGAGGCCGTGGACGACGAGCCGGACGTGCCGATCCCGTTCGCGCGCTTCGAGCAACTCGACGCGTCGCCGACCGACCGGCCGGCGGCGCGAGTTGCCGTCGAATACGTTACGGTCCCGGCGGTGGTGCCGCCGGACTTGCCGTTGCCGCCGGGGCTGTCGGCCGCGAGTCGCCGGCTGGTCTACCGGCAAGTCGCGGCGTTGCGCGAACTCTTGCGGGCGTGGGCGAGCTTGCGGACCTTTTGCGGCAACCCGACCGAAGACTTCGACACGCCCGGCCGGGTGTACGCGCTCGACGTGGCCGTCGGGCAGTTCCACGCGGCGGTGCGGCACCCCGGGTTCGACGCCCCGCACCTCACGCCGCTGGCCCCGCGCGTGTTCGCCGTCTTCCGCCAGCCGTCGCCACTGGCGATCGTGCGGATGCTGAGCCTGCCGCAACGCCGACTGTTGGCCCGCGACTGGGCGCTCGGGCAGTCGCAACTCGAGGGCCGGACGATTGCCCTGAGAAATTCCTTACGCCGGACGCGGCCAAGTGGTACGATCTCACAACAACTCTCAGGTGCCGGACGATTTCTGGCCGTTCCCCCCGAGTGGGTGCTGGTCCCGCCGGTCCTGGTTCTTGCCCTGGTGGCGGTCGTCAAGTGGGTTGCCCGCACGGGCACGGTTGGGTAGCTGGGCGGACCCGGCGGCGGGAAGTTCCCCGCGGTCTGCTTGACATTAGTCCTTGCCCTACTTAGACTTCCACCCAGACGGGGCCGACGACCGTGCCACCGCTGCCCGCGGGAGACCGAGTCTTTGTGCGGGCGGGGCCGGCGACTTTCTTTTCATTCCGATACCGACCGAGGACGCCACCCGTGACCAAGAAGGAAATCGTCAAGCAGATCTCCGATCGGGCCAACTTGACGCAGCTTCGCACGAAGGAAATCGTCCAGTGGACGTTCGACGCGATCATCGAGACGCTCGAAACCGAAGGCCGCATCGAACTCCGCAACTTCGGCGTCTT
>JANYHV010000391.1 GCA_025362195.1 Fimbriiglobus sp. | reverse complement strand
CGTCAGCGACTGGAGTTGCTTCGATCTCCAGTCGCTGACGCTCTTGGCTCGCCGGACCGCCGTCAACACAATTCCGCGCCCCGGTTGGGTTTTCCGCACGGCGTGCGGTTGAACGGTCGATATCCCTCCGTAAAACGGCGGGGGTCTGCGATTCCTGAGCCGGGCCGACACTGCGTCGCCCGGCGGTTCACTCCGAGGGTTCATCGATGGCGACGGCGACACTTCCCGCACTGGTCAAGCACGACATTGCCGACATCGCGCTCGCCGCGAAGGGCAAGAAGCGCATCGACTGGGCCGACCAGGACATGCCGGTCCTGCAACAGATCCGCGCCCGCTTCGAAAAAGAGAAGCCGCTCAAGGGGCTGCGCATGTCGGCGTGCCTGCACGTCACCGCCGAGACGGCCGGGCTGGCGCGGGCGCTCAAGGCCGGCGGGGCCGACCTCGTGCTGATCGCCTCGAACCCGCTCTCGACCCAGGACGACGTGGCCGCGAGTCTGGTGAAAGACTTCGGCATCTCGGTCTACGCCATCCACGGCGAGGACGGCGACAGCTACTACAAGCACGTCGCGGCCGCGCTGTCGCACTCCCCGCACATCACGATGGACGACGGGGCCGACCTCGTCAGCGCGATGGTCTTCATCGCCCTGAACCGCCTCGACGACGTGCACCCGCAAGTCCGCGAGTGGGCCACGACGCTGAGCGCCGACGACCGCAAGGCCGCGATGAAGCAAGTCATCGGCAGCATGGAAGAGACCACCACCGGTGTGATTCGGTTGCGGGCGATGGAGAAGGACGGCGTCTTGCAGTTTCCCGTGATCGCGGTGAACGACGCCGAGACGAAGCACATGTTCGACAACCGCTACGGCACCGGCCAGAGCACCATCGACGGCGTCATCCGCTCGACGAACATGCTCGTCGCCGGCAAGCGGGTCGTGGTGTGCGGGTACGGCTGGTGCGGCAAGGGCGTCGCCTCCCGCGTCCGCGGGCTGGGCGCGCAAGTGATCGTCACCGAAGTCGATCCGATCGCCGCGCTCGAGGCCGCGATGGACGGCTTCCAGGTGACGACGATGGCCGAGGCGGCCAAGGTCGGCGACCTGTTCATCACCGTCACCGGCAACAAGCACATCATCGCCAAGCAGCACTTCGAGGCGATGAAGGACGGCGCGATGGTGTGCAACTCGGGCCACTTCGACATCGAAATCGACCTCGTCGCCCTCGACGCCCTGACCGCCTCCAAGGTGAGCGGCGTGCGGCACGAAGTGGACGAGTTCAAGCTCAAGTCCGGCAAGCGCATCTACCTCATCGGGTCGGGCCGCCTGGTCAACCTGGCCGCCGCCGAGGGCCACCCGGCCAGCGTCATGGACATGTCGTTCGCCACGCAAGCCCTGGCCACCGAGTACTGCGTGCAGAACAAGGGCAAGCTGGAAAACAAGGTCATCAACCTGCCGCGGTCGATCGAACTGTTCATCGCCACGGCCAAGCTGAAGAGCATGGGCATCACCATCGACACCCTGACCGCCGACCAGTCGAAGTACGGCCAGAGCTGGGAACACGGCACGTAACCCGCCGGCGAAAACGAACCCCCCCGGCCCGCGGAGCGACCTCCGCGGGCCGACTTCGTTGCGTGAGGGCGACCGACGCGGGGGTTCGGCTTGCGGGCGAAATTCCTTCGTGATACGCTCGGCTCATGGACACTGTTTTGCCTCGGACGGGTCGCCCGGAGTCGGCGCGGGCGGCGACGATTTCGCTCGTGGTGCCGTGCTACAACGAGGACGACGCCTTCCCCTACTTTCGCGCCGCCGTCGGCGACTTGCACGCCGTGCTGGCCGCGCGGTACGCCGTCGAACTGGTCCTCGTGGACGACGGCAGCCGGGACGGCACGTGGGGGCAAATTCAGCGGTTCGCGGCCGACTGCCCGTGGGTCCGGGGGGTCGCGCTGTCGCGCAACTTCGGGCACCAGGCCGCGCTCACGTGCGGCCTGCAGTTCGCCACCGGGGACGCCGTCGTGAGCCTGGACGCGGACCTGCAAGACCCGCCGGCGGTCGTCGCGGAAATGGTCGCCGCGTGGCAGGCCGGGGCCGACGTGGTGTACGCCGTCCGCCGGTCCCGCGCGGGCGAGTCCCGGTTCAAGCGGTGGACGGCCGCGCTGTTCTACCGGGTCGCGCGGCAACTCGGGGCGGACGACCTGCGGGCCGACGCCGGGGACTTCCGCCTGATGAGCCGGGCCAGCCTGGACGCCCTCTTGTCGATGCCCGAGAAGCACCGGTTCATCCGCGGCATGGTCGGCTGGATCGGCTTCCGGACCGCCGAAATCCACTACGACCGCCGCGCCCGCGTCGCCGGGACGACGAAGTACCCGCTGCACAAGATGCTCCGGCTGGCCGCCGACGCCATCGTGTCGTGTTCGACGGTGCCCCTGCGGTTCCCGTACTACTTCGCCGTGTCCCTGTCGGCGTGCTGCATGGGGTACATGCTGTCGCTGGTCGTCCAGCACTACGTCAACGGCGAAGAGTTCGTCCGCGGGTGGACCTCGCTGATGGTCGCCATCATCACCTTCGGCTGCTTGACCCTGTGCTGCCTGGGCATCCTGGGCGAGTACATCGGCCGCATCTACGAGCAGGTCAAGGACCGGCCGCTGTACCTCGTGCGCGACACGGTCGGCCCGCCGCCGGCCGCGGAATCGACGGGCCGCTGAGTGCCCGCGCCCCGACACGTCCCCGGTTCCCAGGTGCCCGCCCGATGACGACTCGCCCGCCCGAACCGTGGTCGCGGGCCGCCCCCGCCGTCGCTGCCGCGTTCTCCGTCGCCCTCGCCTACGCGGCCGTCTGCCACGCCTGGCAACTCGCCGGAGTTCACCTCACGCGGCTCGAATGGGGCCTCGCGCTGGCCGGCGGCATCGTGCTGCTCGCCTGGCCGCTCCGGCTGCTCTTCGGGCGAATGGTCGGCGTCTGGGCGCGGGAACGCCGCACCGACTTTCTGCAAGCCATCGCCGCGTGCGCCTGTTGCGGGTTCGTCGTCAACGGCGCGGCCGAGTACCGGTTGAGCCAGTTCCCCGACAACCTGTGGACCTTTCCCGAGTCGATTCAACCGGCGATGCGCGGGCTGCTGGCACTCGCCCAGGCGAGCGCGTTCGGCCTGGCCGGCGCGGTCGCGCTGACCGGTATCGTCCGGGTGACGCAGTTGACGCCGGCCGACCCGCCGCCGCCGCGGCCCGAGCGCCGGACGGGGGCGTTCGTTTTCGCCGTCGCCGTGGGGCTTGGGATCGTCAATTTGATGGTGTGGAACTTCGTCCGGGCCGAGCGGACCGCCCACTACTGGGACTTCATGGGGTACTGGTTCATTTGCGCCGACTTCTCGGCCGTCCTCGTCGAAGCCCCTTCGACGGCCTTCAGCCTGTTCGTGCAGTCGGTCCGCGGCGCGGAGTACACCCTCTTCCCGGCGCTCGCCCCGAGTCTCGGCATGGCCGTCGCCGGCGACAGCCGGACGGCTTACGTCCTCGCCGTCAGCACCGTCTACGGCGGGCTGATTTTGACCGCGGCGATTTGGAGCACCCGGCGGATCGCCGCCGCCGTCAACGTCCCGACCGACTGGGTGACCGACCTGGGCGTGGCCGTGCTCGTCGCGTTCCTGCCCCTCATCTGGGCCCCCACGGTCCGCGGTTACCTCGACCTGGGCGGGGTGGCGATCGGCACGGCGGTCCTCGGCCTGACCCTGTCGCGGCCGGTCCGCGGGTGGCGCTGGCAGCAGATCGTCGCGGTCGGGCTGGGGCTGGCGGCGCTGACCTTTTTCCGCCGCTGGTACAGCTTCTGGGCCGTGGCGTTTCTGGCCGTCGCCGGGGCCGAGGCCGCGCTACTCACGCTGAGTCAGGCCCGCCGCCGCGCCCCGGTCCGCCGACTCGTGCGCGAAGGAATGCCCCTGGTCGCGGTCGGCGCGATCGCCCTGGCCGCGGTCCTGTCGTTCTCCTGGCTGAGCGTCGTCCGCGTCGCCGGCACGAGCTACGGCAACGCCTACGGCGCGTACCGGTCGCTCGAAAGTCCGGGCGCGCGGCTGCACCTGCTGCTGTCCGAAATCGGCTACGGGTACGTGCTGCTGTTCGCCGCCGCGACCGCGGCGTTGGTGTGGGACGCGCGGACGCGGCGGGTCGGCCTGGTGGCCGCGGCGATGGCGGTCGTGATGCACCTGCACTTCCACCGCATTCAAGACATGGGCTGGCACCACCGGTTGCTGTACGCGCCGTCGTTCCTCGCCGTCGTCGGGTCGGCGGGCACGAGATTGTTGAACCGCGTCACCGGCCCCGGCCGGCTGGTCGTCTTCGCCGGGCTGGCGCTTCCTTACGCCCTCGTCTGCATGATGACCTTTCTCCCCGGCCTGGACGCCGTGCGGGTGCGCGCGACGCCGTTCGCGCCGCGGTCGCCGACCTATCCCGAAGTCCGCGGGGACATCGACGAACTCCTCCGGCTGGCGACCGACTTGAACCGGGAGAGCGAAAGTCGGGGGACGAGTTTCGCCGTCGTCGCCAGTTCGGCGGAGTTGAACCAGACGCACGTGCTGACGGTCCACCGCTCCCTCGGCCTGCCGGGCGTGCGGCCGACGCGGCAGCGAATGCTCGCCGAAGTCGATCGGGTGAACGGCTTCCCGCTCAGCTTCTTCGAGTGCGGCGTGGTCGCCGTCGCCACCCCGCCGCAGATTCACCTGCGGCCGGACGAGCAGCAAATCTTCCGCCTCCTGGGCGACGACCTGACGACCCGGACCGGCCTCGGCGGCGCGTTCGAGCCGGTGCCCGGGGCGTACCGGTTGGTCAACGGTATCGGCGTGACTGTCTTCGTGCGGACGCGGCCGTTCACCCACGACGAGGTGATCGACTTCCGCGGCCGCGTCCGCGCCGGGCACCCCGGCCTGGACGCCTTCTTCGAGCCGCGCGAGCCGGTGCCGCTGTGGCCGGCCGGGACGCGCTGACCGGGCATCAGCCGTCGAGTTTCAGTCGGTCGAGGAAGTCCGCGGCGGGCAGGGCGCGGCAGAACAGCCAGCCCTGGGCGTACTTCACGTCCTGGCCCTTGAGCAAGTCGGCCTGGGCCGGCTGTTCGACCCCTTCGGCGATGAGCGTGAGGCCCAACTGCGTGCCCAGGTCGATGAGCGTCTTCAGCACGACGACCCCGGCTTCGGACCGGTCCGGGCCGGGCAGGAAGGACTTGTCGATCTTCAAGATGTCGAACCGGAACTTGTGCAGGTAACTGAGGCTCGAGTACCCGGTGCCGAAGTCGTCCAGGCCGAACCGGACGCCGCGCTCGGTCAGGGTGAGCATCTCGCCGGCGACCTCCTCGGCCGGGCCGTCGAGGAGTTGCCGCTCGGTCAACTCGAAGACGAGGCGGTCGGGCGTGAGCGGGCTGCCGACCGGGTTGGCGTCCAGGACGCGCGACGCCCGGCCGTTGGCCAGCATGGCCGGGGGCAGGTTGACGGACAGGTAAAAGGTCGGCTTCTGGCGGAGGACCGGGGCCAGCTCTTCGCCGGCCCGGCGGAGCACCCAGGCGGTGATCGCGTCGATCAGCCCGGTCTCCTCGGCGACGGGGATGAACAGGTCGGGCCGGACCCGGCCGAGGGTCGGGTGGTTCCACCGCAGCAAGGCTTCGGCCCCGACCCACCGGCCGGTCCGGAGTTCGACCACCGGCTGGTAGTGGACCTCGAACTCGTTGCGGTCCAGGGCGAGTTGCAAGTCGTAGTCCAGGCCGCGGCGGCGGTCGGCCAGCCCGCGGGTCAGCCAGAGCAGGCCGAGGGTCGTGAGGACCGTCAGGGGCAGGCCGAAGGCGAGTTGCCCGGACCAGTGCCGGGCCGCCCACCCGGTCGAGACCTCGGCGACGACGCGGACCGCGCCGTCGGCCGAAACGGCTTCCCCGCGGAGCCGCCCGGACGCGTCCCCGGGCACGAGCTTGTCCCCCTGCTTGGGCACCGCGCCGATGCCGTCGAGGAGCTGGCCGTCGGCCGCGCGGGCGAACGCCAGGTACCCGGTCGGGCCGAGGTCGGCCGCCGCGAACGGGTCGGTCAGCACGTCCGGCTTGACGAGCAGGTTGACGGACCGCAAGTCGCGCGGGTCGGCCGGGTCGCCGGTCGGCCGGCTGAGGACGATCGACTCCTCCTTTTTGACCAGCGTCTCGAACCGGCCGATCAGTTGCGTCCGCGGGTCGGCCGGGTTCGGCCGCTGGTCGGCCGGGACGGGGTCGGGCGGCAAGCGCGGCCCGCGGTCGGTCAGGGCCAGCCGGCCCTGGGCGTCGATCTCGCCGGCCTCGCGGAACCGCGAGTCGTTGTACACCACGCGGTCGAGCCACTCCCGGCGGGCGTCGGCCGGGTGCGCGGCCACGTCCCGGGCGTACCCGCGCAGCTTGTCGTCGGCGGCGGCGAACAGTTCATCGACGCGCCGCTTGGCCCGGCGGGCGGTGTCGTCCGTCTCGGCCTGGGCGGCGCGGAGGGCACCCCGGTAGCTCACGACCAGGAGCACGGCGGTCGGCAGGAGGGCGAGCAGGGCGACGGCCAGGAACGTCGGCCACGGGCGGCGGGCGGGTGTCATCCGCACAGTCTATGCCCCGCCGGCCGTTTCAGCACGCCGGTCTACTGCCAGCGGAAGACGCGGAGGGCCAGGGCGAAGCAGCCGACGCCCCAGGCCGTCAGAATCACCGCCGGGTACCCGAGCGCCGACCAGCTCCCGCCGTCGTTGATGACCGCCCGCAGGCCGGCGTTCAGCGCGGTCAACGGCAGGGCCTGGAGGACCGGCTGGACGGCGTCCGGGAAGCGGTCGGCGGGGAAGAAGACGCCGCTCGTCACGTACATCGGCAGCATGACCATGTTCATCAGCCCGGACACGGTTTCGATGGTCCTGGCCCGGGACGCGACGAGCAGGCCGATGCCGGCGAAGGCCGCGCCGCCGAGGACGACGAGGCCGCCCAGGGCGAACCAGTTGCCCCGCACGCTCACGTCGAAGAACAGGCGGGCGGCGGCGAGCAGGATGGCGATCTCGACGACGGTGAACAGCAGCCGGCTGATGAGCAGGCTCAACAGGAAGTCCCGGCGGCTCATCGGCGTGGCCAGGAACCGCTTCAACAGCTTGCGGACGCGCATGTCCACGATGTTGAACCCGACGCCGAACAGGCCCCCGCCCATCAGGTTCGCGCCGATCAGCCCGGGCAGCAGGAAGTCGATGTACCGGCCGCCGACCTCGTTCGACTCGACCGTCGCCGCGGCGGCCAGGGCCGGGTTGGCGGCGCGGAGCAGGGTGCTGTCGGCGGCCGACTGGGCGAGCACGCTGTCGGGCCGGTTCGGGTCGATGAGGAACTCCCACCCGGGGGCCGCCGCGGTCGGCGTCAGGACCAGGCCGGTCTTGCCGGTCCGCAGGCGCTCCTTCGCCGCCGCCCCGTCGAGCAGGGTGAGCTTCAACCGCGGGTCGGCCCGCAGCAGCACCGCGTACTCCTCGGCCTTGTAGTACCCGGCCGGGCCGTCCGTCGCCACGTCGATGGGGATGCTCTCGACCGGCCGGTCGCGGAAGGCGATGCCCAGGCCGAGGGCGAGCAGCAGGGGGAACCCGTACACCCAGAAGACGGCCGCCGGCTCGCGGTAGAATTCGCGCAGCCGGGCCAGGGTGAGTTGCGTAATCGCCGAGTACTTCGCGGTCATGAGGCGGTCCCTTCGGCGTCGCGCAGGCCGTGGCCGGTGAGCGTGACGAACACGTCTTCGAGGGTGGCCGTGCGGGTCGTCAGCCCGGCCAGTTGCGCGGCCGACGACTGCAACAGCGCGAGCAGCGCGGGCAACGCCCGGTGCGGCTCGGCGACTGACAGCGAGTACCCGTGGACGCCGTCGCGCGGCGGGTCGGCCCGGACCGTCCGCACCGTCGGCAGGGCGTGCAGCGCGTCCGCCGGGGGGCCGGGCCGGTCGAGGGTGAAGTCGATGATGTGCTCGCCGCCGATCTGCAGGATGAGTTCGGCCGGGGTGCCGCTGGCGATGACCGTACCGTGGTCCACGATCGCCACGCGGTCGCACAGCCGCTCGGCCTCGTCCATGTAATGGGTCGTGAGCATGACCGTGCGGCCGCGGCTCTTGTAGTCGTTGATCACGTCCCAGAGTTGCCGGCGGGACTGCGGGTCGAGGCCGGTCGTCGGCTCGTCGAGGAACAGGAGTTCGGGGTCGCCGACCAGGGCGCACGCCACGGCCAGCCGCTGCCGCTGGCCGCCGGACAGCTTGACGACGTGGGCGCGGGCCTTCTCCTGGAGCGTGACCAGCGCGATGGCGGCGTCCGGGTCGAGGCCGTCGGCGTAGAAGCTGCGGAACAGGGTGACGGTTTCCCGGACCGTGAGCTTGTCCGCCAGCCGGGTCTCTTGCAGGGAGATGCCGATCCGCTCGCGGATGCCGGCCGGGTCGCGCCGCCAGGTCCGGCCGAGGACTTCGACCTCGCCGGCCGTGGGGTCGGTCAGGCCTTCGAGGATTTCGAGGGTCGTCGTCTTGCCCGCGCCGTTCGGCCCGAGCAGCCCGAAGCACTCGCCGACGCGGACGTCGAGGGCGATCCCGCGGACCGCCTCGACGGCCGGCCGGCCGGGGTACGTCTTGACCAAATCCCGGACGCGGATGGCATCGCTCATGGAGAGAGTTTAGGCACGCCCCCCACCCGGGGCGAGCGGCCGGCGCGCCGACCCCCGAAGTTTATAGCCCCCCGGCGAAGCATTGACCGGGTCCGCCGGCGTCACTCCCGCCGGCGGTCTTGTGCGACGACCAACTCGTCAGCGTCCAGGATGTTCTCGCGTAAGTCGTCGAGTGACTCGCCCTCGCGGAAGACCCCGGGGACATCCAGCAGCCGGCCGACGTCCGTCGAGTTTTCCCGGCGTGCGCTCGGCGCGGCACACCGCCCAGAATGCCGAATCAGACCGCGGCCGCACGCACCGCCGCCAAGTCGTCGCCGGTCAGGCGGTACTCGTGGCGCGTCCCGGCGTTCAGTAGCACGGTTGCGCGCGGACCCGCCGAAGACGCGATGTCGCGTCCGGAGGCCGTCAGCAGGAAGAACGGGATGACCCGGTTGAGGGACTTGACGTACTCGCCGACGAACCGTTCGGCGTACCGCTTGCGGCTGAACGCGGGGAGCAGAAGTTCTCCCGCCCGCACGCAGGTCCACGGGGGGTGAGCTTCGCGTTCCGAGAGGAGCCTGGCCGACTTTTCAATGGAGTCGAGGAGTTGCTCCGGGGTCATCGTGTCGGCGTCCAAGCCGGCCTCCAACTCCACCGGGACCGAAAGGAACGTGAGCAGCGTGCGGGCCATCACGGCCGCGAACTCCCGCCGGTCGGCCTTGCGGCTGAGCCGGGTCGGGCGGTCGGGCAAGTCGAGGACGCGCGTCAGGAACGAGACCATGACTGGTCCCCGTTTGCCAACAGGTCGTCGTACAGGTGGGCCAGTCGCTTCATCCGGGTCGGGAAGCTGTACCGGGTCTCGATCGTCCGGCGGGCGGCGGCACGGAACAGGTCGCGGAGGCCGGGGTTCGTCAGCAGGCCGGCCAGGGAGCGGTTGAGCGCGGCCTGGTCGCCGGGGTCGATCAGGAAGCCGTTGCGGCCGTCCTGGATGAGCCTCGGGATGCCGGCGATGCGGGTCGCCACGCACGGGACTTCGAGGGCCATCGCTTCGAGCAGGACGTTCGGCAGGCCCTCGCGCAGGCTGCTCAGCGCGAACACGTCCATCGCCTCGAACGTGGCCCGCACGTCCGACTGCCAGCCGGGCAACCGCACGCGGTCGGCCACGTTCAACTCGCGCGCCAGGGCTTCGAGCCGCGGCCGGTCGTTGCCCTCGCCGACGACGACGAGGCGCGCGTCCAGGCCGCGGTCGAGCAGGGCCGGCAGGGCGCGGATTTGGGCGTCGAACGCCTTCTCGGGGGACAGCCGGCCGACGCCGCCGATGAGCACGCACTCGGGCGGGTAGCCGAGTGCGACCTTGGCCTCGGCGACCGTCCGGCGGCGCTGGTACTCGTCCGTGTCGATGGCGTTTTCGAGGAGCACGCAGTTCTGCGCGGGCACCCCGGCCGCCAGGGCCGCCTCGAACAGGTCTTCGGACACGCAGATCACCTTCTCGTACTTCGGCAGGCACAACTTGTCGATGCGGTAGTAGAGCGGCGTGCGGTCGGTCATCTCGACCCACCCGTGCAGCGTCGTGACCAGCCGCATCGGCCAGAAGCGCTTGAGCAGGATGCCGAGGGCATTGGTCTTGTAGTCGTGGCCGTGCCAGACCGCGACGTTCTCCCGCCGGCAGACGCGGAGCAGGTCGGCGACGACGCGCCAGTCCCACGGGCCGCGGTCGGGGACGGAGATGAGCGGGGCGCGGTAGCGCTCGGCCTTGCCGACGATCTGGGCGTACCCGGGGTCGCCGGGCGGGTACAGGTAGCCGCAAATCATGCGGTAGCCGAGGCCCGTCAGGAAGCGCGGCGAGTTCAGGATGGTCTTGTCCGGGCCGCCGCCGGACCCGCTCACGACGCGGGTGTCGAACACGACCGGGGCCGGCCGGGGCCGCGGCGGCGGGGCGTCGGCGTCGGTCGCCCGGTAGGTCGTCGGCGTCGGGGGGGTGGCCAGCAGGTTCACGACGCACTCGCGGGAGGAAGGGGGGAGACCACGGCGGTCCCGGTCACGAGGTCGAGCAGCGGCCGCAGGCACCGGTCCCAGTGGTGGTGGTCCTCGACGAACCGGCGGGCGTTCGCGCCCAACTCGCGGCGGCGGGCCGGGTCGCTCAACAGCCCGGCCACGGCGTCGGCCCACTCGGCCGGGGTGGTCGCGCACACCAGGTCGCGGCCGGGCACGGCGGCGAGCGCGGCCAGGGCGGGCGGGGCGGCGATCACCGGCTTCGCCATCGCCATCGCTTCGAGCACCTTGTTCTGCAAGCCGCGCGACAGCCGCATCGGCACGACGGTCACGGCCGCGCGGGCGACGTACGGCCGCACGTCCGGCACCTGGCCGACGACGACGACCCCGGGCAACTCGCCCAGACGCACGACGTCCGGCGTCGGCTTGCGGCCGATGACGTGGAACTCGGCGGCCGGCACTTTGGCCCGCACGGCCGGCCAGACCTCGCGGGCGAAACTGACCGCCGCATCGACGTTGGGCAGGTAGTCGAGCGCCCCGACGAAGGCGCACGCGGGCACGGTCGGGGCGTCGGCCGGGACGGGGGCGAAGTAGTCGAGATCGACGCCGTTCGTGGCGACGGTCGCCGTCCCGGCCCCGGCGAACGACTCGTACAGGCGGGCCTCGGCCGGGCTGACGATCGACACGGCCGCGGCCCACCCGGGCAGTTCGCACTCCAACTTGCGCAGCCGGCCCGCCTCGAACCGGTACAGCCGGCGCTTCGGCCCGGTCACGGCGTCGGCGAAGTCGAGCCACTTCTGGCTATCGACATCGACGAGATCGACGAACCCGGGGAGTTGCCGGAGGCCGCCGCGGCGGAGGTACGGGGCGAGGCCCGACCCGGACACCAGCGCCGCGTCGAAGCGGGCGTCGCGCAAGAACCCGGCGGCGGCGGCGTCGACGGCCGGCTCGTGGAACGCCCCCTCGGTCAGGCTCCGGCCGGCGAGTGCCGACAGCGCGGCGCGGAGCTTGCGCCGCCGCGGACTCACGGGGACGACGGCGACGCGGGCGCAGTGCTCGTGCAGCGCGGCCAGGGTCTCGGGCGGCACCGGTTCGTCGGCCAGCGCCACCAGCCAGACCTCGGCGCGGGCGGCGAGCTGGCGGAGGACGTGGTAGTTGCGGATGCGGTCCCCCTTGTCCGGGGGGAACGGCACGCGGTGCGTCAGGTAGAGCACCCGCGGCCGGCTCGGGGGGGTCGGCGTCATGGCGGGGGCTACACCGGCTGGAATTGCGTGGCGCTCTCGCCGGCCGGCGGCGGGGCCTGCGGGGTCAGCGTGCGGAAGAAGTGCCCGACCCGGTCGCGCCTGGCCAGGAAGAACAGCCGCCGCAGCCACGGCATCGACAGCCCGGTCGTCTTGGCCGCCGTGGCGACGATCAGCCGCACGTCGAACAAAAACGACTGGTTGGCGATGTAGTACAGGTCGTACGCGACCTTGTGCCGGACGCTGGTGATGTTGCTGTCCGGTTCCAGTTGGATCTGGGCGAACCCGGTCACCCCGGGCTTCACGTCGAGGCGGCGGGCGTACCCGGGCACCTGCTTGGCCAGCCCCTTGGCCGCGATCACTTCGGGCCGCTCGGGCCGCGGGCCGACCAGGCTCATCTCGCCGCGCAACACGTTGAACAATTGCGGCAACTCGTCGAGGTGCGACTTGCGGAGGAACTTGCCCAGCTTGGTCACCCGCATGTCCCCCTTTTGGGACCACTGGATGCCGGTCGTCGCCTCGCAGTTGTGGCCCATCGTGCGGAGTTTCAGGATGCGGTACGGGCGGCCGTGGAAGCCCGACCGCGTCTGGCTGTAGAACCCGGGGCCGGGGGACGACAGCCGGACCAGCGCGTAGCAGACGCCGATCACCGGCAGGGCGGGCACGGCGATGGCCAGCGCGAGCAGGTAATCGACCGACGGCTTCATCGGGGCGTACCAGCCGGTCGCCGGGGGCAGTTCGACGACGGTCTCGGGCGCGAGCCAGTCGATGTCCGGCCACGGGGCGTGGGCGGCAGGCTCGGGCGCGGGGGTCGGGGGTTGGGCGCTCATGGGGGTCGATTCGGGGGCGTGTCGGTCGGTCGGTCCGTCTACGGCGTGGGGTCCGTCCCCCGCCGGGGGTGGCGTCGTCATTTCTGACCCCCGACGCCTGGGGGGAGAGTGGAGGGAGGGAGAGAAGAATCGGCGGCGAGGCGGGCACGAACCTCGGCCAGGAAGGCGGGCACGAAGTCGTCCGCCGGGGCGCGGCCGGGGCCGTCGCCGCGCGGGACCACGTCGCTCACGTACAGTTTGTAAATCCGCGCGTGCCCGGCGAAGTCGAACCGCGGGTTGTCGGACGCCTTCCAGCCGCCGCCGGTGCCCCACGCCCAGTTCACGTTCAGCGTCACCGGGGCGTCGCCGGCCGTCTCGAACTTGGCCGCCCAGACCTCCGCACCGGCCAGGTCGCGGACGGCCGCGGCCCCGAGTTGGCGGTACCCGGCCCCGACGTAGCAGGTCTCCGGGGTGTGCGCGCCGAGCGGCCCCGGCTCGCCGTAAAGGAGCATGACCGACGCGGCCCGGCGGCTCGTCTTGTGCGTGTACGTGCGGCTCAGGTGGGCTTGCGCCTCGGCGATTTGCAAGTGCTTGGGGGGGACGACGTTGACCGTCCCGGCCCAGTCGCCGAAGGCCAACGGCACGGCGTCGAGGCGGGCCTGCACGTCCGCGGCGGCGGCCGACTCGCCGCGCGACGGCTTGAGCGCGCCCGAGAGGCCGATGCCCCCGAACACGATTGCGATCGCCGCGACTGGCCAGAACCGCCCCATCCCACGACCTCCTTGTATCGCCCTTCGACGCTCGCCCGGCCCGATCGGTTCCACTCCCCCGTCCGGCCGGTTACGCCGGCAACTGCTTGACGTAGTTGTACCCGTAGGCGTGGATGTCCGGCTTGATGCCGTTCACCACCGCCCCGAGGAGCGGGATGTTCAGTTGCGTCAACTTCTCCGCCGTCGTCATGACCTTGGGCAGTTGGCTGATGTCCTGGAGGATCGACAGGACCACGCCGTCGACGTGCTGGCCGACGAGCAGCGAGTCGGCGACCGGCAGGACCGGGCAGCTATCGACGACGATGAAGTCGAACTGGCCGCGGAGGCGGTTGAACAGGGTTTCGAGCGGGTGGCCTTGCGCGAGCGCGGTGATGACGCGGTTCGAGCACTGGCCGGCCGGGATCAGCCAGAGGTTCGGCACGCTGGTCGGCTGGACCGCGTCGGACACGTCGATCTCCTGGCACAGGACCTCGGCGCACCCCGGGGTGAGCGGGGCGTCGAACAGCTTGTGCATGCTCGGGTTCCGCAGGTCGCAGTCGAGGATGAGCGTCCGCAGGCCGGCCGTCGCCATGCTCGTGGCCAGTTGGCTGGCCAGGGAGGTCTTGCCCTCGCCCTGCATGGCACTCGTGACCATGAGGATTTGCATGTTCTGCTCCTTGGCCGTGTGCAGGAGCATGGTCCGGGCCGAGTTGACCGACTCGTTCAGCACGAACCGCCAGTTCTGGGACTGGGCCGCGTCGCCGTTCTTCAACGACTGCTTGCTCGGGAAGGCCGGGATCGTGCCGATGACCCGCAGGCCGAGGTCGTTGACGACCTGCTCGACCGAGTCCACGCGGCGCGACCGCCACTCGAGGAACGCCACCGCGAGCATGACGACCAGGCACCCGGCGAAGAAGCTGACGACGGACAGGAACACCTTCTGGTTCAAGTTCTGGTTCAGGGTGACCACGGCCGGCTCGCGGAGGACGACCCGCGTCCCGGCGGCGTCCAGCGAGTCCATGCCGACGAGTTGCCGCGTGACCGCCGTGCGGGCCTCGCGCTGCGGGGCGATCTCGGCGGTGTCGATGCCGATCTCGTGCCCGCTCTTGCCCAGCTCTTTGACCCGGTTCACCGTGCGGACCTGTTCGCCCTCGGTCTCCTTCCGCGTCGCCTGGCGCAACTCGATCTGGTACTTGTCGTTCTCGTTGAGGGCCACGAGGGCCTTCTTGCGGTTGGCGCGGATGTCCTTCTCGACCGTCGATTTCAGGCGGTTGGTGCTGGCGTCCAGGTCGGTCTGGAGGACGCGGAGTTTGTCCCGCCCTTCTTTGACGACCGGTGCCCCGGGCAGCGACTTCGCCTCGTCCCGGTCGTTCTGCTTCTGCTGCGCGTTGCGGAGGGCGATTTTCTCCCGGACCTCTTCGTTCGTCTCCAGGGCCTTTTCGAGGTCCTCGGAGGTCACGTCGGTCTTGTCGATCTCGGCGACCCGCTTGATCCGCTGTTCGACCACCAGGCTCAGGAGGTTGATTTCCTTCTGGCTCTCGTAGAGCTGCCGGTTCAAGTCGCCGAGCTTTTCCGTCTCGAACTTGAGGAGTTGGACGTTGGCCAGTTCGGTGGACCCGCTGCCGGTTTCGGCCAGCTTCTTGAGGTGGCTCTCGTGGACCGCGATCTGCTTGTTAATTTCGGACAGCACGGTTTCGAGCTGGCTGCGGCTGCTGGCCCGCTCGGCCTTCTCGCCGGCGGCCGCGTCCTTCAGGTACAACTCGATGAGGACGTTGACCGTGTCGCGGATGCCGGCGGCGTTGTCGCCGCGCATGACCACG
>JANYHV010000359.1 GCA_025362195.1 Fimbriiglobus sp. | reverse complement strand
GCCCACCTCATTACGGCCGAGAACGACGAGGCGCGTCGGTCGGCCGGCGGGATTTTCGCAAACTTTCCCCGCCGGCGGAAGGCCACGTCAGCGGCGGACGGCGCGGGCGGTCGTGCCGTTCTCGCCGGCGGTGAGCTGGATGACGACCGGGAACTGGTCGGTGAACTCGTCCTGGTGGCTGACCAGAATGATCCGCTTGAGGTGCATCTTGAGGAGGTTCAGTTCCTCGGCGGTCGCACGGAGGCCGTCCCGGTCGAGGCTGCCGAAGCCCTCGTCGATGATGACGCACTCCAGCGGGTGCGACTGGTTCGTGGCGTACCGGCCGATGGCCAGCGCCACGGCGATGGCGACGCGGAACTTCTGGCTGCCGGACAGGTACGCGACCGCGATCGGCGTCTCGACCCCGGCGCGGCGGGCGAGCAACGCGAACGCCTTGTCGTCGGCCGCCTCGGCGGGGTCGAGTTCGACGCTCAGGTCGCCGTCGGACAGCTTGCCGAGGGTCTCGCTGGCCATGCGGACGATGGCCTTCTCGGCGGTCCGCACGAGGTCGCGTTGCAGGCCGTTCTTGCCGAGCAGTTCGTCGAGCTTGGTGTGCCGGTCGGCCTCGA
Source organism: Fimbriiglobus sp. (assembly GCA_025362195.1). GTDB lineage: Bacteria > Planctomycetota > Planctomycetia > Gemmatales > Gemmataceae > Fimbriiglobus. Next base: position 3,869 of record JANYHV010000359.1, on the reverse strand, counting down.
CTTCGAGGGTCCTGACGCGGGCCGTCAGGCGGGTCCACGCGGCGAAGTGCCGCCGGCACTCGTGGAGCCGGTCGCGTGCCAGCTGCCAGTCCCCGTCGGCGGCGACGCCCGCCGCGTGCAGCGTGGCGAGAGTCCGACGGGCGTCGGCGACACTCACCCGACCGGCCGGCGGGATCGCGTCGGCCTCGGCGGCGAGGGCGGCCGCCTGCGACTCCCACTCCCCGCGGACGGCGTCGTCGGCCAGCAGTTGCGCGAACCGCTCGGCGACGCGGCCGGCCGTCAACTCGGCCTGTTCCCGCACCAACGCGGCCACCTCGTCGGTCGTGACAATGGGGGCGTCGGCCGGCAGTTGCTCGACGAGCGCGGCCAGTCTCGACTCGGTTTTGTGAAGCTCCGCGACCTCGGCGGCGAGTCGCGGCACGGCCCTTTCGAGTCGCGTCGTCACGACACGCTGCTCGGCGGCGAGCATCGCGGTGCGCTGGTTCAAGGCGGCGAGGTCGCGGCCGGCGGTCGCCCCGTCGCGCTCCGCCGCCGCACCGCTGACTTCGAGTTCGGCAAGACTGACTTCGAGTTCGGCGGCGGTCGCGGCGCAGTCGAGTTCCGCCAGGGTCAGCCGCTTCGCGTCCCGGTCGCGCCGCGCTTTGTTGCGGGCGGCGCACCGGGTCGCGGCCTGTTGGTGGCCGGTGCCGGCGGCGCGCAGGCAGTCCGCGGCCGCGGCCAGCGCCTGGTCGGCGGCGGCCCCGAACCGCGTGAGTTCGTCGAGCTTCGCGGCCAGGCGCTGGCGCTCGCGGTCGGCGTGGTCGGCGTCCACGCGCTGGCCGCACTGCGAGCACGAGACGCCGACCGCGACCCGGCTGAAGTCCGCGGCCGCCTCGGCGCACTGCGCTAACAGGGTGTGCGCTTGCGTGGCCGACGTGCCGGCCGCGCGCTCCCCGGCGTCGGCCGCGTCCACGTCCGCGACGTACCGGGCGAGCGCGTCGTCGAGGTCGGCGGGAAAGGTGTCGCACTCTGCGGCGAACCGCTCCGCGTCGAGGGCGAAGCCGCGGAACTTCGTCTGTTGAGCGACGAGCCGCCGCGACCCGGCGGACGCCAGTCCGTGGACGGCCACGAATTCGGCGAGTCGTACACTCTCAGCGCGGCCGGCGTCGTGCGACGCGGTGAGTTCGACCCGCCGCGCCGCGTCGGTGTCGCACGCCGAACGCAACTCGGCGACGGTCGCGGATCGCATCGTGACGGTCTCGCGGAGGGCGGGGAGTTGCGTGAGGACCGGCAGGGTCCGCGCTAACTCGTCGTGCCGGGCCTTGTCCGCGCGGACGCGGTCGGCGTCGGCGAAACGGTCGAGTGCGGCGGTCAGTTTGGCCCGCACCTCGTCGCGCTTGCCGGTCAGCGTGGCCCAGCGGTCGGCCTGATCGACGGCCCCGGCGGCGACCGCTTCCGCCGCCGCGCCCCGGACGCGTTCCGCGGCGGCGGCGGCCTCGACCGCCTCGGCGGCGGCGACGACTTCGGCCGTGACGGCCGGCGTCGCCTCCCGCTCCGCGACGGCCTCGGCCTTCTCACGTTTCTTGCCCATCGCCGCCTCGTGGACGCGCAGGGACAGGGCCTCGTAGCGCTCCGCCCCGATGACCTTTTTGAGGACCTTCAGGCGGTCCTGGGGCTTGCCGCTGACCATCGCCTCGGCCTCGCCCTGGCGGAGCAGGATGGACGCCTTGAAGGCCTCGAAGCCGATCCCCAGCGTCGCCTCGGACCACGCCTTGATCTGGTCGCCGGTCTCGACGTTCGGCACCCGCCGCCAGTCCTCGCCCGGCCCGGCCCGCGACTCGGCCGACTGCGTCGAGCGGGTGCCGGTGCGGTTGCGGGCGATGCGATAATCGGTGCCGCTCAGCGTGAACTCGAAGGCGACCGCGAAGCCGGTGGCCCCGTGCCGGAGCAGGGGGGCGACGGCGTTGGCCGCGCCGCGGTGCTGGCCGAACAGGCAGAAGGTCATGGCGTCGAACACGGCCGACTTGCCCACGCCGTTCCGGCCGCCGAGGACCCAGAGCGGTTCGTCGTCGGAGAAGACGATCTCCGTCCGCTCGCCGAAGCAGAGGAAGTTTTCGAGCGTGACGCGCTGCGGGATCATGTCGCCTCCGGCGGTGTGAGGAACTGGTCGGCGAGGGCGAGGACGGCGTCCTTGTCCGGGTCGCCGGCGAGGTGGGCGGTGAGGTAGTCGCGGACGATTTCGTCGAAGCCCGCCGACGGACCGGACGGCGTGGCCACAGTCGCGGCCTCCGGTTCGTCGCCGGCGAAGGAGAGTTCGTGGCGGCGCGGGAAGATCGCCTTCAGGTGCTTCTCGACTTCGATCCGGCTCAGCGCGCCCAGCGGCAGTTTGACGCGGAGCCGGACGATGGCGGTCGCGGCGTCGGGGTACTTCGCGGCGAGGCCGGGCAGCTCGGCGTCGGCGTCGATGATGGTCAGCGTGTGGAAGGGGGTCGGCGGGATCGGCAGGCGGGTCGGCTCGCCCGCGAGGCCGTCCGGGCCGACGTCGAACAGCACGACGCCGTGGTCGTCGTGGGTCTCGCCGAAGTCGAGCCGGTCGAGGCTACCGGGGTAGCGCACGTGGCTGGCCCCGCCGAGGGTCTGCGGCTTGTGGATGTGCCCCAAGGCGACGTAGGCCCACGACGGGTTCAGGTCGGCGAAGTCGAACAGCACGTCGTCGCGCTCCGTGACCTTGTACGCCGTCATCAACTCCGAGCCGCGGACGTGAAGGTGGGCGACCACCACTGTGTGCAGGGTCGTGTCGAAGTCGTCGCGGGACGACGCCCGGAGAATCCAGTCCTTGACGCGGGTCTGGAGTTCGCGCGACTCGGCTTCTTTGGACTGGTAGTCGGTCGCGGAGAGGTTGTAGCGGTTGGCGAAGGGGTACGGCACGAGTACGAACTGCACGACCTGCCCGGCCGCGTCGCCCAGCCTGGCCAGCGCGCAGCCGTTGAGCAGGTACATGCGGCCGCCCGACAACACGCCGCCCGCGCCGGCCTGCGGAGCGGCCAGCATCATGCCCGAGCGCACCATGTTGATGCGGGCGTCACGGTCGTGGTTGCCGGTGATCGCGAGGACCGTGCCGCCGCGGGTGAAGAAGTCGGCGAAGGTCCGGCGGACGTGGTCGAGGGCGTCGGTCATCTGCTCGACGGTCGCCTGCTCGCTGAACAGGTCGCCCGCGATCAGCAGCACTTCGACGCCGTGCTCCTCGCAGAGTTCGGCCACGCGTTCGACGCGGCGCTTCAGGTCGTCGGTTCGGTTCAACCGGCCGAGCTGGTCACAAAGGTGCCAGTCGGCCGTGTGCAAGATTCGCATCGCGGGGCCTCCGGGGGGTTCACGTCAAGAAGTGTTGCGACCGGCCCGGCGAGTGTGACCGGCCGCGTCAGAAGCCGCTGCTTTCGGCGGTGCCGAAGCCCGAGGTGCGGCCCGTGGCCCCGCCGCCGACGGGCTCCTCGGGCGCGGCGTCGTTCTCGCTCAGGGCGAACGGCGGGAAGGGGATTTTTGCCAGCATCGGCTCGCGGAAACTCGGCTGGTAGATCAGCTTCTCGTCCGGCTGCAACTGCGACGCGGCGCTGCGGGCGGACGGCCCCAGGAACTTCCAGACCTCCGCGCCGAGTTCCAGCGTGCCGCTGCGGCCGACGGCGCGCACGGCGGCGTTCTCGATGACTCGCGGTTTGACGAGGCTCGCCTGCTGCTGCGCCCCGAACAGGATGATCCCCTGGCTGCGGCCTTCGCTGGCGACCGTCTCGAGCTTCTGCGTGATGGGGTCGGTGCCGTCCTTCGGGGCGAAGCGGTTCAGCTCGTCGAGCGTGATGAGGAACTTCAAGTTCGCCACCTGCTTCGACGATTGTGTC
>JANYHV010000348.1 GCA_025362195.1 Fimbriiglobus sp. | reverse complement strand
CGACGCGCTAGCGAGGGTCGTCGGCCGCGCGGTCATGGACGGCCGCGTTGCCCTCGACCGCTCGACCCTCGCTAGCGCGTCGGGCTAACCCGAGTCGCCTGCGGCGGAGCCGAGTACCTTGCCGACGCCTCGTCGCGTTCGACGGGATCGACGACGCGCTACGACAACTCGACTTCGGCCTAACCGCTACCCGACGTTGGCCCCGTGGGACGATAACGGATGCACTTCACGGATGTCGTACTCGTCGAACGGGTACACGACTTCCTGCCGGCCGGGTCCGGAGTCCGTCGTCACTTCTTGCCGGAAGCCGCGCGGGTTCGCCGCGTCGAGCACGACTCCCGTCGGGTGGACGCTGAGCGTAACGCCGTCGCGGGCGTTCGGGTCGCCGACGAACTTGTCGAACGTGCGGGCCTGGGCCGGCAAGTCGTCCAGCGAGGTGAAGGCGGTGTTGCGCATCGCGTACGAGTCGAAGGCCCGCACCCGGGGTCCGCCGCCCGGCCCGGCCGCGAACAGGATGACGCCGCCGGCCTCCGTCGCGACCACGCCGCCCCGCTGGTCCGACTCCAACGCGAAGAAGTCGGGCCTCAACCGCCGGGCGTCGGCCCCGAGCGTGGCGGTGTCGAAGACGGCGACCCGCGGCCCGCCGCCCTGGCCCGCCGTCACGAACAGCCCGTACGACACGGTCAGGTTCACGCCGCCGCGGAAGTCGGGGTCGTCGATGCCCAAGAACCGGCCGCGCTCGGTCCCGTCCGCGTTGTACACCGCCACGACCGGCCCGCCGCCCCGGCCGGGGCTGACGACCAGGGCGGCTCGACCCGAGCCGCCGATGTCCACGAGGACCGCGTTCAACGCCCCGGTGTACGACGCCTCGAACGGGGCGAACGGCTTGATGAGGACGCTGCCGTCCGTGCCGCTGACGACGGACACCGCCGAACCCGCGGTGACGACCTTGTCGGTGACGCCGTCGCCGTTCACGTCGCCCGACGCCGGAGAAACTAACGACGGCAGCACCGGCCCACCACTCACGGGATTCCCCGCGGCCGGCGGAAGGACGGGGGCGACCGGCACGACCGGCGGCGAGACCACGACCGGCGGCAGCACGGGGGGCGTTTCGCCGTCGAGGCCACCTGCCGGGGTCGCTGCGGTCAGGCTGAGCATGGCAATCTGGAGCGGGTCGGAGAGGCTGTAGTTGCCGGCCACGGCGAGCAGGGCGACGCGGCCGTCCGGCAAGGTGAGTGCTTCGCCCGCCGAAATTTGCGCGTGCCCCAGGCTCGTGAAGTTCAGCCAGCCGCCGTCCGCGAACCCGGCGTCCGCCGTGCCGTCGGCGGCGAGCAGGTGCGCCATCATGCCGAACCCGGTGTTGGCCCGGTTGACCCCCGCCCGGTTGGCCACGAGCAGGACGCGGCCGTCGGCCAGGACCGCCGCGGCGTCCACGGTGGCCCGGCCCGGGAGCGCCAGGTCCAACACCCCGCCGGTGCCGAAGCCCGCGTCTAGGTGCCCGGTCGGCGTGAGGCGGACGAGTTCGTTCTTCGACGCGGCGGCGGCGTTCAGGTCCGAGTTGCTGGCGGCGATCAAGAAGTTGCCGGCGGGGTCGAAGCCGAGAGGCAGGGCTTTGAACGCGTCCAGGTTCCACCTCGAGTCGGGCAGGCCGACGACCGCCTCGCCGTCGGTTCCGTAGCCGGCGTCCGGCTGCCCGGCGGCGGTCAACTTCGACAACCGGAGGACCCGGTGGACCGTGTGCGGATCGTCCGGCCCCGTCAGGGTCGCGTTACTGGCCAGCAAGATGCCGCCGTCCGGGGTCGGGCAGATGCCGGAAATCAACCCCTCGGTGCCCGGCTCGGTCGTGGATTTGGCGAACAATTCCCCGGCCTTGGTGCCCCCGGCCGAGAGTTCGCCGATCATGGCGACGGTGCCACTGGCGACGAAAACCGTCCCGTCGGGGCGTGCGCCCAAAACGCCGGACGTGTACGTGTACGCGGTCGGCCAGACGGTAGCCCGGCCGCCGACGCCGAAGGTCGGGTCGAGGTCGCCGGACGCGGTCAACCGGGTCACCTGCGCGGCGAACGGGATCGGGTCGCCGGACGCGCTGTTGGTGAGGACGTAGACGGTTCCGTTCGGGCCGGCCGCCACCGTGGCCGGCGCGACGTAGCCGACGGCGGTCGGCAAAATCCTCACGACCCCAGCCGTCCCGAAGGTGCGGTCCGGTGACCCGTCGGCGTTGAGTCGGGCAATTTCGACGGTACTGAAATCGGCGGGGTCGGACCCGGCGACGAGGAAGTGGCCGTCCGCCGTGACTGCGAGTCGTTTGACGGGGGAAGTCCATGGGCCCCCCAACCCGACCGCCGCGATCCCGCCCGTGCCGAACCCGGGGTCGAGCCAGCCGGCGGGGGTCAGGCGGTCTTCCAGGGCGGTCAGGCGTAAGCGGGTCGGGCGGCGGGACATGGCGGTGCTCCGGGGCGCGGATTCAGTCTGGCGTTCAATCAGACGATACAGCGCCGCGAAAAGTTTCGCAAGACTGGGGTGTCGAAGCGGTTCGCAGTCCGCGGCCGGCCGACCCGGAACGACTACCGGACGAGCAGGTCGGGCACGTCGAAGGCCGCGTCGCCCAGAGTGATGCGCTTGAACGGCCAGTCGGCGCACGGGGTCGCGGCCGCGGGCGGCATGCCGACGATCAGCGTGTCGGCGACCAGGGCCGACCCGCACTTCGCCTGGGTGACGACGGCCTGGCCGGCGACGAACGGCTCGTCCTGGCCGAGCCGGCGCAACTCCTCCGCGGCGACCCGGCCGGTCCCGTACCCGAGTTGCGCCTGCCGCCCGTCGAACTCGTACGGCGTCTTGTACGTGACCTGTTGGCCGCGCGCGCCGACCGCCGCGAACGACCCGTCGGGCACCAGGAGGGAGCGGTAGACGGCGCTCAGCCGGCAGGCGTCGTCGTGCTCGCGGCGGGCCTCGGGGGTCGGCGGGCCGAAGCTGACCGTCCGCGCGGCCGTGGCGTACAGGCCGTCCCGCGTGCCGGTCACTTGCAGCCGGCAGACGCCGTCGAGGGCGGCGGCGGTGAACCCGGGCCGCGGGTACCGGCCGGCCCCGGCGAGGACGGCGACCGACACGGCCGCCGGCTCGACGCCGTGCCGCAACAACCGGTGGGCGAGGTGCCCGGCGATCTCCCGCTCGGTCTCCCCGGGGTCGGCGGCGCGGGCCGTCGCCTCCACGGCGTGCGCGACGTGCCGGCCGAGGTCGAGGTACCCGACGCGGTCGAACGCGCTCAGCGGGCGGATGACGGTCCGCAGCTTCTCGTTCACCAGGGGCATGTTCGGGAACGGCCGGTCGGTGGCGATCTTCTTCCCGGCCGTCAACTCGCCGAGCAGGGCCGCCCGCCCGGTGGACCAGTGCCACTCCTTGAGCTGGAACCCGAGGCGGTCGAGTTCTTCGTCGAACAGCCGCTGCGTGTCGAGGTTGCTGCACATCAGCCACCGCTGCTTGCCGTTCGTGTAAATGCCCGGCCGCTCGGTGTCGGCGAACAGGCCGCGGAGGTTGAACCCGCCGCACAGCCAGGACACGTGCGCGGGCATGAACAGGACGACCGCCTCGCACCCGAGGTCGGGCAAGACCGCCCCGACGGAGGCCAGCTTCGCCTCCACGTCGGCCCGCCGGTCGGCGACCGGGTCGGCCGGCACGTCGCGCTCCAGGTCGGCGTTGACGACGATCGTCGAGTCCTCGCGCGCGATCATGTCGGTTCACCGTAGGGGAACGAAATCTCGCCGGCCGCGTACCGGGCGGCCAGCCCGCGGTACCGGGCGGCGATCGCGGCCGTGTTGGCGACTTCGGCGTCCGTCACGGCCCGGACGACCCGGCCCGGCACGCCCATCACGACCGACCGCGGCGGGATCACGGCGTGCGGCGGGACGACGGCCCCGGCCCCGATCAGGCACTCCTCGCCGATCACCGACCCGGTCAGCAGCCTCGCCCCGATGCCGACGAGCGTGCCCGAGCCGACCCGCGCCCCGTGCAGGACCGCCGCGTGGCCGACGACGACGTTGTCGCCGATCACGTTGGGCACGCCGAAGTCGCAGTGGACGACCGCCCCGTCCTGGACGTTCGACCCCGCGCCAATGGTGACCGGCGCGACGTCCCCGCGGACGACGGCCCCCGGCCACAGGCTCACGGCGTCGCCGAGGGTCACGTCCGCGGTGACGACGGCGTCGAACGCGAGGTAAACGGTGCCGACCCGCCGCATCATCGAAATCGCCCTTCGCCCGCCGCCCGGCCCGGAACTCCCATAATGATAGGGGTAATCCTTCCCCCCCCGCGAGTGACCCGATGATCCACGCCGTCGCCTTCCCGTTCGACGCCTTCGGCAGCGGCGGCACCGGGGCCGGGGCGCTGCTCCTGGCCGACGTGTTGCGCGAGGCGGTGGACGACGCGGCCGCCGAGGAGGAGCCGACCCGCGTGGCCGCGTACACCGACCTGCTCACCGTCGAAGAACTCGCGTTCGAGACGCCGACCGACGTGGCCAACTGGCGCGACACCGGCCGCGAGGCGGTCGCGGCGTGCAGTGGCGGCGAGTTCACCGTCTGGCTGGCCGGCAACCACCTCGGCGTCCTGCCGGTGTTCGAGTCCCTGACGCCCGCCGACCTCGTCATCCAACTCGACGCCCACCTGGACTGCTACGACCTGACCGACACGAGCACCGAGTTGTCCCACGGCAACTTCCTGATGCACCTGCAAGACGAGCGGCCGCAAATCCTGCACCTCGGCCACCGCGACCTGTTCCTCCCGGGCGAGGCGACGGAAGCGTACCTCGACCGGATCCACGGGGCCGACGACTGCGCGACCGACTTCGCCGGGGTGCTCGACACGGTCCGGGCGATGGCGAAGAAGGCGAAGCGGGTCTGGCTGGACATCGACGTGGACGCGCTCGACCCGGCGTTCGCCCCGGCCGTGCAGCAGCCGCAGCCGTTCGGGCTGACCCCGCACCAACTGCTCGCGCTCCTGCACGCGTTGAACACGCCGAAGTTTTGCGGCCTCAGCGTGAGCGAGTTCGACCCCGGCCGCGACCGCAACGACGCGACCCTGCAACTCCTCGCCTGGCTCCTCGAGCGCGTCCTGCTGATGCGCGTCGAGTAGGCGGCGGGTTAGAGCGGGCTTCAAGTTTATGTCGCGGGAGATTTGCGGGGCAGGATGTCGTTCCGGCACTCGCCGCCGTCGTGCCGCCGGAACACTTCGCCCACCCAGATCTCGAACGCCTTGGCGGACATCCGGTTCGCCGCCAAGTCGGCGGCGTCCTGCGAGTTCGCCTCCGCCATCTTGCCGTTCTGGGAGTCGGGCTGAGCGAGTGTGTGGCTCCGCCGCAGGCGACTCGTGTTAGCCCGACGCGCTAGCGAGGGTCGATGGGTCGTTGACGATGTCGGGAGTCGTCGGCCGTGCGGTCATCGACAGCCACCTTGCCCTCGACCGCTCGACCCTCGCTAGCGCGTCGGGCTAACACGAGTCGCCTGCGGCGGAGCCGGAAACCATGCCCAAGCCCGTGGCGTTCGACGGGATCAACGAGGCGCTACGAACACTCGAATTCCTCTCTACGCCAGCATCTTCTTGACGAGCTTGCCGTGGACGCCGGTCAGCCGCATGTCGAGGCCCTGCGACCGGAAGGTCAGCTTCTCGTGGTCGAAGCCCATCAGGTGCAGCAGCGTCGCGTGCAGGTCGTGGACGTGGACGCGGTCCTCGACGGCGTTGAACCCGAGGTCGTCGGTCCGGCCGAGCGTGAAGCCCTTCTTCACGCCGCCGCCGGCCATCCACATGGTGAACGCGTTCGGGTGGTGGTCCCGGCCGTCGGTCCCGCCCTGCATCATCGGCGTCCGGCCGAACTCGCCGCCCCAGATGACGAGCGTGTCGTCGAGCAGGCCGCGCCGCTTCAAGTCGGTGACGAGCGCCCAACTCGCCTGGTCGGTGTTCTTGCAGTTCTTCGTCAGGCCGTTCTTCAGGTCGCCGTGCTGGTCCCACGCCTCGTGGTAAATCTGCACGAACCGCACGCCCTTTTCGAGCATCCGCCGGGCGAGTAAACACGAGTTGGCGAATGACGCCTTGCCCGGCTCCGCGCCGTACATCGCCAGCGTATCCTTCGACTCCTTGGCGATGTCCATGACCTCCGGCGCGGCCGTTTGCATCCGGTAGGCCATCTCGTAGGCGCTGATCCGCGTGGCGATCTCGGGGTCGCCGACCTCGGTCAGGCGGAGCGCGTTGAGCGCGTTGACGGACTGCAAGGTGTCGTCCTGGAGGCCCGGGGACACGCCCTCGGGGTTGGCCAGGTACAGCACCGGTTCCGCCCCGCCGCGGAACTGCACGCCGCTGTAAACCGTGGGCAAGAAGCCGCTCCCCCAGCACGAGTTGCCGCCCGACGGGCCTTTACTGCCGGTCGAGAAGACGACGAACCCCGGCAGGTTCTTCGACTCGCTGCCCAGGCCGTACAGCGCCCACGACCCGAAGCTCGGCCGGCCGAACTGCATGTTCCCGGTGTTCATCAGCACCTGGGCCGGGGCGTGGTTGAAGGCGTCGGTCGCCATCGACTTGACGATGCACAACTCGTCCGCCATCTTCGCCGTGTACGGCAGGAGTTCCGAGAGTTCCGCCCCGCTCTGGCCGTGCTTGGCGAACTTGAAGATCGGCCCGAGGCACTTCGAGTTCGGGTTGATGAACGCCGCCCGGTACCCTTCGAGCAACTTCGCCGGCGGCAGTTGGCCGTTCATCTTGACGAGTTCGGGCTTGTAGTCGAACAGGTCGAGGTGCGACGGTGCCCCGGCCATGAACAGGTAGACGACGCGCTTCGCCTTGGCCGCGAAGTGCGGGGCCTTGACGGCGAGCGGGTCGGCCGACGCCTTCGCGTCGTCGGCGGCGAGCGCGGTCAGTGCCGCCGCCCCGAGGCCGACGCCGCACTCCTTGAGAAACCACCGCCGCGCGAGAGCCGTACCGTGCATGGGAGAAACCTTGGGTTACTGGAAAGTGTCGAGCCGGCGGTGCCACGCGCCGGGCCGACGGTCGGAGTGGACGACAGTAAAAACGAACGCCTCGTCGTTGTGAATCACGAACAGAATGCGCTGGTGGAACCGGGAGACGTAACACTCGCGAATCTCAAGCCCCGGAAAGCCGTCGTCAACGGGTGGGTGAATCCGCGGCCGGTCGCCAATGGCGGCGACGGATCGGTCAAACTCGTCGAGCATCTCGTCGCCACGACGTTCGGGCCTGGCGTCGTAGAAATCGACCAGTACTTCCATGTCCGTCCTCGCCCCAACCGTGACGGTGACTTTCACGATTGGCCTTCCCGCCAAGTGCGACTGCGCAGGTGTACCATCGTTTCCTGGACGGTGTAGGACACAGCGGTGCCGTCAACAATCGAGTTCAGCCGGCGTTGAATCTCCTCCCGCGACGGCTGGGGGAGCGCGCTGGTGTCGATCAACTCGCCGTCGTCCAAGGTGCTATCGATCAACTCGGACAGTTTGATCAGTCCGGCTTGCGACAACTTGCCAACTCGTTCGATCAACTCCGGCGTCAGGTCGCTTTCATCGACGACTCGCGCGGGGGCAACCCCGTTCGGGTTGTCCGTCAGTGGTTCGGTCGATGGTTGCGTACTCATTTCGCCTCCTGGAAGAAGAGGTTGCGCAGTTCGAGCTTCGGGCTGCCGGCGAAGGCGATCGGGCCGGGCGTCGGGAGCAGGCGTTGCTTCATGCTGAACGGTTCGCCGCCTACGGTGCCGGCGATGGTGGTGCCGACGTTCAGGGTCGCCCGCGTCCAGGTGTTCGGCTTGGCCGGGAGCACGAGCTTGCCGGTGGCCAACGTCAGGGCGACTTCCGTGCCCGGCGTCTTGAAGTCGAAGACGAGTTGGCCCTTGCCGTAGTCCGCGTTGCTGGTCAGTGGGGTCGTGCCGGTACACGTGACGACCTCGCCGGCCGTCCAGTCCTTGGCGTCGCCGGGGGTCCAGCCGGTGAAGTCGCGGCCGGTGTACAGCGACGTGTGCCCGCCGGCGACGACGGCGGTCTGCGCCGCGGTCGGCATCGTGCTCGGCTTCTCGACGATGGTCACGTTTTTGAAGCGGCACTCGGCCCCTTCGCTTTCGAGCGCGAGGTACCCCTTGCGCGGGTTGCACTCGGTCACGCCGGAGACTTCCTTGCCGTTGACGTGCAGCTTGATGCTGCCGTCCTGGGCGATGACCTTGTAGTGGTTCCACTCGCCGCCGCCCTTGCACCGGCGCTCGCTCGGCAGGCACCGCTCGTAGCCCTTGGGGTGCGGCCGGTCGGGCTTGCACTTGGCCCCCCAGATGCTGAACAGGTCGCCGTGGCTGGTCGCCCAATCGACCTCGAAGTTGACGAGGACTTGGACCTCGATGCCGCGCGTGTACCCGGTGCCGACGGCCGGGAGCGGGTCGCCCCAGACGAACAGCCCGGAGTTGCCGACCTCCTTCGTGTTGGTGTGCATCCAGTCCATTTCGAGCACGAAGTTCTCGTACTGCTTGGCGGTCCGCAGGAACCCCGTCGGCCGGCCGTCGGTGACGATGCAGTCGTCCTGGACGGTGAACGTCTTCGGCCCGCAGTTGACGTTGACCCAGCCGGTCAAGTCCTTGCCGTTGAACAGCGGCACGGCCGCGTCGTCGGCACGCGTGGGGCCGGCGAGGACGGTGAGTAAACCGGCGGTCAGTAGTAGTCGCATGGGTCGTCTCCGGGAGTGGGTCGAAACTAATCCTTCGTCAACGTCTCGTCGAGGTTCAGCAGCACGCGGGCGACGCTCACCCACGCCGCGGCTTCGGCCGGCGTCGTGCCGTCGGGGTAGCTCTTGAGGTCGCCGGCCAGCAGGATCGGCTTCGACGCCTCGGCGGCGAAGCGGTCGCGCTGCTTGTTCAACGTCGCCGTCAGCACCGTCAACTCGGCGGCGGCCGGCGCGCGGCTGACGCAGAGGCGGAAGGCGTGCGTCAGGCGGCCGGCGTCGTCGTCGTCCGCCCCGCCGTCGTGGAGGGCGCGGGCGGCCAGGCCGCGGGCGGCGTCGAGGAACATCGGCTCGTTCAGGCCGACGAGGGCTTGCAGCGGTGTGTTCGACCGCGACCGCTTGACGCACGCCACGTCGCCGTTGGGCGTGTCGAAGGCTTGCAGCGCGGGGTACGGCACGCTGCGGAAGCGGAAGACGTAGACCGACCGGCGGTAGCGGTCCGCGCCCGCCGATTCGGGCCACGTCTTCGGGCCGTAGCTCGCCGGCGGCTGCATCAGGAACATCGGGATCGGCGGGTAGACGCTCGGCCCGCCGACGGTGCGGTTCAGCAAGCCGGACGCGGCCAGGGCGATGTCGCGGACCAGTTCGCCCTCGACGCGGAAGCGCGGCCCGCGGGCGAGCAGGCGGTTCGCCGGGTCTTTCGCCGCGAGGTCCGGCGTCACCTTCGACGACTGCCGGTAGGTGGCACTGGACGCGATCAGCCGGTGCAGGTGCTTGACGCTCCACGGGGCGACGCCGGGGGCGCTCGGGTGCATGAACTCGACGGCCAGCCAGTCGAGGAGTTCGGGGTGCGTCGGCCGGTCGCCCTGGGTGCCGAGGTCGTCCGGGGACGCGACCAGCCCTTGGCCGAAGTACGTCTGCCAGACGCGGTTGACGAACGCCCGCGCCGTCGTCGGGGACTTGTCGTCCACGAGCCACTTCGCCAGTGACAACCGGTTGACACTCGCCCCGGCCGGCATCGGGTGGAGGAAGGCGGGGGTGCCGGGGGCGACGGGGTCGCCGGGCTTGAGGAAGTCGCCGCGCTTCAAAATGTGCGTGCCGCGGCCGGCCGGCATCTCGGCGAGGACCAGTTGCGAGTCGCCCTCGGGGTGGTCTTTGAACAGGCTCTCGATGTCGAAGTTGGCCTCCTTCCACTCGGGCACCGCGAGCCGGAAGTTGGCGAAGGTCGCCGCCGTCGCAACCTTCGGATTCGCCGCCGTCGTGACGCTGAAGCGGAAGCGGCCGAGGTTGTTGTTCTGGTTGTCGTCGCTGTTCCACCCGCCGTGGTTCTGGACGAGTTTGAAGGCGATTGCCGTCTCTTTGAGGCGCTCGATCGGCTTGTCGAAGGCGAACACGGCGGTGCGGGGGACGTTCCGCCGGCCGGGGCCGACATCGACGCTCCAGGCCGTCTCGTCCTTGCCGTCGATGGCGAACGCGACCGGGCCGAGGGTCCGCTTCTTCTTCGACTTGTCGTCGTAGATTTTCGCCAACTCCTGCTCCGGGGCGTCGGCGTCGCCGGCGGCCGATGCGATTTTGACTTCGACGCCGTTGACCAGAACCTTGATCTCGGTCAGCCCGAACATGCCGGTGATCGACCGGCCCGGCCCGCCGTGCGGGAGCGTCGGGTCGGTGAGCAGTTCGAGCCGCACGGCCGTGATCGGTTCTCCGGCCGGCAGCTTGACCGGGAAGCTCTCGCTGAACTTGGTCGGCGCGTACCCTTCGGCGAGGACCGAGCCGTCGGGCTGGACGGTGTGCTTCTGGCCGCCGCTGGTGTCCAGGTCGGGCCGGACGATCGCCCACGCCGGTTGCGGCGGCAACGACTTTTCCCACGCCGCCATCTTCGCCGCCCAGTCGGGCGTCTTGTGCTTCAAGTCGGCCTCGATCGCGGCGACCTTGCGCAACAGCTCCGCGCGGCGCATCTGGTGGGCCGGCGTGTAGACGGTCGCGGTCGCCTCGTGGGCCGAGTTCAGGAAGGCGAACAGCCGGTAGTAGTCGGCGTGCGTGATGGGGTCGTACTTGTGCGTGTGGCACTGCGCGCAGGCGACCGTCAGGCCCAGGACGCTCTTGCCGACGGCGTCCATGCGGTCGAACATCGCCTCCATGCGGAACTGCTCGGGGTCGATGCCGCCCTCTTCGTTGATCATCGAGTTGCGCAAAAAGCCGGTCGCCGTCCGCTGGTCCTGCGTCGGGTTCGGCAACAGGTCGCCGGCGATCTGCTCGACGACGAACCGGTCGTACGGCAGGTCGCGGTTGAAGGCGTCGATGACGTAGTCGCGGTAGAACGAGACGAACCGCGGCTTGTCCTTCTCGTAGCCGTCGGAGTCCGCGTAGCGGGCCGCGTCGAGCCAGAGCCGGCCCCAACGCTCGCCGTAGTGCGGACTCGCCAGCAGCCGCTCGACGAGCTTAGCGCTGGCGTCGGGCGACGCGTCGGCGACGAAGGTATCGACTTCGGCGGGCGTCGGCGGCAGGCCGGTCAGGTCGAGGTGCAGGCGGCGCATCAGCGTGGTCGCGTCGGCGGCCGGCGACGGCGTCAAGCCCTCCGGCTTCAAGCGGGCCAGCACGAAGGCGTCGATCGGGTGCGCCGCCCCGGCGGGCACGGCCGGGCGGGTCGGGGCGACGAACGCCCAGTGCTTCGGGCCGGCCTGTTCGTTGGCGAGCGCGTCCGGCCACTTCGCCCCGTCGAGAATCCACGCCCGGATCTTGGCCGCCTGGGCCGCGGGGACTTTCACGCCGCCCGGCGGCATCTGCGCGTCCTCGTCGTCGCCGACGAGCCGCTTGTACAGTTCGCTCTCGTCGGGCTTGCCGGGCACGATCGCGGCGTGCTTCGACTCGCCCCCGGCGAACGCCAGCTTGCGGACGTCGAGCCGGTAGTCGGCCTTCTTCTTGCGGGCGTCGTGGCAGGACGCGCAGTTCTTCGCCAAGAACGGCAGCACGTCCTTCTCGAAGTTGACCGCGTTCGGGTCGCCCTCGGCGCGGGCCTGCGGGACCGGGGATGCCGTCGTCAGCAGCCAGGCGAGGAGGCCGACGACGGGGGCGGATCGGAGGAGGAACCACCGCATGGGGCAGGACTCTGGCGGGAGAGGGGTGGCAACAGTCGGGCGGGCTTCTCTACTATACCCGCAACCGCCCCCGATTCGATCCCACCAAACCGCGGGCCGCCCGATGTCGCCGCAGAGCCTGTTCCGATTCTGCCCGCGGTGCGCGGCCGGCATCACCCCGGGGTCGCCGCTGACCTGCCCGGCGTGCGGCTTCCGGTACTACTTCAACCCGACCGTCGCCGCCGCCGCCTACCTGTTCGACGCCGCCGGCCGGGCGTTGCTCATTCGCCGGGCGAAAGACCCGGCCGCGGGCAAGCTGGCCGTGCCGGGCGGCTTCATCGACGCGGGCGAAACCGCCGAAGACGGCTTGCGGCGGGAGATCTTCGAGGAGGTCGGCCTGGCCGCGGGGCCGCTCCGCTACCTCGGCTCGTGGACCAACCAGTACCCCTACGCCGGGGTCACGTACCCGGTCGTCGATCTGATCTTCGCCGCCCCCGCCGTGCGGCCCGAGACGGCGTTGCCCCTGGACGCGGTCGCCGGGTTGGAGTGGCGCACCCCGGCCGACATCGACCCGGACGAACTCGCGTTCCCGTCCTTGAAAATGGCCCTGGCGGTGTTAATCTCGGAGACGGCGACGCCCCCCTCCCCCGCGAGTTGATGCCGATGTGCGGCCGCTACTTGTTCCTCACCGGGGCCGAAGAACTGATCGGCGAGTTCGGCCTGGCGACCCTGCCGGACGACCTCGGGCCGCAGTACAACGTCGCCCCGTCGCACCTGGTCGCCGTCGTCGGGAACAAGCCGCACGGGGCCGGCCGCGGGCTGGTCCGGATGCGCTGGGGGTTCGTGCCGCGGTGGGCGGCCGACCCGAACGCCGGGCC
>JANYHV010000287.1 GCA_025362195.1 Fimbriiglobus sp. | reverse complement strand
TGACCGCCTCGAAGTCCTTCGTCGGCGTGTAGTTCTGGGCGACGAATTCGAGCCTCGCCGACGTGCCGGCGAAGGTACTGCGGCACGGGTGCGTCGGGCTGGTCACGGCCTTCAGCGGCAGCGCCGAGTTCACGGTGAAGGTGACCGACAGTTCCTTCAACGGGTTGACGCGGAGCATCTCGCTCTGCAGCGCGTAGGAGTACCGGACGGCGTTGCCGACGGCCGGGAGGACCTGCGTGTACGTGATCGAGACGCGCTTCTCGGAGTGCGCGAAGATCGGGAAGACGCGGGCCTTGAACAGGTTGCCGCCGGCCCATTCGAGGAGGCCCGGGTCGCGCTTCTCGCGCAGGATCGTCTCGAAGATTTCCCGCGCCCGCTGCTTCTCGACCACGTCCGCCTCGACCTTCTCGTTGCCGATCCACATGGCGAACCCGGCGATCGAGGCGTCCTGCGGCAGGGGGAAGTGGAACACCCCTTCGAGCTGGGAATTCGTGTGGTTGACGAAGGTCTCCTCGATCGTCGTGCGGGCGATCTGGTCGCGGACCTCGACCGAAACCTTGTGGACGCCGACGGACAGCGACACGGCCCGGCCGTCCACCTGGGCGACGAGCGAGCCGAGCGATTCGGCGACGGACGCGCCCTTCAAGCTCTTCAGCCAGACGGGGTCGGCCGGCACGCGGGCGAGCTTGTCGCCGGTCAGCCGGTAGAAGCCGCGCTCGTTCAGTGTCAGCGCGGTGTCACCGGGGCCGAGCAGTTCGACCGGCGTGCCCTTGGTCGGCGTCACCTCGATTTCGCCCTGCACCAGGCGGAGTTTCGTCGGCTTGAGCACCTCGACGACGCTGCCCGGGCCGACGACGAGCGTCGCCTCGGGCAGCAGCCGGACGGTCGCGGCGTTGGCCCCGCGGGCGTCCACTTGCAGGTAGTCGCCGGGCAGGACGAGGGTGTTCGGCCGCAGCGGCGTGAAGCGAGTCGCCCCGACCGGTTTGAGGCTGGCCAGGCCCTGCACGTCGGTCACCTTGCCGACCCGGCCGTCCTCGGAGAGCGTGTTCTTGAGGGCGAACTTGTCATCCGGCATCGGCGGGGCTTTGCCGACCAGCGTGAGCGTGGCGACGAGCCGGCCGGCGGCGTAGCGGCGGAGTGCGACGAACTTCCCGGCCGCGTCGAGGTCCACTTCGGCCGGCGGGTCGAGGGTGTACGTCGTGCCGCCCGGCCGCGGGGCCGCGCCGACGACGGCGGACGCCCGCACGTCCCACCCGGACTCGCGCAGGCGGTCCCGGGCGGCGGCGGCGAGCGGGGTGTACCGGTTGGCCGCCTCGTCCACGGCGTAGGCCGCGTCGCCTTGCACGAGAGTGTACCGGTCCGGCGTCTCCTCGAAGCGCAGAGCGTCGGCGCGGCTGAACAGGTCGCGCGTGCGCGCCTCCTCGGCGAGGCGGAAGTGCCGGTCGCCGGACGCCACTTCGTCGAGCGCCCGGCGGACTGGGTCGGCCGGCGGCGGCGGGTTGACGAGCGCGATGGCGACACTCGCGGCGATCAGGCCGGCGGCGAGGCGGAGGAGGTGCGTCATCGGTCGGGTCCTTCGGGGGGAGGTCGGAGGGACTTCGGCGAACGCGGCGGCGCTCGCGGCGCGGCCGGCGGCGAGGCGGGCGGCGTCGGGGGCGGGGCCGGGGGGCAGGGCGCGGGCCAGCAGGTCGGCCACGCGGTCGGGGTCAGCGTCGGGGGTCATGCGGGGCCTCCCGGGGTTCGTGCCGGCGGAAACTCGTGCGGAACGCCTCGCGCGCCCGCGCCACCTTCGACCGCGCGGCGACGACGGTCAGGCGTTCGGCCCGCGCGATCTCTTCGATCGGGGCGTCGAGCAGGTACTTCGCCGTCAGCACGCGGCCGTACTCCTCGGGCAGTTCGAGCAGCGTCAACCGGACGAGGTCGGCGCTCTCGCGGAGTAGGACTTCGTCGAGCGGGTCGCCGGCCGGGTCGTCCCAGCCGCGCGGGTACGGCCGCTTCTCGCGGGCGTGGCGGGCGGTCTTCCGCAGGTGCAAGAGCGTCTGCGTGCGGGCGATGCCCCACAGCCACGCCCACAGCGGCCCGCGGGCCGGGTCGAACCCCCGGGCCGACTTCGCGGCCGCCAGGAAGGTCTCCTGGACCACGTCCGCGACGGCCCCCTCGCACCCGCCGAGCAGGCGGGCGACGGTCCGCCAGACGCGGTCGGCGTAGGCGTCGTGCAGGCGCGCCCAGGCGTCCGCGTGCCCGGCCCGCAGGCCGGCCGCGACCGCCCGCTCGGCGTCCAGGAGTAAGGCCGGGTCGTCCATCGGTGCCCCGGGTCAGTTCGCCGCCACCCCCCAGGTTGGCGCGCCGCCGGCGAACTGAGTCGCGGATTCCCGGGAAACTTTCCCCGGCGACGGT
>JANYHV010000241.1 GCA_025362195.1 Fimbriiglobus sp. | reverse complement strand
CGAGCGGGCCGAACGGCTCGTCCTGGCGATACTCGACGACGCGGACGCACTGCGAATCCGGCGGCACCCCGGCGTGGTCGATGTGCTCGATTGCGGCGTCGAAGTCCGCGGCGGGCTGGCGGCGGGGCTGCTGCTGGCGCGGGTCTGCCTGGGCGACCTCGGCACGGTGACGCTCGTGCCCTCGACGATCGCGGAGTGTCCGGGGCCGGCGGTGCAGGTCACGACCGACGACCCGGTGCGGGCCTGCCTCGCGGCCCAGTACGCCGGGCGGCAGGTGACCCTCGGCAAGTTCTTCGGCATGGGGTCGGGGCCGATGCGGGCGCTCATCGGCGGCGAAGCGATCTTCGACGACATCCCAGGCCGCGAGACCGCGCCGGTCGCCGTCGGCGTGCTGGAGTCGAAGAAACTTCCCCCGGCCGACGTCCTCGAGATGCTTCGCGCGAAGGCCCCGGGCGTCGGGCGCTTCCACCTCCTCGTCGCCCCGGCGTCGAGCCTGGCGGGCGGGGTCCAGGTCGTGGCCCGCTCCGTCGAGACGGCCCTGCACAAGCTGCACGAACTGAAGTTCGACGTGACGCAAATCCTCAGTGGCTACGGCACGGCCCCGTTGCCGCCGACGACGCCGAACGAACTCGCCGCCATCGGCCGCACCAACGACGCGATCCTGTACGGCGGCCGCGTCACGCTGACCGTCGATTGCGACGACGAGGTCATCGACGCCGTCGGCCCGAAGGTCCCGTCGAGCGCGTCGGCCGACCACGGCGAGCTGTTCGAGGAACTGTTCAAGAAGTACGGCGACTTCTACAAGATCGACCCGTTGCTGTTCAGCCCCGCCGAGGTGACCTTCGCCAACGCCCGCACCGGCCGCTGCCGCACCTTCGGCCGCGTCGAGCCGAAGCTGCTCACGAAGTCCTTCTCCGGGGCGTGACGATGCGCTTCGCCATCCTCTCCGGCGGCACCGGCTGGCACGTCCAGGACTTGCTCCGCGCCGCGAACGCCGAGGGCCACGAGGCCGAGGCGCTGGACTTCCGCGCGACTTCCGGCAGTGTGAATGTCGCCGACTTTTCGTGGGACCGCTTCGACGCGGTGATCGTGCGGACGATGCCGGCCGGGTCGCTGGAGCAAGTCGTCTTCCGCATGGACCAACTGCACGTCCTGCACGCCGGCGGGATGGCGGTCATCAACCCGCCGCGGGCCGTCGAAATCTGCGTCGATAAGTACCTCACGTCGGCGACGCTGCGACGCGCCGGCCTGCCGACGCCGCGCACGGTCGTCTGCCAGCGCTCCGACGCGGCCCTCGACGCCTTCGCCACGCTCGGCGGGGATGTCGTTGTCAAGCCGCTGTTCGGGGCGGAGGGCCGCGGCATGGTCCGCGTCACCGATGTCGAAGTCGCCTGGCGGACTTGTCGCGCCATCGAGCAGACCGGCGGCGTGATCTACCTGCAAGAGTTCATCAAGCACCCCGGCTGGGACGTGCGCGCCTTCGTGCTAGGCGGCCGCGTCCTCGCCTCGATGCGCCGTGCGTCTGCCGACGACTGGCGGACGAACGCTTCCCGCGGAGCGACTGTCACCCCGATGACACTCGACGCCGCGGCCACGGAACTTGCACTCGCGGCGGCGGACGCGGTGTCGGCGGTCGTGGCCGGCGTCGATCTGTTGCCGCTGCCCGGCGGCGGCTGGACGGTGCTCGAAGTCAACGGCGTCCCCGGCTGGCAAGCGCTGGCGACGGCGTGCAACATCGGCGTGGCTCGCGCGATCATTGGGCATGCCGCAGGAGTCGCCCGATGACGCCGCTTAGTGAATGCGTTCGCTTGGCCTGCTTGTGGGAGGCCGAGTCGCGCAAGGTCGGCAACGTCCACCCCGGGGCGCGCTTCGCCGACACGACCGTCGAAGATTTCCGCCGCAGTGCCGAAGCGATTGCCCCCGTCTTCGCCGACGCCGCGACGCAACCCGTCGGCGTGACCATCCGCCGCGCGGTCAAGGCGACGCAAGCCGCCGTCGGCCAGAACACCAACCTCGGCATCATCCTGCTCCTCGCCCCGCTGGCCGCCGTGCCGCGCGACGTGCCATTGCGCGAGGGCATCAAGGCGTTGCGGACAACGGTCGAGGACGCGCGCGAGGTTTACGCGGCGATTCGGCTGGCCAACCCCGGCGGGCTGAACGACGCCGCGGAGCAAGACGTGCGCGACGAACCGACGGTCACGCTCCACGAGGCGATGTCGCTGGCTCAGGACCGTGATTTGGTCGCCCGGCAATACGCCCACGGTTTTCTCGACGTTTTGGCCCTGGGAGTACCGACCTTGCACGAGAGTTTCTGGTTTCACGGGTGCGTCGAAGCGGCCGTGATCGAGTGCCAACTCGCGTGGTTGGCGACCCATAGCGATTCCCTCATCGCCCGGAAGTGCGGCGAACGGGTCGCGGGCCGAGTGCGACACCGCGCGGGGGAGATTGTCCATCACCCCGACGACATGCGCACGCCCGAGGGCCGTACCGCCGGGCGCGAACTCGACGCCTATCTGCGCTCCGACGGCCACCGGCTGAACCCCGGCACGACGGCCGACCTCGTCACGGCCTGCCTGTTCGTCGCCCTGCGCGAGGGTATCCTGAAGCCGACTGACCCCTTCCGCTGGCACACCGACGAGTGGCTCCCGCTATGACCGAACGCTACCGGGTCCGCGTCGGGCACGACAACTTCATCTTCAGTTGCGGCCACT
>JANYHV010000234.1 GCA_025362195.1 Fimbriiglobus sp. | reverse complement strand
GTAGGCCCGCAGGTAGTCCGGGATCTCTTCGTCGAACGTCGTCCGTACCGTGCCCATGCTCTTCATTTCGCGGATCGCGTCCTCGGCCGGCCAGCCGTCGTACTCCATGCGGAACAGCGACACGTACCCGCCCGTCCGGTGGATGCCGGCGAAGCAGTGGACCAGCACCGGCTTCGACGCCGGGTCGTCGAGAATCTTCAAGAACGCCGCGACGTTCGGCTCGACCGGGGCCGGCTGGCCGTTGACGCTCGCCCAATTCGCCGGACTCAGGACGACGTGGCGGATGCCGTGGGCCGCGCAGTACGCGACTTCGTCCTTGTCCGGGGCCGGCTTGCCGTCGTCGCGGATGTCCCGCAGCGACACGACCGTCTTGATGCCGTACTGCTCGACGGTACTCGCCAACCCGGACCCGGACATCTGCCCGCTGCGGTACAGAACGTCCGGCCGGACGACGCGGAAGTTGCGGTACTTCGTGCTCGTGTACGACCGGTACGCCAGCGGCACGCCGACGATCAGCACGGCGACCAACACGGCCCCGACGATGGCTCCGACTCGACGCATACCGGCACCCTTTGAAATTACGCGACCGGGGACTTGTGTTCGACCGCGTCGGCCTGGCGCAACAGCCGGCGGACCAGGGTCGGCAGCGGGCCGGGGTTGACCGGCTTCAACTCGGCGAGGTTCGGCCGCAGGACCATCAGCACCAGCAGCGGCAAGTACCACAGCACGTAAACGCCGCCGCGGTCGGCGAACCAGAACTGGATGCCGATCAACACGCCCGCACTGGACGCGATCAACTGGCCGAGGTTGCGGACCGGCGGCCAGGCGACGAGGGTGACGACGTAGCCGACGTACACGACGAACACCGGGATGCGGTACGCCCAGTGCGCCCCGGTCCAGACGCTCTCGGCCGTGGGCGTCTTCCACGGGTACCAGTCGGCCAGGTGCAGGGTCTGCCACATGCCGTCCGAGAAGTGCCCGGCCGACGACAGCACGGCCAACGTGCCGGCCAGCCCGAGCAGCCACGTCAGCCCGAACCCGGCCAGGAAGCGCGTCGTCCCTTGCGGCCGGTAAAAGTGAACCCAGAGTGGCAGCAGCAGCAGCGGGAAGAACGCCGTGCCCGCGGCCAGGCCGAGGAGCACCCCGGCGACCGTCGGCCGGCGGTACCAGAAGACCGCCCACAGCAGCAACGCCGCCGGCCAGACGTGGTGGATCTGGCCGATGTGGTACGCGGTGTACGGCAGCAGCAGGTACAACATCGCGCCGGCGACCCCGGTCGGCAGGTCGCAGAACACCTTCCAGCCGACGAAGAACAGCCCCAGCACCACGGCCGCGTGGCAGGCCACGGCCAGCGTCCGCTCGACGTAGAACTTCACGTCCGTGGGGTCCTGGCCCTGGCTGACGGACGCCTGCGTGACGATAGTCGTGGCGCTCGCCTGCACCCCCGTCACTGCCGCCGGCAGTTTGCCGACCGGCTCCCACGGGTCGGACGACCGGCTGTAGGCGACCCCGACGAGGATCACGAGCAGCACGCCGGACAGCCAGACCAGCCCCGGCACGGACAAGTTGGGGGCGACGAGGGGCCGGCGGAAGGTCATCAGGTCGAGTTGCGCGCGAACGAACCAGTACAGCGACGCCCCGAGCAGCCAGCCGTAACCGACGTACCGCAGCCGCCGCGCCGCCGCGAACTCGTCGGCCGCGGCGCACTGGTTCGATTCCTGCAGCAGCAGGAACCCGGGGGCGAACAGGAACAGCCCGAGGAGGTCGAGGTTCCGCACCGTGAACACGCGGGTGAACTGGAAGAAGAGTGTGATCGTGAGGATGAACGAGAAGTAGTACCAGCTCACCGAGTTGGGCAGCGAGAACTGGAAAAAGATCGACGACCCCACGGCAACCCCACCCGGCCCGAGAAGCTGGACAACCTGGGTCATACCCGAGCGGTCAACCCCCGTCAAGCAGTTCGCCCGAATGCGCTACCGTCCGGATGGGGAGTTTTCTTCGTTCGTCCGGGCCGGCGAATCGTCGATAAGATGACACCACGACACCCGCAACACGGAAAGCCACCATGACCCGCCGCCCGCCCGCTTGACGCTGCAGACCCTGGAAGCCCGCTGGACGCCGGCCGCCGCCGGGACGCTCGACCCGACGTTCGGCGCGGGCGGTTTCGCACAATTCGCGCCCCCACCCGGCTCGTCGGGGTTCATCCCGGCCGCAGTGGTCGCTTACCCCGACGGCCGCTACGTCGTGTCCGGGGCGAGTACCGGCTCGCAGTCGTTGAACGGCAACGCCAACTACCTGGCCCGGTACACGGCGGCCGGGCAACTGGACACCACGTTCGGGAGGGCAGGATTCGCCACGCTGCCGAACAGTGTCGGCATCCCGACGGCGTTGGCCGTCGATCCGTTCGGCCGCGTCGTCTTCAATTCGGCGTTCGCGGCGGGCGGACTGACGATCGGGCGGGTGACGGCGGACGGGCGGCTGGACGCCGGCTTCGGCACGAACGGTGTCGCCACCATCCCCGTCTCGCCGACGGTGGCGCAGTCCGTCACCGTGAGTGCGCTCGCCTTCCAGCCCGACGGCCGCATCGTCGTCGCCGGTGCGGAGACTGTGGCCGTCAGCCTCACCCGCTTGATCCCGGCGTCGATCGTCGTCGGCCGTTTCACCGACGCCGGGCAACTGGACGCCAGCTTCGGCGCGGGAGGCGTGGTCACGGTCTCGTTCCCGCTGAACGACCAGAACCGAGCCTACGGGAACGCCGTCGCCGTCCTGCCCGACGGCCGCATCGTCGTCGCCGGGGGGGCCTACGCCAGTGTGACGATCAACTCCTTTCTCCACCTCACCAGTCCGTCGTCGGACGCCGTCGTCGTGCGGCTCAATGCCGCGGGGCAACTCGACCCGTCCTTCGGCAGCGGCGGGCGGGTCTCCCTCTCGACGCCGGGGGTGGACGACCAGGCGGCGGGCGTCCGCGTTCTGGCCGACGGCCGCGTGCTGGTCGTCGGCAACGCCTCCCAGACTCAAAAGGCGTTCGCCGCGCGACTCACCGCCGACGGTAGCCCCGACACGACTTACGGCGGGAACGGGCGGGTGGACGTGTCGGGTTCGACGGATGTCCTGCCGGTGGCCGACGGGCGGGCGCTCCTCGTGACGTACACCTCCACGTTCAGCCTGCCGTCGTCCACGACGCTCGGGCGGCTGACGACGACCGGCCAACCCGAGCCGGGATTCGGCACGGCCGCGAACGACGGCATCAGGTTCGATTACTTTTCCCCTTCGAGAGCCGTCGCCCTGTCGGACGGCGGGCTGCTGTTGCTCGCCGGCGTGCCGTCGCAGTCGGACCAGGTGGCCGTCCACTTCATCGGCTCCACGACTCTGTTCCCCGCCCCCGTCGGAACGCTTTCCCTCGGTGGCACCCCCGACGGCAGCGTCACGCCGCTCCTCCCCGACGCCGACGGCACGTTCGCCCGTGCGGCCGCCCTCAACATTTACCCCAACTTCCCCGGCAGCGTGCGCACGGCGACGGCGGACGTGAACGGCGACGGCGTGCCGGACGTGATCACCGGCCCCGGCCCCGGCGGCGGGCCGAACGTCGTCGTCACCGACGGCAAGACGGGGGCGGTCCTCGCCAACCTCGACGCGTTCGAGACGACATTCACCGGCGGCGTGTTCGTCGCGGCCGCCGATGTGAACGGCGACGGCAAGGCCGAAGTCGTCGTCACGCCCGACCAGGGCGGCGGGCCGGTCGTGGCCATCTACGACGGGGCCGCGCTCGCGGCGGGCAAGAATAACGCCGGCGAACTCGTCCGCTTCCTCGGGATCGACGACGCCGCGTTCCGTGGCGGCGCACGGCCGGCCCTGGGCGATGTTAACGGCGACGGCGCGGCGGACCTCGTCGTGGCGGCCGGCTTCGGCGGCGGACCGCGGGTCGCCGTGTACGACGGCCCCCTCACCGCCGACCGCAGCCGGTGGGACTTCGCAGGCCGTGGAGGGCCAAAAGGCCTCGGTCAGGCGATCTTCCTGCCCCCCAAGCTCGTCGGCGACTTCTTCGTCTTCGAGCCGACGCTGCGGAACGGCGTCTTCGTGGCGGCGGGCGACCTCAACGGCGACGGCAAGGCCGAAGTCGTTTTCGGCGGCGGCCCCGGCGGCGGGCCGCGGGTCTTGGCCTTCGACGGGGCGGCGTTGATGGCTGGACAACAAACCACCGTGGTCAACATCTTCGCCGGCGACCCCGGCGGCCGCGGCGGGGTGCGGGTTGCCGTCCGGACGGCACCAGACGGCGCGGCGCGACTCGTCACCGGCAGCGGCGAGGGGCAGCCGGGCCGAGTCGGCGTGTACAAGGCGGCGACAGCGCTGGCCGGCGGCCTGGCGGCCGATCAGGTCGTCAGCCCGTTCGGCGACGCGGTCTTGGTAGACGGCGTGTTCGTGGGGTGATTCGGCCTCGACAGCCGGCCGCGGGCGGGGTATCGGCATCGGCATGAAACGCACCCTCTTCGCCGGTCTCGTCGCGCTCGCGGCCGCCGGCTGCTCGCCGGAAGACTTGCTGCACCGCGGCACCGTCGCCAACAAGGCGATCGACACGTCGGCGTACCCGCCGGCGCGGCCCGAGGCGTCGGCCCGGGTTCACGAACTCGGCGAGGCGCTCGTCGGCCAGAACCCGTTCCTCGGCGTCTCGCCCGTCTTCTACGTCGTCGGCCGCAAAGAACTCGAAGTCTACCACCCGGACGGCCAGGGGTTGCTGGTCACCGAAGGTCTCGTCGATGCC
>JANYHV010000389.1 GCA_025362195.1 Fimbriiglobus sp. | reverse complement strand
CGCCCGGAGTGGTGTTCGTCGCTCGAGACTCCGGGCGCTCACGCTTCCGGCTCGCCGGGATCGCTTCGTCCGGCGGCGTTACTTCTTGAACTTCTTCAGCGAGCGGGCTTTGTGCTTGCGGTTCTTGCGGATCCGCTTGCGGTTGGTCCGCAGCGTCTTGCGGCTGTTCATGACGCGCTTACCCATCGTCGGACTCCATGCACACCGGGAACTTCGTGAAGTCGCAATTGTAGCGGCCCCGGCCGTCCTGTCAGGACCGACTTCCGCGCCAAATCCGGCCCGGCACCCGCCGCCCGCGCTTTGCCCGGCCGCGAAAGTTGCGGCCGGGGGGCGGGTTGGAGCAGATTACTGACGGATTATCCGGCACAATTTGCCCAATCGGATGGCAACCGGGCCGGCCCGGGTCTACGAACACCTGTAATCCCCGACTGTCCCGAATCCCGGTGCCGAAGGCTGGCGTGTCGTGCGTCCCGTCCGATTGATGACCGTCGAACCGGGCCACCCCCACGCCGCGCGGCTCCTCCACGCGGCGACCCCGGGCGTTCACCCCCGCGCCCACGTGTACGCCGAACTCGGCCCGGACCTGCTCGACTACCTCCGCGCGATCGACGCGGCCAACCGACGGGCCGACCGGCCGACGGCCTGGCACCTCGACGTCCGCACCGGGCCGTCCCCGGCCGGGCGGTGCTACCGGGAACAGCCGGGCAACACGGTCGTCGTCGCCGGCCGGAACCGGGCCAAGCTCGACCTCGTCGCCGGGGCCGTGGCGGACAACCTGAACGTCCTCGTGGACCCGCCGTGGGTGCTCGACGCGGCCGACCTGCCCCGCCTCGACGGCGTCCTCCGGGAGGCCGAAGCGCGCGAGGTCCTCGTCAAAGAACTCGCGCCGGCCCGGCACGCCCCGTGGAACGTCCTGTTGCGCGACCTGATGCGCGACCCGCTCGTGTTCGGCGGCCTGCTCGCCGGGTCGCCGGCCGACCCGGGGTTGACCCTCGAAACGACCCACGGCCCGCCCGCCCCGGCCTGGCGGTTCGACCCGCACCAGGCCGGCGAGTGCCTGGCCGACGCGGCCGTGCCCCTGGTCGATCTCGCCTTCTGGCTGCTCTTCCCGCAACAGGCCATCGACCCCGCGGACGACGTCGAACTGCTCGACGCGGTGGCCTGGCCGACGCCGGTCGCGGACGGCCCCGGCGGGCCGGTCCTGCACTACGGCAACGGCCACGCGACGTTCACCGTCCGCGGCGCGCACGTCCGCGTCGGCACCCTCTGGGAGCCGGGGCCGGTGGGCGTCGTTTCGGAGGGCATCGCCCGCGGGGGGTTGGCGTGCGTCGGGGTGCGGCAGCGGGCGGACGGGCGGGCGGAAATGACGGTCGCGGCCAACGACCCGGGCCGGAAGCCGGCGCTCAAAATTGCCCTGGCCCGCCGCGCCGCCGAGTGGCAAGCGCGGCACCCGGGGTTGCACTTCGAGGACCGCGGCGGGGCCTTCCAACTGGCCGCCCCGCACGGCCTGGGCGAGGACCCGGGCGAGCCGTTCGCCCGGGTTTTGGCGGAGTACGTCGAGCAGTTCCGCAACCCGCGGTCGGTGCCGGCGTGGGAGCACTTCAACCTGCTGGCGAAGTACCGCCTGACGACCCGCGCCGCCGAAGTGGCGCGGGCCAAGCGGGACTAGTCGCGGCGTTCGCGGCGCGGGCCGCCGCGGCCGCCCCGATCCCCGCCCCGGTCGCCACCGCGGTCGTCGCGGGGCCGGTCGTCGCGGGGCCGGTCTTCGCGCGGCGGTTGCGGGGCCGAGCCTTCGGCCGGGACCGGCATGAGGGCCTTGCGGCTCAGCTTGACGCGGTTCTGGTCGTCGATGCCGATGACCTTCACCTGGACCTTGTCGCCGACGCCCACCACGTCGTCGACGCGGCCGACGTACCCGTGGTCGAGTTCGGAGATGTGGCACAGGCCGTCGCGGCCCGGCGAAATCTCGATGAACGCGCCGAACTCCTTGATGCTCGACACCTTGCCGTCGTACACGTTCCCGACCATGATCTCGGCGCACAACGCCTCGACGCGGCGCTTGGCCTCCTCGGCCCCGGCCGCCTCGCTGTGGGCGATGGTGACGGTGCCGTCGTCGTTCACGTCGAGCTTCGCGCCCGTCTCCTCCTGGATGGCGCGGATCATCTTGCCGCCCGGCCCGATCAGCAGGCCGATCTTGTCCGGCGGAATCTTTGTCTGCAGCAACCGCGGGGCGCGCTCGGAGATCGACTTCCGCGGGGCGCGGAGGGTCGTGAGCATCGACTTCAAAATCTCCCGGCGGGCGACCCGGGCTTGCTCCAGGGCGGCCCGCAGGATGTCGTCGGTGATGCCTTCGAGCTTGATGTCGAGTTGGATGCCGGTGATGCCGTTCTGCGTCCCGGCGATCTTGAAGTCCATGTCGCCGTAGTGGTCCTCGTCGCCCTGGATGTCGGTCAGCAGCACGTAGCTGTCGCCCTTCGTCACCAGGCCGATCGAGATGCCCGCGACCGGCTGCTTGATCGGCACGCCGGCGTCCATGAGGGCCAGCGTCCCGCCGCACACCGACGCCATCGAACTCGACCCGTTCGACTCCAGAATCTCGGACACGAGGCGGATCGTGTACGGGAACTTGGCCGGCGGCGGCAGCACCGCTTTGAGCGACCGTTCGGCCAACATGCCGTGGCCGATTTCCCGGCGGCCGGGTGCCCGCAGCGGCTTGCACTCGCCGACGGAGAACGCCGGGAAGTTGTAGTCGAGCATGAACTTCTTCGAGTACTCGTCGTGCAGGCCGTCCACCTTTTGCTCGTCGCCGTTGGTGCCGAGGGTGATGACGACGAGGGCCTGCGTCTCGCCCCGCTGGAACAGCGCCGAGCCGTGGGTGCGGGGGAGCAGGTTGACTTCGCTGGACAGGGCGCGGACCACGTCGAGGGCGCGGCCGTCGATGCGGGTCCCGGTCATCGTGATTTCTTGGAAGATGCGCTCTTTGAGGGCGCTGAACGCGCTGGAGATTTGCTCCGGGGTCGCCTTGGCCGTCTGGCCCTCGGGGACCGCGTAGGCCTTCTTGATCGTGTCCTTCAACTCGTTCAGCGCGGCGTACCGGGCCAGCTTGCCGACGGTCACGTACCGCTTGCGGAACTCCTCGCCGTAGGCGGCGTGCAGGGTCTCGATGAGCGGGTCCACGGCGGGGACCGGCGGGAGCACCTTCGCGCCCAGCCCGGCGGCGGTGCGGAAGGCCTCGATGCCGTCGATGATGACGATGATCGCCTTGTGGGCGAAGCCGATCGCCTCGGCGACGATCTCCTCGGGGAGTTCGCGGGCGAAGCCTTCGATCATGCAGACCGCGTCGCGGGTGGCGGCGACGATCAGGTCGAGGTCGCTCTCGTCCATCTGGGTTGAGGTCGGCAGGGCGATCAGTTCGCCGTTGACCCGGCCGACGCGGACCGCGCCGATGGGGTGCAGGAACGGCAGGTGCGAGACGTGCAGGGCAGCCGACGCGCCGATCAGGGCGAGGACGTCGGGGTCGTTCTCCTTGTCGGCGGAGAAGACGTTGGCCTGGACCTGGACTTCGTTGATGTAGCCGACGGGGAACAGCGGGCGGATCGGCCGGTCCATGAGCCGCGAGGTGAGCGTCTCCTTGGTGCTGGACCGGGTCTCGCGCTTGATGAACCCGCCGGGGAACTTGCCGGCGGCGTAGGTCCGCTCGCGGTAGTCGCAGGTGAGCGGGAAGAAGTCGCGGCCGGGGATGGGGTTCCCCTCGACGGCGGCGACCAGGACGGCGGTCTCGCCGTAACTGACCAGGACGGCCCCGTGCGCCTGCTTGGCGAGCTTGCCGGTTTCCAGCACGAGCGTGCCGGCCCCGACGGGGATTTCGTGGCGGGTGTACTTAATGGTCGAAGGAGTAACAGACACGGACAACCCTTTCGCAGGTCGTGCGACGGGGTGCGGCGTGGGACGGGAGGTGCGGAGTCGGGCCACCACCGGGCGGGGTCACGCCTGAAGGGGGTGGAGTGGCCCGCCGCACATCTGAGAAGCGGCGGACCGGCGTTACGTCACTGCGGTGACTCGGACTCGCTTACTTCCGCAGGCCGAGCCGTTGAATGACCGCCAGGTACCGTTCGCGTTCCGTCTCGCGGAGGTACTTGAGCAGGTCGGATCGCTGGCTGACGAGCTTGAGCAAGCCGCGGCGGCTGGAGAAGTCCTTCTTGTGCGAACGCATGTGCTCGGTCAGGTAGTTAATCCGATCCGTGAGCAAGGCGATTTGCACTTCGGGCGAGCCGGTATCGTTGTCGGCGCGCTTGAACGTCGTGATGATCTCGCCTTTGCGTTCCTTCGTCGTCGCCATCGTACCGATCCCTCTCCTCGACGACGCCGACCGTAGCTGAAAGCCGCAGTGGGCGTCGAAGTCTTCCGCCGATGTAGTCGCTGTTGAGTCCCGTGGTGTCGTCCGGGGCCGGTCTGACAAACCGTTCGCCCCGGGGACTCCGCCTTCCGTCGCCGTCACACTCCTGTGGCACGGACGATCATTGACACTTACAGATTCGCTCAGTCTAACGCCGCGCCGGCGCTTGACAAGGGACAAACCCCCGCGCCGCCCCGCGACCCGACCCCCGGCGGGCCAAGAGCGTGAGCGACGGTCAACGGCGTACAATCCTCTCAGTGGGTCGGCTCAACCAAGAGAGTGAGATCATGGTCGCGGCAGAAACGAGTGCGGTCATCGAGCGCGCCAAGCGGATTTACGCCGAGCAACTCCAGGCCGTGCTGGAACCGCAACACCGGGGTCGGTTCGTCGCAATCGAGCCGGAGTCCGGCGATTATTTCCTCGGGGACACCTTCGACGAAGCGGTGAGAGCGGCCAGAGGCCGGCACCCGGATCGCCTCTCGCACACCGTGCGGGTCGGGCACCGCGCGGCCTTCCACATGGGAGGCTTGCAGTAATGCAAGGGGTCGTGGACGCCCATCTGAGAGCGCTCGTCAGCGGGCCGGTGGCGGCATCGCGCAGCGGGCCGCGCGCAGAGTTGCTCGCCTGGGTCGATACGGCGTTCAACGGCACGCTGACGATTCCGCGGGGGCAGGTCGCCGCACTCGGGCTCCCGAAACAGTCGTCCGCTGAGGCAGTCCTGGCGGACGGGCGGTGCGTCGAACTAGAAACGTTCGGCTGCCACTTCGACTGGTTCGGAGGCACCTACGAGACGCAGGTCATCGCAAGCGATGGGGAACACGCACTGCTCGGGACGATGTTACTGGACGGCCACCGCCTGAGCATCGATTACGCCGCGAAAACAGTCGAGTTGGTGTAAACGGACGTATTGATCGCCCCGCTGTTTTGGCATGCGGCGCGGAACGCCTGAGCTGAGCCGCGACGAGTGAGCTACGAACTCCAGGAAGCCGACACGCCCGCCGGGTCAGGTTCGTCGTCTGGTTCGGCGTGCTTGACTCGCTGCCGCCAGCCGCCAAGGGCGAGGGCACCGACCAACAACGCGGGCATCACCGTTGCGGCCAGGGCCACGCTCACCAACTCGTTGTCCAGACTTGGTCGGGGGTCACCCGGACGGTTGACTGCGGGGGCGGCCGGGACGTACCACACTTCCAGCCGGTCGCCGGCCCGCAACTGGTCGCACGGTGGGTTCCCCCAGCCGGGCTGGCCCACCCCGGCAATCTCCCGCCCGTGGGCCTCGAACGTGTACTGGACGGTCGCGTGGTTCCCGCAGTCGGGGGCGGTAACAGTGCCGACGGCCCGGACGCCCTCGGCGGCCAGCCGGCGAAGGTCCTGGAGGTTGATGCGACCCAAGCCGAACCCGACGGCCGCCGCGAGTCCGAGGTACGCGACCAAGCTCAGGAGCAACCGTCGCCGCACTGGACGCCCTCCGCCTAGTAACGACCCACCTCAGCCGCCGGCGGGGCGCTGGAGCTACACACCTGGGGAAGTGTACGTGCGCCCGCCGTCGGCAGCAGCGCCGGGTTCGGCACCCCTTTAAGGGACTTCGGCACCACGGCCGGACAGGTCGCCGATGACCTGACTGACGCCTTCGTGGTCGAAGAATACTGGCACGTTGCCTGGGGCGAGAAGTACCGCCGCACCGTCCCCGAGCGCGAGAACGTTCGGGCGATCGACCTCGTACCGGTCGCCGTCTACCAAGGCCACGGTGAACGGCCGGAACGGCTTCCTGGCCTGAAGCGCGCCGATCATCGCCGTGAACGTTTCCCGGTCCATCGTTCTCCCCTGCCGCGTCGCGGGTTATTACCAGTAACAGAGTACTGCACCGCCGGCGGGCCGACAAGCTACCGCCAGCCCGAAGCATGGACGCCGACACGCCCCCGGCGTCTGTTGCAGCGTCGGGGTCGGCATCTGAGCGGCCCGCTGTCATGCATACGACAAACTGAACCGTGCTCCCGCTCGCTTGGCGGTCTCCAAATCCTCCGCGAGCAGTCCCAGGCACCGCACAACTTCTCCGACCCACTCCGTCTGCCAGCCCTTCGACCACCGCTTCTCGGACTGAATCGCGTCAGCAAGCACGGAGATCAGTCTCAACCCCTCGGCCGGGTCGGACCACAGTTCAGGGACTTTGCCCGCGTCGTCCCCGTCCAGGTCGAGTTCGTCCCAGTCGATGTCGTCCAAGTCGGGAATGAAGCGGCTGAACGGGGCCAACCCCCGAGCAGATGCGATCTTGTCCAGCGTGGACACGAAGGGCACGAGAGAGTTGCCATCCGTCCCTTCGGTGAACGAATCCGCGCTGGGCAAGGCGGGATCGAACATGATCACAACTGACACACCCATCACCTCGCCCCCCCGCCGAACGATCCAGCCCAACGGCCCGGCGGGGCACCAGCGAGTTGCACGTCACGGAAAGCCTACCTGCTCCCGCCGTCGGCTGCAGCACCTGGTTTGGCCTCTAGAAGTCGTGCCTCTCGCCGCGCAAGGGCGTGTTCCACTGCCCCGACCAACTGCTCAGCGTTCTTCATGTCGAATCGAACGAGGAAGATGCTGGGCCCGTGATGAAAGCGAATCTCCCAGCCGCGGACGGGTCCGAGGACGGCATCGGTGACGCTGGTGACCGTGCCCCGCGCGGTCGCACCCAGCACGCGGATGTCGCGGACCTCCTCCAAGGTGTTCTCGACGAGACGCCGGGTCCAGAAGGTTCTCCCTCGGATCCGAATGCCGTCGAAGTCCACCCACTGATAATTTTGTGTTGCGTGGTAGGCGAGGTAAACACCCGCGAAGCACAGGACGAGCGCGCCGAGGACCGTCAAAACGTCCGGCCCCAGGCGGACGAGTATCCAGATTCCGCCGACCACCGGTCCCAGCATGAAGAGCGGTCCGAAGATCAGCGCGGCGATGGTGGCCGCGAGTCGTTGATCACTGCGAATACGCTCCGCCATTCGCGAGCCTCCTGCGGCCGAACTACAAGTAGACAAAAAACAATTTTACCTGAACCGTCGCGTCATTGCGAGTCAGCGGAGTGTGAGCGTCGTCATGCTAATCGTCATCCAGGTAAGGGTCAACTGAAAATGTGACTTCCGCTTGCGTTTCGCTTCATTTGGCCTACGGCGCGTTAACCCGGTGCGCGAGCGTGGAACTGCCCATTCGTTGAGAATGTTGATTGACATCGGCCGGCGAGCCAAGAGCGTGAGCGACTGGAGGTTCCTCGATCTCCAGTCGCTCACGCTCTCGGCTCGCCTTGGGCCAAGACTTCACCGTCGCCGCAGCACAGCCGGGTCTAGCCCAAGGGCGGGGAGCAGCCAGTCGTTCGCCGGGGTCGGGTCGCCGACGATGCCGCGGCGGGTCATGCGGTCGCGGATGAAGTCGCCGGCCCGGGACCCGTTGCCCGACAGCAGGTAGCCGCCGCGGCCGAGTTCGGGGTCCACGTCGGTGACGGCGTGGATGCAGTTCGACCCGTTCCCCCGCCGGCCCGCCTCGCCGATCAGGTCGAACCCCTGGTACCCGACGGTCCCCCCCTCCAGGAAGGCCTTCTGCACGACGACGCGGCGGTACACGCGGGCCGGGATTTCGTACGGGCCGTACAGCGTCACCCGCTCGCCGAGGCCGGTCACCAGCCGCATCGTCGCCGCCAGGTCGAGGTTGACGCCCGGTTCCACGTCGAGGTGGAACGGCCGGATGACGAGCGTCCGCGGCATCCAACTGATCGTGTGCGCCTCGACCGGGCCTCCCGCCGAAGGGACGCGGACGACCGTGCCCCAGGTGTGCGTCAGGACCGCCCGCTTGGGCACCGACTCGGACCCGAACAGGAGCAGGAAGTACCGCTCCCCGGCCGGGACCGGCTCGGCCTCCAGTTCCTCGCGGGTCAGGGCCGCGGCCGGCGTCGGCGGGCGCTTCAACAGCGGCAACTGGCACCCGGCCAGTGACCCCAGGGCCGCGACCAGGGCGATTGCGAAGAAGCGGGTCATACCCCCACTATCGGCCTACTGCTGTCGGTGGAACGCCACCAAGTCGAGAATGGAGCGAATGGCCGGACGCGGTTTCAGGACGAACGGCAAGCGGCGCTCGAGTTCGAGAATGTCACCGGGAACGGCCTCGACGATCGACGCCGACCACAGAGCGATGGGACACGGCTCCCACCGCCCGCCGATCACACCCGTCACCCGGTTATACGTGTTGTACCCGTACCGAAAAAAGACGCGCGACTCGTCGCACCGCCACTGCCCGACGAGGACGACCCGGTTCCCGGGGTACCACAGGTAACAGCGGCCGGCCGGGTCGAGGTACTCGACCTGATTGCCGTGGGAGTCGTCATAAAAGTGCAGCGTTTTCCCGCAGGACTCGAACGCCGCTCTCGGGTGCCGCGCCTCCCAAGCCGCGTCGAGCGCCCGCCGCCGACGGCTCCGAACGGACCCGTAACAGACGAGCGCGAGGACGATGCCCAGGCTCGCCAGGATGAACAGGATGAACTCGCTCAAACCGATCTCCGTCCCGCGTCAGTGGTCGAGAGGACCAACCCAGGAACCTCTCCGCCGCCGAACGACCCAGTTCAGCCGTGCCGGGAGCCGAGTGAGCACCACGCCTAAAAAAAGCCTACACGCCCCCGCCGACTGGTGCAGCGGCTGGTTCGACAGGGGATACGACCAGGCACCCGTATCCAGCGAACACCAGCCGCAGCCCGTCCCGGAGCCGCTCGAATTCACCGGCAGCCAGGGACAGCCCGATTTCGTACCGGGCCGCCCCGGCCTGTTCGGCGACCGCACCGACCAGCACCACCCGGACCAGGTCCGGCCGCACCTCGACCTCCGCCACCCCGCCCTCGCCCCCGCCTCCCTGGTCGTTTCGCTCGACCGACACCACCCCGACGGCCACCTTCCGGCCGGCCGCAGTGACTTCGTAGAGGCGGTCGAACAGGAGGTACTCGCGGCCGTCACCCTCATCCCGGCCGTTCGAGAATCCGACCCGGATCAGCCCGCTGCCGGTGTCCTCGACGTGTACAAGCTCAGCCGCGAACCGTACCACGTTCGCCCCCCTCCGCCGGGCGACGAGCCCGCAGGCGGCAGCGGAGGCTATCAAGCCGCACGTGAGCATCAGTTGTCGCCGCGACAGACGTGCCAAAGAGTTCTCCGTTCAACTCCAAATAGACGGAAACAACTCTGCCTAAACCGTCGCGTCAATGCGAGTGTGTCATCACTGCCATACTAATCGGCGTGCGACTGAGGGGCAAAAAACAAGACGACCCTCACTCGCGTTTCTCGCTCAATCACTTGAGGCGGCGTGTCGATTCGGGGCAAGTGCCCCTCGTAACGAACGCCCGCGCGGCTCTGCAACCACCAGGCGACGCGGTCCCCCGCCGGCATCACTTTGCCGCCGTCTCGACGATCTCGCGGAGGCTGACGCCGGGGGACGGGCGGTGGTTCGGGAGGGTGTAGAAGAGGACGACCTGGTCGAGGTCGCAGTCCATGTTGGCCGGGAACTCGTACTCCCCGTCCACCGGCACGCCCATCGGTGCCCCGGGCAGCGTGAGCACCCACCGGGCCGCCTTCTCGGGCAGTTCGTACACCCGCAGCGTCCGCCGGCCGGCGTCGTAGCCGAGCCGGGTCACGTCCGGCTTCGCCGACTCTTGCTGGGTCGGCGACAGGGCCGGAGAGTCGGGCTGCACGCGGAGCGCGAGGACTTCCGGCCCGCGCGTGTCGGCCGTCGTGCCGCGCGGCGAGGTTTCGCACCCGGCGAGGGCGAGCGCGGCGGCACCGAGGAAGAGGCGGGGCGTCGAGGTCATGGCGGGCGTCCCTCCGGGACCCGGGGAAGAGGTGCCCTAATTTACCACACCGACCGGCCCGCGCGAACCCCCGGACGCGGACAAACCCGCCGTCATTTCGCGCATTCACGGCAACTGAGCTTGCCGGGCCGGGCGGGCCGCGGCATCGTGACGGGGGAGGGCGAATGGCGGGGTTGCCGGGCGGGTTGATGGCGGTCGTGCAAGAGCACTGGGGGTTCCGCCAACTGCGGCCCATGCAGGAACGCGCCATCGCCGCCGTGCTCGCCAAGCGCGACTCGCTCGTCGTCCTGCCGACCGGCGGCGGCAAGTCGCTGTGCTACCAGGCCCCGGCGGTCTACCGGCACGCCGGGGGGTCGAAGGGCGTGACGCTCATCGTGTCGCCGCTGATCGCGCTGATGAAGGACCAGGTCGATTCCCTCCAGCGCATCGGCGTCAACGCCATCGGCTTCAACAGCTCGCAGACGGCGAGCGAAAAGGCCGCGGCCGTGCAGTCGCTCAAGACCGGCACGGCCCCGATCGTCTTCGCCTCCCCGGAGCGGCTGACGCTCGAAGGCTTCACCGGGTACCTGAACGGCTTCGGCGTGTCGGCGGTCGCCATCGACGAGGCGCACTGCATCTCGCAGTGGGGCCACGACTTCCGCCCCGAGTACCGCAAGCTCGGCCGGTTGCGCGAAGTCTTCCCCGGGGCGAGCATCCACGCCTACACGGCGACGGCCACCGAGACGGTGCGGCTCGACATCGCCCGCCAACTGCAACTCGACGACCCCGAAATCCTCGTCGGCAACTTCGATCGGCCGAACCTCATCTACCGGGTACTGCCGCGGCTCGACAAGACCAAGCAGGTCCGCGAAGTCCTCGACCGGCACCGCGGGCACGCCGCCATCGTCTACTGCCTGAGCCGCGCGAACGTCGACGCCCTGGCGGCGCAGCTGCGCGGGGCCGGGTACCACGCCCTGGGCTACCACGCGGGGATGAACAACGAGGACCGGCGGTCCGCGCAGGAGACGTTCACCAACGCCGAGGCCCCGATCGTCGTGGCGACGGTCGCCTTCGGCATGGGCATCGACCGGCCGGACGTGCGGTGCGTGGTCCACGTCGGCATGCCCAAGTCGATCGAGAACTACCAGCAAGAGGCGGGCCGGGCCGGGCGGGACGGGCTGCCGTCGGAGTGCGTGCTGCTGTACTCCGGGGCGGACAAGATTCAGCTCCGCAGCATGATCGAGAAGTCCGCGCACGAGGCGGCCGGGCGGGGCGAGGTGGTCGCGGCCGAGTTCGTCCCGGCGTGCCTGGGGCACCTCGAAGACATGGACCGGTACGCCCGCGGGGCCGTCTGCCGGCACAAGGCCCTCGTCCAGCACTTCGGCCAGACCCTGGACGCCCCGACCTGCGGTGCGTGCGACCTGTGCCTGGGCGACGTGACCGAGGTGCCGGACGCCCTGACCGTGGCCCAGAAAATCCTCTCGTGCGTGGCCCGCGTCAAGGAGTCGTTCGGCGTCGGCCACGTCGTCTCGGTGCTGCACGGCGACCGCTCCGAGGCGGTCACGTTGCGCCGCCACGACCAGCTCAGCACCCACGGCTTGTTGCGCGAAATCTCGCTGAACACCCTGCGCGACTGGGTCTACCAACTGCTCGGCCAGGGGGCGCTCGCCCAATCGGAAGGCGAGTACCCGGTGCTGAAGTTAACGAAGCTGTCGTGGGAAGTCATGCACGGCCGGCACGCCGTGCGGCTGATCGAACTCGTCCGCCACGACCGCGAACGCCCGGCCCGCCGCGGGGCCGCCCCGACCGGCGGCCGGTCGAGTGGGACGACGCCGCTGCTGGGCGCGTCTTACGACGCCGACCTGTTCGAGAAGTTGCGGCAACTCCGCCGCGACTTGGCGACCGCCGAGAAGGTGCCGGCGTACCGGGTACTGCCCGACAGCGTGCTATTGGCCTTCGCCGCCAGCCCGCCCAAGACCCTGGACGCGATGCGGCAGGTGACCGGCGTCGGGGACGTGAAGTTGAAGGCCTACGGGGCGACCTTTTTGCAGGCGATCCTCGGCCACGCGCCGGCGGCGGCGCTGGCCGTCGTCGTCGCCCGCAAGCCGGCGTCGAGCAGCCCCCGAGACGCCGCGGCGCGCCGGAAGCTCGCGTTCTCGATGTTCCGCGACGCGACCTACATCGAGGACGTGGTGCAGCAACTCGACGTGGCCCGCAGCACGGCAGTCGGCTACCTGGTCGAGTTCATCGAGGCCGAGAAGCCGAAGGAGATCAGCCGGTGGGTCCGGGACGAGGACTACGTCGAGATCGCGTCGGCCGCCCAAACGCACGGCCGGGAAACCCTCAAGACGATCTACGACGC
Organism: Fimbriiglobus sp.; assembly: GCA_025362195.1. GTDB lineage: Bacteria > Planctomycetota > Planctomycetia > Gemmatales > Gemmataceae > Fimbriiglobus. The sequence continues at coordinate 2,350 of JANYHV010000389.1, read as the reverse complement.
CCTCGAAGAGCAAGTCACCTACGACGAAATCCGCCTCGTCCTGACCCACCAAAACGCCACCCGGTAGGCGCTGCGACCGCGTCGTAGCCCGCCGACCCGGATTTCACTCTGCACTCTTCAATCTGCAATCTTCACTCGGTCAAATCTCCGCCCGGGTCCGCGGGAAGACGGCGGCGGCTTCGGCGACGAGCGGCTCGTACCGGCCGGCGTACCGGGTCGAGAAGTGGATCAGGATCAACTCCTCGACCTTCGCGGCCTTGGCCAGTTCGGCGGCCTGGACGGTGAGCATGTGCTTGTGCTTCGCCGCGTCCTTGGCCTGGACCTTGGCGTAAAAACTGTCGCAGTACAATCGCGTCGCCCCGCGGGCCAACTCGACCAGGCGCGGCTTCAACTCGTCGGCGAACAGGGTGTCGGTCACGTAGGCCACGCGCGCCCCGGTCGAGGCCGTGAAGTACTGCGCGGCGAGCGCGGCCAGGGTGAACCGGCCGCCCTGGATGTCGAGGGCCGTGTCCGGTGCGGCCCCGGCGTGCAGCAGCCGCAACGCCTCGGGGATCCACGGGCCGCCGCGGAGCACGCCCCGGGCGAGTTTGGCCGGGTCGGGGTGGTGCCCGCCGCGCTCGACCAGGGCGAACGCCAGGCACGGTACGGTGTGGACGACGGCGACCGCCTCGACCGCGAAGTGGTCGTTGGCGTAGCAGACCGGCCCGGCCCACGGCTTCTCGCTCAACACCGGCGGCGCGAACTTGGTCTTGCACCCGAACCGGCCGACCCGCTCGGTCGCCCCGTCGAGTTCGTGGGCCTCGATTTCGAGCTTCATGAACGGGAAGAACGGGTACTCGTAGCTCTTCACCCGCGCGTAAACGCGGGCGATGGTGTGGACCGGGCCGAACAGGTGCAGGGTCTTGTCGCGGTCGAGGTTGGCCCGGACGATGCGGTCGAGGCCGACGAAGTGATCGACGTGGTGGTGCGTAATGAAGACGCACTGCACGTCCGCGAGTTGGTCCTTGGTGAGCTTGTCGTTCTCGCCGCCGTCGAACAGGATGGCGTCGTCCCGGCCGGGGTAGTCGAGGTACAAGACGGGGTCCCCGGTTGAGCCGTTGACGAGTCGGACGGTCGAGAACGCCTGTGCCGGCACGGGGGACTACTTTCGCAAGCGGACTTCGATGCGGGAGTGCGTCTTGAGGTTGTCGCCGCGGCTCACGCCCAACAGCAGGTCGAGCTTGCCGTCCGCGTTCCAATCGACCACGTCCAGGCCGGTGATTCTCCATTCGCAAACCGCCGGAGACAGGATCGGCTCCGGGGGCGCGAGTCGGGGCGCGGCCGTTGTGCCGACGTTGCGGCACCACGACACGCCGGTCGCCCGGTCCGGCCAGCGCGAAACCGGGAAGACGATGTCGAGGCGACCGTCCCCGTCCCAATCGACGACGACCGGGTTCTCGTAGGCCGTTAACGAGGGTTTGCGGTCCCGGCCCGTCGGCGTGAGCGGGTGCATCGTCACCTTCTGGCCCGGCACGAACGGGCCGTAGCCGACATCAATGCCGCCCCCCCGGCTGACGATCACATCGGCCACGCCATCGCCATTCAGGTCCGCGAAGGCGAGGAGGGTTTGGACGCCTTTCATGGGCAAAACGCCAAAGCCGTAGTCGCCCCTCGGGTAGTCCAGCTCGACGAACTGTTGAGGCCCCCAACCGCCGTCGGGCAGCCGGCGGAACCAGTAGAAGATACCCACGGTGCAGCAGCCGCAACCGCTCACCAAGTCGAGGCGTCCGTCCCGGTCGATGTCCCCCAAACTGGGGGCGAACCGGCCGGGGCCTCAGCCGCCGCGAATCAGGCCGGTCGGGTTGGCGTCGTCGAACCACGTCGGCCGGCCGAACTGCCAGTCGGCCCCGCGGGGAACGGTGGGATACGTCAACAGGCGGCCGCGGCGGTCTTTGCCGGAGCCCATTCCCGTCGTACCAACGAGCAGCGACGGTTGCCCGTGGCCGTCGAAGTCCGCGAACAGCGGGTACAGTTCACCGGAGCCGGCGGGGACATCAAGCCTCACGAGTTGCGGCACCTCGAACGCCACGCCCCCGGCGGTCGGCGGCGTGAGTAGGGCCGCCAGCAAGAACATGTAAGGCATGGGCTGGCCTCCGCGGGTGGGACGAGTCGCATGCTCGAATACGCACCGAGACGACGGGGGGTTCACCGGACGTCAGCCGGCGAGTTTGTCGAACTCGTCTTCGGTCAGGACGGCGACGCCGAGTTCGCGGGCCTTGGCCAGCTTGCCCCCGGCGTCGTCCCCGGCGATCAGGTAGTCGGTCTTCTTCGACACGCTGCCCGTCGGCTTCCCGCCCAGGTCCTTGATCCG
>JANYHV010000385.1 GCA_025362195.1 Fimbriiglobus sp. | reverse complement strand
GCTCGCCGCAAATTGACCGACCAGCCGGGGTGCTCGACATGGATTCCGCCAAGCCGCCGATCGATCTCCGGGCACCGCTTTGGCGACCGATTTTGATGGTGACGGTCGGTTTAGCATACTGGGCGCTGCGACAAACGCCGGAGCGTCTTCAGGCGCGGGGGTGGCTGACCTACGCCATCCTGGCCGGCCTCTGGTTCGGGTGTGCCGTTGCAACGTGGGGCATCCAGCGGCTGCGCGGCAGTTACTGGCCGTGGTACGCTGAAATGTTCGCCATTCTCGGGCTGCTCTTTGTGGCGACTTTCTTGCTCGACCGCGTGCCGCCAATGATTCGAGGTTAGTGCGGCGTCTCGCCGAATTGGGTTAAGTCGTTGCTGCACGGTCCCAAATCCGATCAACTCGCCTCTCGGCTGACTTCGCCCAAGGAGTTCTATGAGTCGGCGATTCACGGCGATCCTTTGGGCCGAGTCCGGCGGCTTCGTGTCGCTTAGCCCGGAACTCGACATCGCCAGCCAGGGGGACACGATGTCCCGGCGAGCCAAACGGTTGCGTCCCGCGTCGCAGTCGGGCATAATCACGGCTCTGCCCGTCCTCCCTTTTCGGTGGTGTCGCACATGCGTCCGCTCGTCGCCCTGCTCGCCTTCGCTTGCTCGGCCAGTCTCGCCGCGGCGCAAGCCGACTCCGCCAAGAAGGCGACGCGCACCGACACGATCCGGGCGGCGCTCGTCGCGCAGGGGCTGCCCGACCTGGGCGGGAAGTGGCTGCACGCCGGGCCCTTCGACTTCAGCGGCGACGGGGCGTTCGACACCCCGTTGCCCCCGGACAAGGCCATCGACCTGGCGGCGAAGTACGTCGGCAAGGACAAGGTCGCGGTCCGCTGGCTGCCGTTCGACAGGTTCGAACTGGGCAAGGTCGTCGATTTGCAGAAGCTCTACCCGGACGCGACGACCAACGCCGCGGCCTTCCTGTTCCACGAGTTCGAGAGCAAGACGGCGTTCACCCTGCCGCTATCCCTCGGGAGCGACGACACGCTGACCGTGTACTTCAACGGCGAGCGGCTGTTGCACGGGAACTACAACCGGGCCGCAGTTCCGGACTCGGACCGCGTCGAGTTGAAAGTCAAGGCGGGCAAGAACCGACTCGTTTTGAAGATCGGCCAGTACGCCTTCGACTGGGGGGTGTACGTCGCGCCGGAGGTGCCGGGCGTGTTCGCCGAGACGCTCCGCCGCCGCATCGACCGCGACTTCCCGCCGCCCGCGCAGACGCAGGCCGCCGACTCGGCCAGCGGGAACGAGGCGAAGGCCTACGCCATCGACACGTTCACGACTCCCGAGAACTGCGTCCTCGAAGTCGGCGGCCTGGCCTTCCGGCCGGACGGCAAACTGTTCGCGTGTACCCGCCGCGGCGAGGTCTGGCTGATCGACGCCCCGGCGAACCCGGCCCAGGCCAAGTTCACCCGGTTCGCCGCCGGGCTGCACGAGGCGCTCGGCCTGCACGTCCTGGACGACCGCACGGTCCTGGTCGGCCAGCGGCCCGAGTTGACGCGGCTGACGGACACCGACGGGGACGGCGTGGCCGACCGGTTCACGACCGTGTGCGACAAGTGGGGCGTGAGCGGCGACTACCACGAGTACGCCTTCGGCCCCGCCGTGGACAAGGACGGGAACGCCTTCCTGACGCTCAATGTCGGTTTCGGCGGCGGGCACCAGGCCAAGGCGGCGTACCGCGGGTGGTGCGTCAAGGTGGCCCCGACCGGCGAGATGGAGCCGTGGGCCTACGGCGTCCGGTCGCCCAACGGCATCGCCTTCAGCCCCGACGGCGACCTGTTCTACGCGGACAACCAGGGCGAGTGGGTCGCCTCGAACAAGCTGTGCCACCTGCAGCGGGGCAAGTTCTACGGCCACCAGGCCGGGCTGAAGTGGGTCAAGGACTCGCCGTTCGCCGGGCGGGTCAAGGAGACCGTCGCGTCCGGGATGCAGTACGACGGCACGAACCCCAAGAACCCGACGGCGGCGAAGGTCTTCCCGGCCGTCGATCCGCCGGCGATCTGGTTCCCCTACGGCCGCATGGGCCAGTCGGTTAGCGAGCCGAAGTGGGACACGACGGCCGGGAAGTTCGGCCCGTTCGCCGGCCAGTGCTTCGTCGGCGACCAGACCCGGTCGATGGTCATGCGGGTCGCGCTGGAGAAGGTCAACGGCGTCGTCCAGGGGGCGTGCTTCCCGTTCCGCAGCGGCCTGCAGTGCGGGGTCAACCGCCTGGCCTTCGGCCCGGACGGCAGCCTGTACGTCGGCCAGACGAACCGCGGCTGGGGCAGCACCGGGGGCAAGCCGTACGGCCTGGAGCGGATCCGCTTCACCGGCCACGTGCCCGCCGAAATCCACGCCATCAAGGTCACCCCCGACGGCTTCGCCCTGACCTTCACGCAGCCCCTCGACCCCGCCGCTGTGGCCAAGCCCGACAGCCTCAGCATCAAGTCGTACACCTACGTCTACATGAGTAATTACGGCGCGCCCGAGGCCGACCAGCGGGCCGAAGTGGTGACCGC
>JANYHV010000187.1 GCA_025362195.1 Fimbriiglobus sp. | reverse complement strand
CGCCGGGCCGAAACTGACGCCGTACATGCTGTCCCGGCTCGCCGAGTTGACCGTCGGCCAAACGCTCATGGCGAACCAGGCCCTGATCATCGCCAACGCCCGCCTGGCCGCCGAGACGGCCGTGCATTTGCTGCCGTAAGGCATCAGCGGTGATTTAATCTCCCGGCACTTCGGGCCGGATGGTGACGCCCCATTTGGGCAGAGTTTCGGAGCGGATCAGTCGCGCGGCGACCGGGCGGAACGCCGCCGCCGTCAGCCGCACGCCCCGCTCGTACGCCCCGACCAGTTCCCCGACCAGCGGGCGGACGCCCCGCCACGTCATCGACCCGGCCCACCGCAGCACGTCCGCCACCGACGACAGCAGCGCCCCGTTCCAGTGACGCTCCAGGACGCCCCAGCACCGCTCCACCGGGTTGTACTTGCTGTGGTACGGCGGCAGGTACGCCAACTCCACCGTCACCTGGTGGCGGTCCACGAACTGCACCATCCGCTTCAGGAACTGCGTCCGCGAACTGGACACCTCGGGGCCGTTGTCCAACTCGATGTGCAGCCGCTTCACGCCGGCGTGGGCCGCCCGGCGCTCCGCCCACCACCGGTCGATCCCGTCGGCGACGAAGTCGCTGGTGTCGCGGGAGTGGCCGAACAAAAACCACGGCTGCTGGATCGCCACCGGCCCGCGGTTCAACTCGAGGATGCCCAGCGGCACCAGCACGGCAGTCGGGGCCATGTCGTGGCCGAGGGCCTTCACCGGCCCCGCCCCGCGGGCCTCGCCGCCGCGCGAGAAGTCGCCGACCTTCACCTTGGCCTTGGTGTCGAGCGAGATTCTCAGGGTGTCCGGGCCGACCGCCGACTCGGCCCGGACGCCCTGGACGTGGGCGAAAATTGCGTCGGTCGCCGGGACTTTTTTTCGGGCCGGGCCTCGAGGACGCGGCGGAGGCGGTACCCGAGGCGGTCGAGGATTTCGCCGACGGTCTGCCGGCACGGGACCTTGCCGGCGAGCTCGGGGACGGCCAGCAGGGCGTCGCGGACGGCCCGGGCGGTGACGCGGGTGAACGCGAAGGCGGTCTGGAACTTGGGGTCGGCCTGGGCGTGGGGATCGACCAGCCGGCGGACGTGCCCTTCGAGTTCGGGGTGCACCGCCTCGGTCGTCTTGCGGCCGCGGGACCCGAAGTCCTCGACGCAGCGGATGCCGGACCGGAGTTCGTTCAGGCCGGTCTCGACGGCGTCGCGCCCCCAGCCGAAGGCGGACTCGGCGCGGCGGGCGGACCCGCCGCAGTATTGCAGGGCGACTTCGGCCTGGAAGCGCCGCCGCTTGTGCCCGGTGAGCAGCGTCGCCGCCAGCAGGAGGGTCGGGACGACTTCGTCGGTGATCGCGGGCATGGTGCCTCCTCCGTGAGGCACGCCTTGTAGCCGATTCCGCAGGACGATGGTAGATCACCTTCACGCTGATGCCTAAGTCGGCGTCGTGGGTGAACGTGAAGTGGCGGCCGTCGCTCCTGAACGACGACGGGTCCGTGGTAATCGTGCCGGCACTGCTCGCGCCGGTGGGCACGGTGTCCCCGGCGTTCCGGACTAAGTTCAGAACCCCCACGGCGTTGGCGACGACCACGCCCTTCGGCTCGGCGGGGTTGAGCCGCGCCGCGGTCACCGCCTGCGGCGAGCCGCCCACGTCGAAGTTGTTTCCAATCGGGCCGAAGGACGAGCCTACAGCGCCACAATAGCCGCGGCCAGCGCTGTAGCCGTCAACACGACCGACACTGTCCCTGCGGGCGACGACAGGGCGAAGTCGTTGGGCAGCGACGGGTCCACGGGGATCTGCGATGCCGTGAAGCCGTAGGACGACAGATTGGCCGCCTCGATGGCCGTGTAACCGATGCCCGCGCCGACTTCCGCGTTCGGGAGCCCGTAGGTCGAGAGGTGGACCGGGTTCACGTCCAGCACCGACACCGTCCGGACCGACAGCACGGCCGGCTCGTCGCCGACGCGGCCGTCGTCGGTGGCGTACCGACCGGCCGTCAGCGCGACGGGGTAGCCCGTCGTCTCCTGCAGGGCCGGGGCGGCGAACAGGTCGGCGGTGTCGGGGGCGACCGGGGCGACATTCAGATCGGCGACGCCGGTCACGGTCGGGGTGTCGGCGGCGGTCGCCCGCACGTGGACGGCACCCGGAACGGGCGGGGTGAGAACGATCGATTTGACGCCGTCGCCGGGGGCGAACGTGAGCGTGACCGTCAGGTCCGCCACGCCGGCGTCGCTCGTCAGCGTCACCGTGACCGGCCCGGCGAAGTTCGTCGCGGTGCCGCCGTCCGCGAGCCGCGGGCGAACGGTGACGGTGAACGGCTGGCCGACGACCGGGGCCGCGCCCGACAAGGTCACGTCGAAGCCGACGGCCGTCGGGGCCGGCGGCGGGGGGACGACCGGCGTGTAGGTGACCCGGTTGTCGGTGCTGGTGGACGGGTCGTTCTTGACGCCGGGGTGGTCCGCGGACTCGACCCGGTCGCCGGGGAAGCTCGCGACGACCTCACCCGCCCCGGTCATGCCGGTGACGGTCACGGTGAAGACCGTCGCCGCGCCGGTGGCCGGGCTGACCGTGACGACGAGCGTGCCGGGGGCGGTGCTGCCGGCGAAGGAGATGTCACCGGGCGGGAACGACGGGACGGGGTTGCTGAAGGCGACCACGAACGCGACCGAGGCCGTCGCGGTGGGGTCGGGCTGGGCGAAGGCCTGATTCACGGTGACGGTCAGTGCCGGCGGGGCGACCGCCGCGGTGGCCTCGAAGGAGCCGGCGTCGGTGTGCGGGCCGGACAGCCGGGGGGCGTTGCCGCGGCCGTCGTGGGTCGCGTCGGGGCCGAGTTGATCGACGGTCACCCGGGAGTCGTCGCCGACGTCAACCGCCCGGCTGCCGGCGGCGAGGCCGTGGGTCAGGCGGGCGAAGTCGCCGACGACCGCGGGCGAGCCGTTCGCCGCGGCCGCCGCCAGGGCGGGCTCGACGCCGACGACGTTCGCCACCGCCCCGGGGGTGACGGTCACGGCGGAGGACTCGATCAGGCTGCCGGACGCGGTGACCGACCCGGTGCCGGCCAGGTCGCCGCCGGGGTTGTCGGCGAAGAGGCCGTTGAACACGGTCAGAATGGCGTCGATGCCGACGGCGACGCCTACGGTCGCGTTGTTGGCGACGGTGGTGGAGGCGACCGTCAGGCTACTGTTGGGGGCGATCTCGACGCCACCCGCGCCGCGGACGCCGGCGGCCCCGGTCGTCCCGGAAGCGGCCGGTTGGCCAAAGATGTCTAGCCCTCCGGCCCCGCCGGCGGCCGCCACCGCTGGTGCCGCCGAGTTGCCCGTCACGGTGCTGTTGCCGAGGATCGCCCCGCGGGAACCGGCGACGAAAAGCGCCCCGCCGCCGGCGACCCCGCCCGGACCGCCCGCCCCGCCTGCGCCGGCGGGCGTGCCGCCGGGGCCACTGGGGCCGCGGCCCGCGTCGCCGCCCGCCCCGCCGCGACCGGCGGCCCCGGTCGCGGCGGTGTTGCCCGCGCCGAAGGTCGTCGAGAAGACGCCGAGAGGCCCGACCGCGTAGACCGCGCCGCCCTGGCCGGCCCCGCCTCGGCCCCCGTCGCCGCCCCGCCCGCCGGCCCCGGCGGGGGTCACCGTCCCCCCGTCGTTGCCGTTGCCGCCGCGGCCGCCCGCGCCGCCGGCCTAGCCGTCGCCGCCGGCCGCGGCGTTGTTGCGGAAGACGGAGCCGGTGACCGTGACCGAGCCGACGCCGGAGATCGCCCCGCCGCGGCCGGAGCCGCCGCCGCCGCCGCCGCCGCCCTGATCGCCCGCCAGGCCGGTCCCGCCCGCCGTCCCGGCCGACGCCGGGGTGCCGGCGAGCGAGTGGCCGGCCGCGCTGTTCGCGTCGAAGCCGCACGCCCTCGCCGTCAGGGTGCCCGAGACGCCGACGTAGACCGCGCCCCCTTCGGCGTCCGCGGCCTGCGGGTCGGTCGCGTCCGCGACGGCCGCGTTGCCCGTAAACACGACGCGCGTGACGTCGAGCACGCCCCCGGTGACGGCCGCCGCGCCGCCGCGGCCGACGCCGAGCTGCGACGCGGCGGCACGCCCGCGCGTCAGGGTCAGGTCGGACAGTAGGAAATTGCCGGCGGTCACCTGGAACAACTGACCGGCGTCGTGGCCGTCGAGCACCGGCGACCCCGCCCCGCCGAGAATCGTCAGCACGCGGCCGCTCTCGCCGAGCGCGAGCGGACTGTTCGCCGGGAAGTCGATGGCCGCGGTGACGGTCACGGTGTCGTCCACGCCGTTGGCGTTCGCCGCGGCGACACCGGCACTCAACTCGGCGTAGGTCGAGGCGGTGAAGTTCACGGGCGTGTCGCGGCGTTCGAGCCGGTCGAGGTGCGGGCGCGGGGGGGTCATGGCAAGCTCCAGGGGGCGGTTTCGAGGGCGGCGATACGGTGTTCGACTGCGGCGAAGAAGGCCTCGGCCATCGCCACGTCACCGGCCGGGTCGGGTCGGGGGCGAGGCGGGCGGCGGCGTAGTCGGCCGCGAACGCGGCGCGGTCGCCGCGGGCCAGGTGGGTCATGGCCCGGCGGACGCGCGTGAACAGGTCGGCGGGGTCGCGGGCCAGGTACCGGTCGCAGCGGGCGAGCGCGTCCGGCGTGCCGTCGGGCACCGGGGCGTGGGCGTCCCGGACCAGCGTGCCGGCGGCGGCGGCGGCGGCGCAGACCCGCGGGGCGGCCCGGTACGCGGCCCGCACGTCCGCGAGGGCCTCGACGCCGCGGCCCAGGTGGTAGTGCGCGAGCGCGCGGCGCACCAGGGTCGAGGCGAGCCTGGCCCTCGTCCGCGGGTCGGCCGCGTACAGTTCGGCCGCGCGGTCGTAGCAGGCGACGGCCTGGGCGTGTTCGAGCAGGTTGTCGTGGACGGCCGCGCAGTTCTCGTAGGCCGCCGCGGACGCCGGGTCGAGGCCGATCGCGGCCCGCAGGTCGTCCAGGGCCCCGTCGAGGTCGCCGACCTGGACGCGGGCGGCGGCCCGGTTGTTCAGCGACGCGGCCTGGCCGGGGGCGAGCGCGAGCGCGGCGTCGTAGTCGGCCAGCGCCCCGCGGCGGTCCCCCAGCGCCGACCGGGCCGCGCCGCGGTTGCTCAGCGCCTCGGGGAAGCCCGGCCGCAGCCGCAGCGCGGCGGTGTACGCGTCGATCGCCCCGAGGTGGTCCCGCGCCCCGAAGAGCGCCAGCCCGCGCCGGAACGGCACGTCCGCCGGGTCGGGAGTGGTCGTCGCGGTGGTCACGGCGCGACCCCCCCGGCGCGGGCCAGTAGGGCCAGGAGCATGGCCTCGTCTCGCGGGTCGCCCAGGGCGTAGCAGGCGACGCGGTCGGCCTCGGCCTCGGCGGCCCGCCCCAGGCCGAGGTGGATCGCGGCCCGGCGGGCGAGCGTCAGGACGTCGCGCGGGTCGCGCCCGAGGTGCCGCGCGCAGTCGGCGAGCATCGCGTCGGCCCCGTGCTCGCGGACGGTCCTCGCGATGGTCCGGCGGATCAGCCGCGCGAACTCCGCCGGACGCGCGGCGAAGGCGGCGCGGTAGTCGGCCAGGGCGTCGGCGGTGCGGCCGAGGTGGTAGTAGGCGTCGCCCCGGAAGACCGTGAGCAAGTGCCGGCGGGCGTCGACCCCCGACCGGCCGACGGGGGCGGCGAGGGCCCGGGTCAGGTCGTCGGCGGCCGCGTGGTCCCACCGGAGGTGGAACACGACGGCCCGGTTGGCGCGGGCGTCGGCGTGGCCGGGGTCGAGGGCGAGCGCCCGCGTGAAGTCGGCGAGCGCCCCCGACAGGTCGCTGAGGCCGCGGCGCAGCACGCCGCGGTTGTTGAGCGCGTCGGGGCTGTCGGGCCGGAGCCGCAGGGCGGCGGCGTAGTCGGCGAACGCCGCCGCCGCGTCGCCGAGTTGGGCGAGCGCGGCGGCCCGGTTCGCCAGCGCTTCGGCGTGGCACGGGTCGGCGACCAGGGCGGCGGTGTACGCCGCGGCGGCGTCGGCGGGCCGGCCGGCGAGGTGGCACTCCACCCCACGCCGGTTGTGCTCGGCCGCGTCCCCGGCGGTCGTCGCGGCGGTCGTCACGGCGGTCATCGGGTCACTCCACGAGGCCACAAAGTTCGGCCTGGAGCCGCTTCAACACGCGGCTCTTGGCCAGGATCGCCGCGTTGAGAGACAGCCCGGCCTCGGCCGCCGCCTCGCCCGCCGACCGCCCGCCGACGACCTGGCGGTGGAAGGCCAGCCAGGTCGCCGGGGCGAAGTCGCCCTGGACCAGCCGCACCGCGCGGGCCGCCAGGTACTCGTCGTGCTCGCGGTCCCAGGCCCGCGCGAGGGTCGTGTCGTCCCGCCCGAGCTGGTCGAGGTCCACCCAGGCGGCGACGCGGCGGGCGCGGAAGAGTGCCCGGACGTGGTTCGCCACGATGCACCGCAGCCACGCCCGGAACGCCCCCGGCCCGCGGTGCTCGAACTCGCCGACCCGCCGGACGACGACCACCAGCACCTCCTGAACGAGGTCGTCGCGGTCGGCGGCCGGTACGCCGGCGCGGCCCGCCCACGCGGCCAGGAGCGGACCGTAGGCGTCCACCAGCCGCTGCCAGTCGGCAGCGGTCGGGGATGCGGCCAGGCGGCCGAGCCAGCTCACGGACGTGTCCACTTGCGGCCCCTTGCGTCTCACTTGGCGGGCGAGTACTCGACCCACAGGGCCGCGTACCGCGCCGCCGCCCCGGCCCCCTCGGACGCGACCGCCAGCGGCCGCCGGCGGGCGGTCTTCTGCGCGGCGAGCGTCGCCTCGTACGCCGCCGCGGTCAGGCCCGACTGCCACTCCCACGCCAACCCGTGCGGGTTGGGAACGACCGACAGCGCGTACGTCCGGTCGGGGCCGGCCCCGACGGCGGCGAGGCAGTCCGGCATCCGGCCGCGGGCGCGGGCGTCGGCCAACTTCACCGGCAACTCGGCCGGGGACACCTCCAGGGTGAACTCCCAGGGCAGCCCGTCGTCGTCCGCCAGTAGCACGCCGAACGGCCGGTCGGGCTTGCCCCGGCCGGGGTCGGCGGCGTTCAGGTAGAGCTTGGTCGGGCGGAGCTGGTCTTGTCGCCACCGGGCCACGCGGTCCTGGGCCTCGGCCTGCGGGAAGCCGTTGGCGACCCACCTGCCGCCGTCCCTGACCCAGACGTGGTGCCGGGGCCGGTCGGCCCCGTCGTCGTACGGGCAGCTCGCCCGCAGCGCCCAGCCGGCCTTGGCCATCGCGTGAAAGTCGGTCAGGTGGTACGGGCCGGGGCGGTCGGCGTTGACGAGTTCCAGGTGCGCCTCGGCCGGCAGGTCCCGGGCGTCGCGGACGGCGACCGCGTCGAAGAGCGGCGGCAGCGCCGCCACGCGGGCGGTGAGTTCGACCGGCCGGAACCCGGGCGGCAGGCCGGCGAGCCACCGCCGCAGGCCGGCCGGGTTTACCCCGTGGGCTTCCCGGAAGTCGGTCACGGCGAGCAGGGCGGCCGGCCCGACCGGGACCCCGGTGGTCACGACGGCCGGGGCCGCCGGCGGCGTGCGGCGGATGGTCAGCGTGGCGTCGCCGGCGCGGCGAATCACCAGCGGCTCGCGGCCCGGCAGGTCGATCGACAGCTCGCCGCCGCCGGGCGTCAGCCGCATCTTGTGGGTGTCGAGGTCCCACGCCTGCTTCGTCTTGGCGTCGACGATGCGGACGAGGTCGCCGTTCCGCTTCATGACGACCTCGATGTCGGGGTCGTCCGTCTCGACGGTGACGACTTCGCGGTCGCGCTCGACTTTGTAGACGACCCCGAGTGCCAGCACCGCGGCCGCGGCGAACAGGCCCGCCGCCGCGGCCGAACGGCGGGGCAGTCGGCGGCGGGCCGCTTCCGGCGGGTCGCAACAGTTGTCGAGGGCGTCCGCCGCTTCGCCGGCCGTCTGGTAGCGGTCGGCGGGGTTCTTGGCCAGCATCCTGGCCAGCACGGCCGCCACGCCGGCGGGGAGGCCCGCGACCGGGGCCGGGGCCGCCGCGGCGCGGTGCGCCCCGAGCTTCTCGGCGGCCGACGCGGCCGGGTACGGCACCCGGCCGGCGAGCAGGTGGTACAGGGTGCAGCCGAGCGAGTAGATGTCGGAGCGGGCGTCGGCCGCACTCGCGTCGGTCGCCTGCTCCGGCGCGACGTAGTCGGGCGTGCCCATGACGACCGCCCTGCCGGACGGATCGTCCGGGCCGGACCCCGCGTCGGCGCGGCCCGCCAGCCCGAAGTCGAGGACTTTGACCGACCCGTCGGCGGCGCGGATCAGGTTGCTCGGCTTGACGTCGCGGTGAACGAAGCCGGCCGCGTGGGCGTGGGCCACGCCGCGGGCGGCGTCGCGGGCCGCCCGGCAGGCCGCGGCCGGCGCGAGCGGCCCGCGCCTCACCTCGGCCAGGAGCGTCTCGCCGGGGACGTACTCCATGACGAGGAAGTGGACCCCGCCGGCCTCGTCGGCGTCGTAGGCGGTGGCGATGTGGGGGTGGTTGAGCTGCGCCGCCGCGTGGACCTCTCGGCGGAAGCGCTCGACCGCCCCCGGCCGGGCTAACAGCCCGGGGCGGATCACCTTCAAGGCGACCCGCCGCCCCATCATCGCGTACTCGGCGAGCCACACCACGCCCATCCCCCCGCGGCCGAGTTGGCGCACGGGGCGGTAGCGGGGGTGCGACACGAGGGCGGCGGGCGGCGAGTCGTCCTCGCCGGCGGGGGCCGGCCCGTCCGACGCGCCGCCCGTCCAGTTCTGCGTCGAAGCGAATTCGTCCGGCGTCCCCACGGCCGACACCGAGGCGGTCGCGGACAGCCCGTCCTCGCCCCGCGTCCCGGCCGCGGCGAGGAGCGCGACCAGCGTGTCGGCCGGGCGGGCCGCGGCGGCCCGGGCCTGGCACGTCGGGCAGCCGGCGAGGTGCCGCTCGACCGGCCGGCCGGTCTCGTCCGGCAGCTTGCCCAGGACGAACTCGGTCAGGGTGCTGTCCGTCGGGTGTTCGGTCGCGGCGAGGGGCACGGCAGGCCTCGGAAGATGTCGCGGGTCGGCCTCCACGCTGCATACATGACTCGCCGGGGGCGGACATGTCAAGAAAACGTTCGGGGCGGGGAGTTTCTGCCCGCCCCGGCGGTCGGGGGAAGTGCGTCGGAGGCCTTCGTCTCGCACCAGGTCATTGCCTGCCGACAGCGCCGGGGTGGTGAATTCCGCCCGGTGCTTCAACTGTCGGCTCGCGCGCCGAACCAGAGTGTTGCGCACCCGTCACGCTCGCCATCACCGCCGACGCCAAAAACGCCGGCCGGCTTTCCTGGTGCCTCTCCTCCGCGTTCATTCCCGAGGTCTTGGGGAACTCGGGACCCGTCTCGATCCGCCGACGCCAGGCGCACCACCGGCGCAGTTTCACAGCCCTGACTTCCCCTTCGGCGCGTTCGAGACCAGCCACCACTGGGCCGGTGTCACCCCGGTGACACTGACCACCCGCGTCGCCCCCGGGCGTCGCGACAGCGGTACCCCCGGCCCGTCGATCTACTCCTTGTGACCGCCGGCCGTCTTCCCGCCCGCCCGCGTCTTCTTCGCCGGCCGGTGCAGCACCACCGTCGGACGGGTCGCCGAAATCCGGCCCGTCCCCGCGCGGATGGTGAACCGGTGCGGCCGACCCGGTTCGTTCGGAACCGGCTCGAATGTTGGCGGAATCGCGTCCACGACCTGCCGTAACGACATCGCCCGGCCTTGCCATTGGACCGAACGCACCCGATCCACCCGCACCAGATACCGGTGGCCGCACTCCGCCCAGGCCCGGTCGTGGCCCGCCGAATCCGCCTCGCGATCGGCCACGTCCACCACCGTGGGGTCCAGACCGCACGGCCGCGATTCGTTCATCACACGGCCGCGATGCCCCCCGGAACCCTCGGGCCACGCGTGCCACTGGCGGCCGAGGAGTCCACGACCGGCACGACACCCGCCACCGGCACGCCTGAGCCGCCGAACGCCGAAATCGATTGCGCCGGCGCTTGACCCAGAGCCGTCGAGGCGTGATGATCGGCTTTGCCGGCCAGGTCGTCGGTGGCGTCGGCGGTGGCCGAACCCGGCGCTCCAGCAGACCGGCGTGCACGGCGGCCGTCCCAAATTCATAGCTTCAGTAGCCCCGCCGGCTGCTGAACTTCGTCGTTCGGCGTCGGCAGTGGCGTTATTTTCCCCACCTTAAGAGGCCGAAATGGACTTAAATCTGTTCGCACAATTCAACCCCAACGCACCCGGGTTCCAGTTCGGCCTGATTGTCGGCATCGTCATCGCGGTGATCCTGTCGGCGGCGATCCCGATTGCGTTCGGGGTCAGCCGCGGTCGTCCGGCACTCGGGGTCGTCGGGGGAGTGTGTGCGATCCCGGCGGCGATCGTGCTCGGGTGCCTCGGGGGCCTTCCGGTGGCGTTACTGTTCGTCGGCATCATCGCCGTGGTGAGCCGCGGGGACCAGACGCGGACCAAGAGGAGGAAGAATTCCCGGAGGGGCGACGATGACGACGACGACGACGAGGAGTACGACCGCCCACGCCGGTCCCCCCGCGAGGCGCTTGACCAGTACGACGACGACCGCCCACGCCGGTCGCGGCGGGACGCAGACGACGACGGCGACCCGCGCCGGTAGTGTCGTTTCGGCGAAGATGAAGCGGCGGTCCGCTCTCGTGAGCTGGCCGCTGGGAGGCCGGTCGGCGACCTCGGGAGAAAGCGGACGCCGGTTCAAATCCGGCCACCCCGACTGAGTTTTGCGGGGCCGATCACCGGCCCTTGTCGCAAAACCGGTAGCGCCCAGGGCATGACTGTCCGGAAGACCACCTTTCCCAGGTGCCCCGGAGACTCGCGCCCGTGCCGCGCAAACTCTACTTCCGTGCCCTCGACGGCGCGACGGTACGCCCGACTCACGGTCGCCGGCACGCGCGTGGCCATCTCGTCGCCTCCGTCGCGGTTTCGGGTCGCACGACTCCCGCAACATGTCGTGCCGAACCGGCCGCCGATTTTCCCCGGAATCAGCCCCGGATGTCGGCCGGAGTCGGGCGACAAGGGCCGGCGATTTACGCGGCCCGTCGGGGTCACTCCGGGTCGCCTCGGGTGCACACCGTACTCGCGGACGGAGGCGAGAGGTGCTGAGTCCACGCGGTGGCCGAGGCGATGAAGTCGCTGGGCATTCGGGCGATTTCCCACCGCAAGTTCCGCGTCGGCACGACCGACTCGGACCACGAGTTCCCGGTCGCGGACAACGTCTTGGACCGCGACTTCACGGCCACGAAGCCCAACGAGGTTAGGCTCGCCGACGTGAGCGACATCCCGACGGGCGAAGGCTTCCTGGACCTCTCCATCGTGGAGGACTTGTTCTCGCGACGGGTCGCGGGCGGGTCGATGACGGCGTCGATGGAGAGCCGGTGCGTGATCGACGCGCTGGGCACGGCGTTGGCCGCGCGGTGCCCGGAAGCGGGATTGCTCGCGCACTCGGACCGCGGCAGTCAGTACGCCGGCGAGCACGACCAGCGCGAACTCGCGAAGCACGGCATCCGGTGCAACATGAGCCGCCGCGGGAACGGCTGGGACAACGCCCCCGATGGAGTCGTTGTTCGCCAGCCTGAAGAAGGAGTCGGTGCACCACGAAAAGTACGCCACGCGCGCGGAAGCGAAGGCGAGCCTCTTCGAGTCCATCGAGGTGTTCGACAACCGGGAGCGTCGGCACAGAGCGCTGCGGTCCGTTGCCCCGCCGCAGTTCGAAGGCAACGAATACTCCTAACCGACTGCCCGTTTTCCGTGGGGAAGTCTACTGCGGGTGAACTCGAACTTCACGTTCTTCAAGTCCACGTTCGGCGTCGAGAACCCGGACCTCTCGTACTCGGCCGACGGCAACAAGTTCACCGTCCGCGGCAAGTCGTCGGCGGACCTGCTGTTGGGGACGTTCGCGATCCAACTCGGGGACGGGGCCGGCGGCCAGGGACTCGTGATCGCCGACGGGAAGGTCACCAGCACCGGCGCGACGGTGAGCGGGAAGGTCGGGGTGGCCTTCGCGTCCCTCGGCCAGGTGACCTCGAACCTCAAGTACGACGGCGGCACCGGAGTTTTCGAGACCACCGGGAAGGCCGACTTCACGCAGGCAGTCAGCCTGCCGACGCCCGCCAACCTGTTCCTGTAGGGGCCGGCCTTTCACGTCGGCGTCGTCGCGGTGGACGTGCGGGTCGTCCCCGGGGACAGCCCCAACAGCTTCACGAAGTTCAGCGCGAGGACGGGGGCGGCCACCGGCGACGCCTTCCCGAAGCGGCCGGCCGGCGTCGCCGACGGTGCCCGACCCGGACCCGGCTGGCGCGACGCCGTCGCCGAAAATTACCACCCCCGGCGTGGGCAAGGTCGACGGCGGCGGCACCGACTTCGCCACCCGGGCGGCGAACGGCACCGTGACGCCGGCCGACGCCGACGGCTCGTTCGACTGGACTTCAAGTTTGTGTCGCGGGGGTGCTCGCTGGACGGAATGTGGTTTCGGCACTCGCCGCCGGGGTGCCGCCGCACCACTTCCCCTGCGGACCTCCCGATTGCCTGGGCGGACAACCCGTTCGCCGCCAGGTCCCCGGCGTCCAGCGAGTCCGCCTCCGCCATCGTGCCGGGCGGGACGGGTTGGTGGCTCCGCCGCAGGCGACTCGGGTTAGCCCGACGCGCGAGCGAGGGTCGAGCGGTCGTTGACGGTGTCGGAAGTCGTCGGCCGTGCGGTCATCGACGGCCGCCTTGCCCTCGACCGCTCGGCCCTCGCTCGCGCGGCAACGCGTCGCCGTGGCCCCGTCCGCCGAAGACTCGGGTCGCGCGGTCTCGTTCCGCGTCGCCTCGGTGCGTCTCGGCCTCGGGCCGTTTTTTTCGTGGGGGCCTGGCAGCCGAACGACTATAGTTGACGGCCTGCGAGGGTGCCTCGCACGGCGACTGGCGGGGTGTCGAATGGAAGCGTGGCTGCGTAGGGTTCTCGTCGTCGGCCCGACGGACTGGCTCGTCGAGACCGACCGCGTCCGGTCGTCGGTCGTCATCCTGGTGGCGCTCGTCGCCGTGGCGGTGTTCGGCGGCGTTTTGTTCCGGGTGGGCGTCGTCGGCGGGGTGCTGGGCGTCGTCGGGGCGCTGGTGCGGGGGGGCGTCCGGGCGGGGTTCCGGGTGTGGGAACGGCTCCTCGCCTGGGCCTCGTGGCCGCTCTTCCTGTCCGTTCAACTGGGCCTCCTCGCGGTCGGGGTCGCGGCCGCCGACGCGAGTCCCGTGCTGGCCGTCGCCTGCGCCCTCGGCCCGCTCGGGATGGGCCTGGTCGCGTGCCTGGCGTACATGTTCATCGACGTGGAGCGGTACGAGGTGGCCCGCGGGTACAAGGCCCTGCACGACCCGCTGAAGGGGCAGCGGCTCGCCGTCGAACTGGCCCGGTACGGCAAGCAGGTCGGCGTCCCGCTGCTGGCGGCCGCGGCCGTCGGCATGGTCGGCGGCTTCGCCCTGCTCAACTTCGGCCTGTTCGCCCTGCTCGGGACCGCCTGGTACACCCCGCCGGCGGCCGACGCGACGTACCCCGACTTCGTGGCCTCGGCCCTGGTCCACCTGTTGAGCGTCGTCGATCTGCTGAACCTGGCCAACTCCCACCGCCTCGTCCAGGTCGCGGTCGCCCGCCCGGCCGCCGGCCCGGCCGCCGCCGTCCTGACGGTGTTCAAGTCGTTCTTCACGCTCGTCCTCTTGCAGCAGATTTTCGCGTCGGTGCGGAAGGGCCGGCTGCTCGGCGAGACGATCGCCGACTTTTGGAGTCCGCACGAGCCGATCCACGACCGCGCCCGGGCCGCCCTGCCGCAGTACGGCGCGGTCGCCCTCGGCCCGCTGCTGGTGTCGCTCCGGTCGGCCGACGCCCTGACGCGGGAGCAGCGGGAGCAGTTGCCGTTGGTCCTGGCCACCATCGGGCCGGCCGCCATCCCGGACCTGATCGACCACCTTGGGGACCCGAACGAGCACGTCCGGTCGGTGGCCGTCTCGACCCTCGGCCGGCTCCGGGCGGCGAAGGCCCTCCCGGGGATGGCCGGGCTGGCCGCGGACCCGAGTGACCTCGTGAGGCTGAGCCTCGCCGAAGCCCTCGGCGAGTTCGGCGGCCCCGCCCCGCGACCGGCCGGGCGGACCCGGCGGGGCGTGTGGCCGCGGTTCCGGCACCGGCCCGCGGCGGCCCCCCCACCGGACCCGACGGCCGTCGCCGTGCCGGCCCTCCGCGCGGCACTGGCCGACCCGGCCGCCGTCGTCCGGGCGCAGGCGGCGGCCTCGTTGGGCAGCATGGGGGCGGCCGCCGGGGAGGCCGTCGCGGACCTGACCGGCCTGCTCGCCGACCCGGACGAGACGGTCCGCGGCCGGTCGGCCGTGGCCCTCGGCCGGGTCGGGGCGGCCGACGCCCGGACGGTCCCGGCGCTGGCCGCCCTGCTCGACGACCCGAGCGTCGCCATCCGGGCCGCGGCCGCCGAGGCGCTGGGGGCGCTCAAAGGCCTCGCGGCGGCGGCGGTGCCGGCCCTGGTCCCGCTCCTCCAGGACCGGGACGAGGGGGTGCGCAAGGCGGCCGCCGACGCCGTCGGCCGGATCGGCGTACTGCCCGAGGCCGCCGCCGACCTGTTGACCGAAGGGCTGGCGAGCGCGGACAACGCCGTGCGGGCGCGGACGGCCGAGTCCCTGGGGGACATCGGCGGGGCGGCCGCGGAGGTCGCCGCCGCCCTGGCCGAGGCCGCCGGGGACGACAACGACCGGGTCCGGGCCAAGGCCGTCGAGGCCCTCGGCAAGATCGGCGAGTCCGCGGCCGAGATCGCCGTCCCCCGGCTGGTCCGGGCGCTCAAAGACCCGGACAACTGGGTCAGCGCCCTCGCGGCCGAGGCCCTCGGGGAGATGGGCGCGGGGGCCGACGGGGCGATCCCGGCCCTCGTCCGGTCGCTCCGGCACGTCAACCCCCAGGTCCGGGCGAACGCGGCCGAAGCGTTGGGCAAACTCGGGCCGGCGGCGGCCGCGGCGGTGCCGGCGCTCGAACGGGCCGCCCGGGACGACGACGGCGGGGTCCGCCTCCGGGCCGTCCGCGCCCTGGGCGGGATCGGCGGCCCCACCCCCGAGTCCGTCCGCGCCGTCCGGGCCGCCCTCGCCGACCCCGACCCGCAGGCGCGGGCCGCCGCGGCCGAGGCGTTCGGCGCGTGGGGCGAGGCCGACGAGGAGACGCGGGCGGACCTGCTCGCCCTCCTCGACGACGCCAACGACGAGGTCAAGGCCCGGGCCGCCCGCGTCCTGCCCAAACTCGCCGGGGCCACCCCCGAAGTCGTGGCCGGCCTGACCCGGCGGCTGGCCGAAGACGACAGCGACTGGGTCCGGGTCGAGGCCGCCCGGGCGCTGGGCCAACTCGGCGCGGCGGCCGCCCCGGCCGGCGGGGCGCTCCTCCGCGCGGCCCAGACCGGGGAAGTCGGGTTGCGGGAAGAAGCCATGCGCGCCCTGGCCATGGCCCAGCCGCCCGAGGCGACCGAGGCGTTCACGTCCGGGCTGCGCGACGCCGAGGCGGCGGTCCGCGTGCTGGCGTCGGCCGGGTGGCGGCGGGCGGGCGAGGTGCCCGACGAGGCCGTGCCGGCGCTGGTCGAAGCCCTGCAAGACCCGGAAGTCCAGGTGCGGGCGAACGCGGCCTACGCCCTCGGCCGGCTCGACCCGGTGCCGGCCGAAGCCGTCCCGCTCCTCGCCGACTGCGCCACCCACCCCGACGCCGGCCTGCGGTTGAACGCCGCCCTGGCCCTCCAGGCCGTCCCCGGTCGGGCGGCCGTCGAAGCCCTCCGGGCCCTCCTCGGCGACCCGAACCCGCGGCTCCGCCTCCTCGCCGCCCGCCGCGTTCTGACCGAGGACGCGGCCGATCCCGGGGCCGTCGCGGCCGTGGCCGACGCCCTGGTCGCCCCCGCCGCCGGGATGCGCAAAACAGCCGCCGACCTGGTGGCCGCGGTCGCCCCGGCGGCCGGGGCGGTCCTCGACGCGCTCCGCACCCGGCTGGACGGCGAGACCGACCCGGCCGTCCGCGCACTCGCCGGCGAGGCCGTCGAACTGGTGGAGCGGATCGCGGCTCGTCGCGTGGACGGCGCGACGCCGGGGAGTTAGTGGTCCGCCACGCTTGAGTTGCGGGATCGAGTCGGTGGAGTTTGTTGCGGGCGTCGGCGGTGGCGAACGGACACCGGGTGACCGGTCCTAGGGCGTTTCGCTCCTGCTCCCACGCCGAACTTCGCGCCACAACTCGTCGATCGATTCGATCCGACGGGTCGGGCACTGACGGCTCAGGACGCTCGACTCGATCTCCGCCGTGTTCAGCCAACTGCCGTATTCGGGCGTGTGGTGGATCTCGGACCGCTCGGCCAACCGCCGCGCCTCCGCCGGGGCAAAGCCTGGTCCAACGACGCCGTCGTGTGCGTGTTCAGGTCGTCCATCACCAGCACGATTTTCTCCGCCGTCGGGCGCACGTCGTCCGCCAACCGACGCAACACCTCGGCGAAGTCCTTCGCGGTTCGCCGGTCCGTCACCGTCGCGCACCGCCGGCCCGTCAGGGGTTACGAAATCATGAATAGGTTGACCGTCCCGTTGCGGACGGACTCGGAGTCGAACTCGGTCGGGCTTGGGGCTTGCGGACGAGGGCGGCGGCGAGTCCGGCCTCGGCCGACAGGTCGAAGTCAGGCCGGCGGTCGGCGGGGAACCCGTCCGGATTCAGCACGCCCACGTGCGGGTCGGACAGGTTGCCGACGGCCACGACTGCCGCGCCGACCACCGGGTAACTGCCGACGTTCCGTGGCCCCAGATCGGCCGTAAGGATGGTGTTTTCTCCGGTAAGTGTAGTGTGGCCGTAGTTCGGTACGGTGCTCGGGTCACGTCGGCCTACGGGGCGAGGTTCACCCGACGCGCGCTGCGGGCGGCGACTGGGGCGACCCCGGCCAGAACCGCTCCGGTGGCCGCCACGATATCGACCCGGCGGATGCGAACACTCTGTCGGTGTCGGCATCGTTGTTGACCAACCGCTGCACGAGTTGGGCACCGGTGCCGGGTCCCAGTTCGCTCAAGGTCATCAAAATCGCCGTCGAGATCACGGTGGTAGCCGGTCCGAACGGCTCGTCTGAGCACATATCCCACCCATTCGACCCATGCTATCGCGCAAGGCCATTTCCTACCACGACCGGGGTAACAACCTGAGTCTATGCACTGAGCAGAATATCCGGACGAGTCCTGACGCCAAATTATGCGCCGATGCCTCCGAAGTGTCCTACTTTGACGCTGCCTTAAATCGGCGCGGCTCGGTGTTAGCCAAACTGAACACCGGCCCCGCATCATTATCTCGGCCGTATCAATTTTTCGTCTCGGCGTACTCTCTCCCCCAGGACCGTCATGAACCTCCGTCACGTTTTCCAACAGCGGCTCCGAACCCTTCGCACGAAGTCCGCCGGGACGACGGTCAAGCTGGAGACGCAACGGCTGGAGGACCGGACCAACCCCGCGCCGATCCCGAGCGTCGGGAACTTGCCCGCGGCCGGGTCGTTGCAACCGTTCCTGGGGGAATCGACGAACTTCTCGTTCACCGTGGCCAACACCGGGGACGCGGTCGGGTACTCGCCGTACTTCGACCTGGTCCTCGACACGTCCGGGGATGCGAGCATCACGCCCGACTCGCCGAACGACGGGTTCGACGGCACGCCGACGGTGCGGGCGGCCGGGCTGGACCTGACCCCGGTCGGCACGACGACCGTGGGCGGCGGCGGCACGTACACCAACCCGTTCACCGGGCAGGCCGGGATTGCCGCGCCGGCCGGGACCGGGCCGGGGGACACGGTGTTCATCTACCGGCTGCCGTTCGGCTCGTTCACGCCGGGGCAATCGACGACGGTCAACGTGACGACGCAAGTCGATCCGAAGGCGAACGTCGGCAAGCCGCTGGGCATCGGGGTCGACCCCGGCTTCCGCGACGGTGCCTCATCGACCGGCGGGGTCACGGTCACCGGCCCGACGGCGACGACCGACGCGACCCCGGTCCTGTTCACGGCCAAGAAGGTCTACCTGGGGCCGGAGGACGAAACGGCGACCGGGCCGAACTTCGCCCGCCAGTACCGCATCGACCTCGACATCGCCAGCGGCCAAACGCTGACGACGTTGCGCGCCGACGACATCCTGGCGTCGAGTATGCGGCTGACCGGGGCGACCTCCGCGCAAATCAGCGCCTTCGTGTACGCCGCGCCGAACAGCGTCCCCGGGAGTGGCGCGAGCGTCTTCAACGCGGTCGACCTTTCGGGCACCGCGACGACCAATCCCGCGCCGATCCCCGGCGGCAACGTGTCGTACAACTTCGGCACCAAGACCGGCGTGCCGGGCGTCGATGCGTCGCTGCTGTTCCAGTTCTACATCCCCCGCGACCGCTCCGCCGTGCCGGGCGGCCAGGTGCTGCCGCAGACGCCGACGACCGGGACCGACTCGGTGCTCGACGTGAACCGCGCCGGCGGGTCGGGGGCGTGGAACCCGCTCGACCCGCTGGAAGCCCGCAACCAGCCGATCGCGGTGACCGTGCCGCCGCTCAGCCCGACGCCGACGGGGCCGAACGTCCACCAGTTGCAGGAGCACTCGCTGGCGACGCAGAAGACCGTCGCGGCGTTCAACCTGGCGACCGGCGCGGCCGTGACGAACACCCCGACCGACCCGCTGCAACCGGGCAAAACCCTGCTGCGGTACACGATCGACTTCCAGGTGTCGGACTACTACGCCTTCGACAACGTCTTCCTCCAGGACCTCCTGGGCGACGGCCAGCGGCTGTACACCGGCCCCCTGCCGGCGGGCCTCGGCGGCGGCAGTTCGACGCCGACGCTGGGCGTGACCAACGCCTTCCAGCCGAGCCTGAGCGCGGCGGCCGGGTCGCGCACGGGCACCGCGGCGGCCGCCTTCTCCGGGGCGAACACGATCGACTACCGCCGGCAGTTCACGACCACCGACGCACTGGCCAACCCGACGACCTACGCGGCCGCCGGCAGCCCGACCGGCGCAATTTACAACCCGCAAGCGGCGACGCCGGTCACCGCCCCGGCCGACCCCGCCGCCGGCTCGACCTTCCTGCAGTTCAACGTCTCGCAAGAGTTGATCGCCCGCGGCTTCGTCGGCGGCCGGCTGGTCGGCGGCGAGATCGCCGACGGCGGGGCGAACCCGACCAACAACGCGTTCGGCGCGCAGCAGTTCGGGGCGACGACCGGGCAGATCGTCTTCTACGCGGAAGTGCGGGAAAACTTCGCCAACGCCTTCCTGGCCCCGAAGAACGCCAGCGTGGACCAGGGCGACATCCTGGGCAACGCCGTACCGCTGATCCAGGGCAGCCAACTCGCCCCGACGACGATCAACGCGGCCGCGCCGACGGTCATTGGCACCGGCACGGACGACTCGGCGGCGAGCCTCGTCGTGCCTTACGGCGTGCAGAAAAAGGTGATTTACGCCTACAACGGCACGCTGCTGCCGGCCGCCGGGTTCGACACCGTCCAGGCCGTCCAGGCCGGCGACCGGGTCACCTTCAAGCTGACGTACACGCTGCCGATCAGTAGCTTCGAGAACCTCAAGCTGATCGACTTCCCGCCGCTGCCGGTCATCGGCGTCGCCCCCAGTTACACCTTCGAGGGGACGACGCCGAGCTTCGCCGCGAACACGGTCGCCTACGCCCCGGACGACACCTACAACGTTGTCTTCCCGGGGGCGGACCCGGTCATCACCTCGAACGCGACGACCAACGCGATCACCTTCGACTTCGGCAGCCGGAACGACGTGCTCCAGCGGCGGACGGCGACGATTTCGCTCCTCGTCACGTTGCCGATCGGCAGTGACCCGTTCGCCGCGGACCTGTTCCTGACCAACCAACTCCGCGTGAGCGAGGACTCGACCAACGCCGGGGCGGTCACGGTCGAAGACCTACGGCGGTTCGAGCTGGTCGTCCCGCAGGTGCTCGTCCGCAAGGGCGCGGTCGCCACCGGCACGACCGGGCTGACGGGCGGCGGCATCACCTTCGCCAACGCGTCCAACCCGGCCGGCACGTTCACCGTCGGCGGCAACGCGGTCAGCGGCACGAACGCCCTGGCCACGGCCGCGCAGGCGACCGGCGTCGGCAACTTGAACCTCGGCGGCCTCGACGCCAACGACACGGTGCGGTACGCCATCGTCGCCCAGAACACCGGCCGCGGCGACGCCTTCGGCGTGACCCTGACCGACACCGTCCCCGCCGACTACGTCCGGCCCGCGACCCTCGCCGGGCTGAACCTGCGCGTCCTCCGCGGCGACGGCACGCCGCTGACCGCCGGCACCGATTACACCATCGCCTACGTGCCGGCCACCGGCCAGTTCACCATCACGCTGGCCGACAACTACACCGCCGGCAACACCACCGCCGCGACCCTCGACACCCGCACCGGCGGCCTGAGCCGCGGGGCCTCGACCGTCGGCCCGGTGACCAACGGGTCGAACACCGTCGTCGTGCTGTACGACGTGACCCTGCTCTCGACGCCGACCCCCGTGGCGTACAAAGACATCGTCAACACGGCCCGCATCACCAACGTGCAAAGCACCCCCGGCGGCCCCGACCTGACCGACCCCGCCGTCACCCCCGGCGGCACCGAGCCGACCGACATCGCCACCGTGACGATCGCCACCCCGAACGTCGCCAAGGCCCTCGTCGGCACCAGCGTGGTGGACGCGACCAACTCGAACGCCCAGGCCGTCGTCGGCGAACTCGTGACGTACCGCATCACGATCAACGTGCCCGAGACGAGCCAGGCCAACTTCAACATCACCGACACCCTGCCGAGCGGCCTGGCCTTCCAGCAAGTCAACTTGGTGACCGTCACCGGTCTGACGACGACGCTGGTTCCCGGCACCGGCGTCGCGCCCGCGAACTTGACCGTCGCCAACGCGGGGCAACTGCTCACGTTCAACTTCGGCACCGTCGTCAACGGCGCGACCGTCGCCAACGGCACGACCTTCGGCACGATCACAATCGAGTACACCGCGGTCGTGCTGAACACGCCCGGCAACCAGGCCGGCACGACGCTGACGAACACGGCCCGGGTCAACTTCGACAACGCCCCGCAGATCCAATCGACGGCGTCGGTCGCGGTCGTCGAGCCGACCGTGACGACGACCAAGGGCGTGAACGCCGCCAATGCCCAGGCCGGCGACACGATCACGTACACGGTCACGCTGAGCGTGCCGGCCGGGTCGCCGACGGCCTTCGAGGTCGCCCTGCGCGACGCCCTGCCGACCGCCGCCGTCAACTTCTCCAGCGTCATCGGCTACACCGGCCCGGGGGCGTACTCGGCGGCAAACTTCGCGATCACCGGCGGCGTCCTCCAGACCGTCAGCCCGCTGGCCAGCCTGACCGCCGGGCAGACGATTATCCTGACCGTGACCGGGACCGTGCGGATCGGCGTGACCCCGAACCAACTCGTCTCCAACGCCGCGACGACGAGTTTCACGAGCCTGACCGACGACGTGACCGCGGCCCTCTCGACGTACAACCCCCTGAGCGTCGAGCGGACCGGCGACCCGGCCAACCCCGGCGGCACCGACAACGACTACCGGAGTACCGGCACCGCGAACTTCACCATCTTCACGCCGACCCCGGTCAAGTCGATCGTCGCCACCTCCGAGGCGGGCACCCTCGGGGCGTCGGTCGCCGTCGGCGAAGTGGTGCGCTACCGGCTCGCCGTGCAGGTACCGCGGAGCACGCTGGCGAACTTCCAACTCGTCGATACCCTCGTCGCCGGGCTGGCGTACCTGCCCGGCACCGCGCGGGTGATGTTCGTGTCCAACCCGGCCGGCGCGATCACGTCGAGCACGATCACGGACCCGGCCGCGCAACAGACCTCGCTGGCGACGACGCCGACGGCGCTCCTCGCCGACCCGACGTTGGCCGGCAACGTCGCCACCTTCAGTCTCGGCGACCTGGTCAACAGCGCGACCGGGGCGGGGATCGAGTATGTCGTCATCGAGTTCGACGTGCTGGTCCTGAACGTCACCGGCAACCAGTCCGGGACACCGCTCGACAACTCGTTCCAAACCTTCATCAACAGCGTCGCCAACGGGGCCGCCTCCGCGCCGGTGACGGTGACCGTCGCCGAGCCGGTCGTCGGCATCACCAAGGCGGTCAGCCCGGGCGGCGGCGACGCCGGCGACACGATCACGTACACGGTCACGCTCACCAACTCCGGCAACGCCCCGGCGTACAACGTCGGCCTGAGCGACCTGATCCCCGGCACGTTCGGCTCCCCGGCGATCACCGGCGTCACCACCAACGGCACGGGCATTACCGGGGCCAACTTCCAGCTCACGGGCAACACCCTCTCGACCACCGGCACCGGCTTCACGCTGGCCGTCGGCCAGAACGTCGTGATCACCTTCACGGCCGTCTTGACCAGTGCCGTCGCCCCGAACCAGACGATCACCAACACGGCCGCCGCGACGTACACCAGCCTGCCGGGGGCCAACGGCACGGCCGACGCCACGCCGGGGGCCGCCGGCAGTTCGACCGGCGAGCGGACCGGCGGCGGCGGTACTCTGAACGACTACACCGGCAGCGCGAGCGCGAGCATCGTCGTGCCGAACGGCAGCCTCGTGAAGTCGATCGCGGGCACGTCGCTCGTCGGCACTGCCAACGCGAACGTCGCCGTCGGCGAGGTCGTCACCTACGCCCTCGCCGTGACGCTGCCCGAGGGCACCTCGACCCCGGTCGTCCTCACCGACGTGCTCCCCGCCGGCGTCGTCTTCGTCCCCGGTTCGGTGGTCGTGGACGCGACCGGGTTCAACGGCAGCGTCGCCGGCACCGCGACCGCCAGCGTCGTCGGCAACACGCTGACGATCACACTCCCCGGCCCGGTCGTCGTCACCGGCGACAACGTCACCGGCAACAACACTTTCGTCGTTCGCTACCAGACCCGCGTGCTGGATGTCGTCGGCAACGTCGGTTTCTCGCCGGGCAACACGACGCTCACCAACTCGGCGAGCCTGCAAGCGGGCGCGGCCCCGGTCGTCCCCGGGAACGGCGTGACGGCGACCGTCGTCGAGCCGCAACTGACGGTCGTCAAGGACGTGACCAACGCCGACACCAGCGTCGATGCCGGCACCTCGCTGACGTACCGCGTCGTCATCAGCCACACCGGCGCGTCGCAGGCCCCGGCGTACAACGTGACCCTGGCCGACGCCCTGGCCGCCGTCGGCTTGACGCTCGACACCCTGCTCGTCGGCATCGCGGCCGGCAACATCCTGCTCGTCGCCCCGGCCTACACAACGGTCGTCTCGAACACCTCGACGGCCTCGGCGTTGAACCTCGTGTTCAGCGAGTTGCGGCCCGGCGACACGATCACAGTGACGTACAAGGCGACTCTCACGGCGACCCCCGCGCCGGGCAGCACCGTGCGGAACACGGCCACGGTGAACTACGCGACCGCCCCGACCAACGGCCGGGCCGAGCCGCAAATCACCGACCCCGCCGACATCACCGTCAACACCAACAGCCTGGCCGGGGAGGTCTACTCCGACCTGAACAACAACGGCGTCCGCGACGGTACCGAAGCCCTCATCACCGGCCAGCCGATCACGCTGATCCTCACCGGCGTCGATCACCTCGGCACCACGATCACCCCCGTGACCGTGACCACGAGCACCGGGCAGTACAGCTTCACCGGACTGCGGCCGGGCAACTACACCGTGACGGAAGTCACGCAGCCGACCGGCTTCCTCGACGGCCGCGACACCCCCGGCACCCCGTTCCCCGGCACCGGCACGCCGGCCAACGCCGCCCGGACCCCGCGGGACGTGGACCGCATCAGCGCCGTGACGATCCCGCTGAACGCCCCGCAGAACGGCGTGGCCAACGCCGGCGTCAACTTCGACTTCGGCGAACTCCTGCCGGCGTCCCTCGGCGACCGTGTCTGGCTCGACGCCAACGGCAACGGCTTGCTCGACGGCGGCGAGGCCGGCATCGACGGCGTCTCCGTCACCCTCAGCGGCACCGACGACACCGGCGCGACCGTGAACGCGACTACCGCGACGGCCGGCGGCGGGCTGTACAGCTTCGCCGGCCTGCGGCCCGGCTCCTACGTCGTCACCTTCGGCAACACCGACGGCACGACGACGTACACCCGCACGGTGCAGACCTCGACCGCCCCCGGCGCGACGACCGCCAACGACAGCAACGCCAACCCCGCGACCGGCGTCAGCCCGGCCGTCACCCTCGTGGCGGGCCAGGTCGAGCCGACGATCGACGCGGGGCTGTACCTCCCGGTCACGATCGGCGACACCGTCTTCTTCGACCCGAGCGGCGACGGCGTCCAACAGGCCGGCGAGCCGGGCATCGCCGGCGTGACGGTCGTCCTCCAGTACGCCGGCCTCGACGGCCTCTTCGGCACCGCCGACGACAACGTGACGGCGGCCAGCGCGACCACCGACGCCGCCGGTAACTACCTGTTCGCCGGCCGCGCCCCCGGCTCGTACCGCGTCGCCGTCACCACCGCGACCGTGCCCAATTCGCTCACCGCCAACACCACGCCGACGACGCAGGCGACCGGGCTGCTGACGAGCGGCACGTCGGACCTGGCCCGCGACTTCGGCTTCCGCGGCACCGCAAGTTTGGGCGACCGCCTCTGGTTCGACATCAACGGCAGCGGCGTGCAAGACGGCGTCGCCACCGAACCCGGCGTCCCCGGCGCGACGGTCGCCCTGACCTGGGCCGGGTTCGACGGCCTCCTCGGCACCGCCGACGACGTGCCCCTCGGCACCGCGATCACCACCGCCACCGGCAACTACACCTTCGCCAACTTGCCGAGCGGCACGTTCCTCGTCACTGTGGTCCCCGCAAGCCTGCCGGGTAACCTCGCCGCGACCTACGACCTAGACAGCCTGCTCGTGAACCCCGACGGCAAAGCGGTCCGCGTGTTGGCCGGTGGCGAGAACGCGACCGACGTCGATTTCGGCTACCGCGGCACCTCGTCCATTGGCGACACCGTCTGGTACGACGTGAACGGCAACGGCACTCAGGAGACCGGCACCGTCAACGAACCGGGCATCGGCGGGGCGACGGTCGTGCTCGCCTGGGCCGGCAACGACAACACCCCCGGCACCGCCGACGACGTGACCTTCACGACCACCACCGACGCCACCGGCAAGTACAGCTTCCCCGGCCTGCCGGTGATCGGCGCTTCCAGCAAGTACGCGGTCACCGTGACCCCGCCGGCCCAGTACACGACTCAAACGTTCGACGCCGACGGCGTCGGCAGCCCCAACACCTCGACGTTGTCCCTGGCGGCCGGGACCGCCGACATCGCGCAAGACTTCGGCTACCGCGGCTCGGCGAACACCGGGCTGGGCGACTTCGTCTGGCTCGACGTGAACGGCAACGGCCGGCAGGACTCCGGCGAGCCGGGCATTGACGGCGTAACCGTCCAACTGCTCGACACCGCGACCGGCAACGTCATCGGCCAGACGGTCACGGCGGCCGGCGGCGCGTACCAGTTCCCGAACCTGATCCCCGGCACCTACGCCGTCCGTTTCGGGACCACCGACGGCACCACCAACTACACGCGGACGCTGCGGACCAGCCCCGTCGCCACGGCCGGAACCGACTCGAACGCCGACGCGGCCACCGGCCTGAGTGCCCCGATTCCGCTGACCGCCGGGCAGTTCGACCGCACCCTCGACGCGGGGCTGTACGTCCCGGTGAGTATCGGCGACACGCTCTGGTACGACGCGAACAACTCGGGCACCGCCAGCCCCGACGCCGGGGAGCCGGGCCTGACGGGCGTCCGCGTGGTCCTCGACTCCGCCGGGCCGGACGGCCTGTTCGGCACCCCCGACGACGCGACCGGCGTGGCGACGGCGACGACCGACGCGGCCGGTCAGTACCTCTTCCCCGGCCGCGCCCCCGGCACCTACCGCGTCCGGGTCGATGCCACCACCCTGCCGCCGGGGCTGGCGACACCGACTTTCGACCTCGACGGCCTCGGCTCCGCCAACCAGGCCGACCTCGTCGCCGTGTCGGGGGTTGACCGGCTCGACGCCGACTTCAGTTACCGCGGCACGGCGACCCTCGGCGACCGCGTCTGGATCGACGCCGACGGCGACGGCCTGCAAGGCCCGGTCGCGCTCGAACCGGGCCTGCCCGGCGTCCGCGTCGTCGCCCGCTGGTTCGGCCAGGACGGCGTCGCCAACACGGCCGACGACGTGACCCGGACGGCCACCACCGACGCGACCGGCGCGTACCTGTTCACGAACCTCCCGGCCGGCCAATTCCGCGTCAGCATCGACCCGACCAGCCTGCCGGGTAACCTCGCCGCGACCGCCGACCTCGACAGCGGCACGACCAGCCCCGACGGCACGACCCTGACCACGCTGACGCCCGGCCAGAACCGCACCGACGTCGATTTCGGCTACCGCGGCCCGGCGTCGATCGGTGACACCGTCTGGTACGATGTCGATGCCAGCGGCGCGCAGAACAACCAGGAGCCGGGTATCGCCGGGGCGACCGTCGTGCTCACGTGGGCCGGCACCGACGACACCCCCGGTACCGCCGACGACGTGACCTTCACGACCACCACCGACACCACCGGGAAGTACAGCTTCCCCGGCCTACCGGTGGTCGGCGCGGGCAGCCTGTACACCGTGACCGTCACGCCGGTGGCCGGCTACCCGACGCAGACCTTCGACGCCGACGGCGTCGGCACCGCCAACCGTTCGCAGTTGACCCTCGCGCCGACCGAGAACAACGCCGCCCAGGACTTCGGGTACCGCGGCACGGCCGACACCGGCCTCGGCAACTTCGTCTGGGACGACACCAACGGCAACGGCCGGCAAGACCTCAACGAGCCGGGGATCGTCGGCGTGACCGTGCAACTCTTCACGGCCGACCGCTCCCGCCTGCTCGCCGTCACGACCACTGACGCCAAGGGCGCTTACGCCTTCCCCGGCCTGGCCCCGTCGGCGGTCTTCGGCGCGTACAGCGTTCAATTCGTCGCGCCCGCCGGCTTCGTCGGGACGACGCTAAACTCCAAGGTGGCGACGCCGGCGAATGACTCGAACGCCGACCGCGCGACCGGCTACACGACCCCCGTCGCGCTGACGGTCGGCCAGTTCGACGACTCGGTGGACGCCGGGTTCTACCGGCCGGTGACGCTCGGGGACCGCGTCTGGTACGACACCAACGGCGACGGCCAACAGGCGGCGACCAACGAGCCGGGCCTGGTCGGGGCGACGGTCACCGTCACCGGCTTCGGCGAAGACGGAGTGCCCGGCGGCGGCGACGACAAGGTGTTCACCGCGATCACCGGACCCGACGGCATCTGGACCGTCCCCAACCTGCAACCCGGCAACTTCTCGGTGACCGTGGACGTGACCACCGCGACCGGCGGCCCCGGCCTGACGGCGAACACCACCCCGACGTCGCGGACGGTCACGGCCTCGTCCGGCGACGTGATCCGCACGCTCGACTTCGGCTTCACCGCCGGCCCGGCGTCCGTCGGCGACCGCCTGTGGCTCGACCTGAACCGCGACGGCAACCAGGACGCGGCCGAACCGGGCCTGCCCGGCTTGCCGGTGTCGCTCCGCTGGTACGGCCAGGACGGCGTCGCCGGGACCGCCGACGATGTCGATTTCGGCACCGTCACCACCGGGCCGGACGGCGTCTATCTATTCCCGAACTTGCCGCTGGGCAAGTACCAGGTCGATGCCCTGACGGCCGCGACGAACCTGCTCAACACCTACGACCTCGACAGCGGCACGGTGGCACCGAACGCCTCGACGGTGGTCGTCCTGGGGGCGGCCAACCCGAACCGCCGCGACGCCGACTTCGGCCTCGTCGGCCAGGCGTCGGTCGGGGACCGCGTCTGGTTCGACCTGAACCGCGACAACCTCCAACAGCCGACCGAAGCCGGCATTCCCGGAGCCGTCGTCGAACTGCGCGGGGCCGGCGCGGACGGGAATCTCGACACCCCGGACGACCTCGTGCTGACCGCGACCACAGCCGCGAACGGCGTCTACGGCTTCGCCGGCTTGCCGGTCTTCGGGGCCGCCGGCAGCACCCCGTACACGGTCCGCGTCGTGTCGCAACCGGTCGCCGGCCTGGTGTCGGTGTCCGACCTCGACGGCAACGCCACGCCGGGCGTCGCCGCCTTCCCGCTGGGGAACTTGCAGAACCGCACCGATGTCGATTTCGGCTACGACGGCACGGCGGCCCTGAGCGGGACCGTCTACCGCGACGACGGCAACAACGGCCTCATCGACCCCAACGAGCCGGGCATCGCGGGTGTGTTGGTCACCCTGACCGGCTTCGACACCCTCGGCAACGCGATCCTCGACCCGGCCACCGGCAAGGCGTATCAAACGACCACCGACGCCGCCGGCCGGTACAGTTTCGACACCGTCGTGCCGGGGACGTACACCGTCACCGAGACGCAACCGGCCGCCTTCACCGACGGCCTCGACTCGGCCGGGAGCCTCGGCGGCAACGCCGGGAACGACGTGATCTCGGGCGTAGTGATCCCGCCGGACGGCCGCGGCACCGGCTACAACTTCGGCGAGCGCGCGGCCCCCGTGAGCGGGACCGTCTTCCGCGACGACACCCGCGACGGCGTCCGCCAGCCGGGCGAACCGGGCATTCCGGGCGTGACCATCGCCCTCGTGGACGCCGCCGGGGTCACCGTCGGCACCGCGACGACCGGGCCGGACGGCAGCTACCGCTTCGACAACGTCCCGGCCGGCGACTACCGCCTCGTCGAGACGCAGCCGGCCGGGTACGGCGACAGCCCCGTCGGCCCGTCGGTCGTGCGTCCGGTGACCGTGCCTTTGGCCGGCATCGCCGACCAGAACTTCGGCGAGACCCTCGGCAGCCTGGCCGGGCGCGTCTCCGTCGATGCCAACGACAACGGCCGCTTCGACGCCGGGGAGACCCCGCTGGCGAACGTCGCCGTCGTCCTGTCGGGCGGCGGCCTGGCCGCGCCGGTCACGGCCTTCACCGACGCCGCCGGCCAGTACCAGTTCCCGCAACTGCTCGGCGGCACGTACACCGTGACCGAAGGCAGCGCCGACCCCTACGCCGACGGTAAACCGAACGCCGCCGGCAGCGTCGGCGGCACGGCCGGCGGGCCGAACGTCTTCACCGCGGTCACCCTCCCCGGTGGGGTTAACGCGACCGCCTACGACTTCGGCGAGCGGCCCCCGGCCAACCCGTTCCTGGCCGGGGCGGTCTACCGCGACGACGACAAGTCCGGCACCCGCCAGCCGGCCGAACCGGGCATTCCGGGCGTGACGGTGACCCTGCGCGGGGCCGGCCCGGACGGCTTCTTCGGCACCGCCGACGACAGCTTCGCCACCGCCACGACCGACGCCAGCGGCAACTACCTGTTCACCAACTTGACCACCGGCGGGGCGTACCGAGTCCAGGAAAGTCAGCCGCTGATTTACGGCTCGACGACGCCGAACCTGATCGCCGTGGCCAAGCTCCCGGCCGCCGGGCTGACCGACCAGAACTACGGCGAGAGCCTGTCGAGCCTGGCCGGCACCGTCTACTTCGACGCCGACCGCGACGGCCTGCGCGGCGCGGGCGAGCCGGCGATCCCCGGCACGCTCGTGACCCTGACCGGCACCGACGCCGTCGGCAACCCGGTGAGCCGCACCGCGACCACCGACGCCAACGGCAACTACCTGTTCCCGCTGCTGCCGGCCGCCGGCGACAAGGGCTACGTCGTCACCGAAACGCAACCGGCCGGTTACAACCAGGGGACCAACGCCCCCGGTACTGTCGGCGGCGTGGTCGTCGCCGACGCCATTGTCGGCGTCGTCCTCGGGCCGGGCGTGGCCGCGACCGATTACAACTTCGGCGAGGTCGGGTCGGCCGTGTCGGGTGTGGTGTACTACGACCCGAACCGGTCCGGCACCCGCGACCCCGGCGAGCCGCCGATCGCCGGCGTCGTCGTCCAACTCGTGGACGGCACCGGCCGCGTCGTCGGCACCGCGACGACCGGCCCGGACGGCACGTTCACCTTCGCCAACGTCCCGCCGGGCGATTACGTCGTCCGCGAACTCCAGCCGGCCGGGTACGGCGACTCGACGCCCAACGCCCTGCCGGTGACGGTCGGGACCGCCCCGGTGACCGGCCTGAGCTTCGGGGAGACGCTCAGCACCCTGGCCGGGTCGGTCTACCTCGACGCGAACGACGACGGCGTCCGCCAGCCGGGCGAACTCGGCCTGAGCGGCGTGCCCGTCGTCCTGACCTCGGTCGACGGCCTGGTCACCCGCACGGTCAACACCGACGCCGCCGGCAACTACCGCTTCACCGACTTGCCGACGGAGATTTACCGCGTCACCGAGCCGACGCAACCGGCCGGGTTCGGCGACGGCCGCGAGACCCCCGGCAGCGCCGGCGGCACCCTGACGACGAACGACGCGATCGACACCGTCCCCGTCGGCGCGGGGACCGACCTGACCCGTTACAACTTCGGCGAGCGGCCCCCGGTCACCGCACCGGGCACGACCTTCCTCGCCGGGACGGTCTACCTCGACGCCAACGGCGACGGCCAACTCAACTCGGGCGAAGTCACGCTGCCCGGCGTCGTCGTCACCCTGACCGACGGGCAGGGCACCGTCGTCGGCACCCGGACGACCGACGCCAGCGGCAACTACCTGTTCGTCAACCTGTCGCCGGAAGTAGCGTACACGCTCACCGAGACCCAGCCGGCGGCGTACCTCAGCGGGCCGGAGAACGCGACCAATGTCGTCGCCGTCGGCGTCGTACCGCTGACCGGGCGGACGGGGCTGAACTTCGGCGAGACCCCGGCGGCGATTGCCGGCACCGTTTACTTCGACCGCAACGCCGACGGTACGTTGACGGCCGGCACGGACCCGGTCCTCTCGGGCGTTACGGTCACGCTGATCGCGGCCGGCCCGGACGGCACCCTCGGCACGCCCGACGACGTGACCGTCGCCACGGCACTGACCGCCTTCAACGGCACCTACCGCTTCGGCAACCTGCCGGCCGGGACTTACGCCGTCGTCGAGACCCAGCCGGCCGGGTACGCCCAGGGGACCAACTCCCCTGGCACCCAGGGCGGCACCGTCGCGGGCGACACGCTGACCGGGATCGCCCTCCCGGCCGGCGTCACCGCGACCGGCAACAACTTCGGCGAGCGCGGCGCGGCCGTGTCCGGGACCGTCTTCCGCGACGACACCGGCGACGGCACCCCGCAAGCCGGCGAGCCGCGCCTGCCCGGCGTCGTGGTCACCCTGCGCGACGCGCAAGGCAACGTCGTCGGCGTGGTGACGACCGGCCCCGACGGCGGGTACACGTTCGGCAACCTGCCGGCGGGGAACTACACCGTCACCGAATCGCAACCGGCGGGGTACGGCAACAGCCCAGGTACTCCGGCCACCGTGCGGGCCTTCGCGCTCACCCCGGCCGGGCTGACCGGCCAGAACTTCGGCGAGACCCTCGGCCGGGTCAGTGGCTTCGTCTACCAGGACTACGACCTGAACGCGACGCGCACCACGGCCGGCCCCCGCCCGGACACGGGCATCGCGGGCATCGTCGTCACCCTCACCGGCACCGACCTGCTCGGCAACCCGGTCACCCGCGTGGCGACGACCGCGGCCGACGGCAGTTACACCTTCGACAACCTGTTCCCCGGCAACTACCGCGTCACCGAAACGCAACCGCCGCTGCCGCAGAGCATCGGCGACGGCGGCTTCTACGACGCGGCGGACAACCTCGGTTCGCTCGGCGGCGAAGCCGTCGTCAAGAACGAGTTCCGCCTGACGCTCGCCAACAACCCCAACGGCAGTTCGCAAGCCGGCACCGACTACAACTTCGGCGAAGTCCCGCCGGCCGACCCGTTCGGCTTCGCCTTCGTGGACGCGAACAACAACGGGGTCTTCGACCCCGGCGAGGCCCCGATTGCGGGTGTCGTGGTGACGATCCGCGGCTTCGTCAACGACCCGATTCTCGGCGTCCGCCCGCTGACCGCGGCCGACGTGCCGGGCGGGCTGACGCGCACGACGGGGGCCGACGGGAAGTACGAGTTCGTACCGATCCCCCCCGGCGTGTACGGCCTCCGCGAGGCCCAACCGGCCGGCTTCCTCGACGGCCGCGAGCAGAACGGCGACCCCCTGTTGCCGGCGTCGACGGTCGTGGCCGACGACGACTTCTCGAACGTCGAGACGGCCCCGTTCCAGGTGCGCGGGCCGTTCAACTTCGGCGAACTCCTGCCCGCCTCGGTCCGCGGCGCGGTCTACGTCGATGCCAACAACAACGGCGTGTTCGACGCCGGCGAACAACCGCTTGCCGGGGTCCGCGTCGCCCTGACCGGGACCGACGACCGCGGCAACCCGGTCAGCCTCGCGGCCGTGACCGACGGCCAGGGCGGCTACCTGTTCGCCGGGCTGCGGCCGGGCACTTACGCCTTGAGCGAAGCCCAACCGTCGCCGTACCGCCAGGGCCGCAACGCCGTCGGCAGCGCCGGCGGCAGCCTCACCGGAGTCGATGGGATCACCGGCATTCCGCTGGCGTCCGGCACGGCCTCGGTCGGCAACAACTTCGGCGAACTGCTGCCCCGGCCGGCCCCGGTCGGCCCGCTGCCGCCGCTCCCGGTCATCCCCGCCCCGACCCCGCCGCCGGTCGGGCCGACCGACCCGAGTAAGCGCGACTTCTTGGCCGGCACGCCGGTTGCCGCCGCGACCGTCCCGACCGGGGTCAATCGGCCGACGGGCCGCCTGGTGCCCGACTTCGTCGCCCTCGGCAGCATCAACACCACCCGCCTGACGCAGTTCCTGACCACGGCCGACGGGGCGAACGGCGGCACCGTCCGAGTGTTCGACCTGACGCAGGGCCAGGAGCGCTTCCGCCTCACCCCGTTCGCCGGCAGCCCGGTCGCGGCCGGCACGATCAACCCCGGCGTCCGCTCGCTGACGGCCGACTTCAACGGCGACGCCATCCCGGACATCGTCGTCGCGGCCGGCCCCGGCCAGGAGCCGCGGGTCGTGATCTACGACGGCAGCACCGGCGCGGTCCTGCGCGACTACCTCGCCTTCGAGGCCGGCTTCACCGGCGGCTTGTTCCTCGCCGCGGGCGACTTCGACAACGACGGCCGGGCCGACCTCGTCGTGTCGCCGGACGTCGGAGGTGGCCCGCGGGTCCGCGTCTTCCGCGGCGGCGACCCGACGCGACTGCTCGCCGACTTCTTCGGCATCGACGACCCGGCCTTCCGCGGCGGTGCCCGCGTGGCCGCCGGGGACTTCAACAACGACGGCGTGCCCGACCTCGTCGTCGCGGCCGGGGTCGGCGGCGGCCCCCGCGTCGCCGTCGTCGACGGGACCAGCCTGGCCGGCACCCCGCGCCACCTGGTCGCCGACTTCTTCGCGTTTGAATCGACCCTGCGGAACGGCGTGTACGTCGCCGCCGGGGACGTGGACGGCGACGGCCGCACCGACCTGATCCTCGGGGCCGGCCCGGGCGGCGCGCCGCGGGTTCTCGCCGTCAGCGGGGCGAGCCTGATCGCCGGGGCGGGGTTGGTGCCGGTGGCCAACTTCTTCGCCGGCGACCCGGCGGCGCGCGGCGGCGTGAGCCTGACGGCCCTCGACATTACCGGCGACGGCCGCGTCGAAGTCGTGACCGGGTCGGCCGCCCCGGACGTGCCCGTCGTCCGGGTGTTCGATCCCGTGACCGGCCGCAAGCTGGACGAGTTCTACGCCGAGGACGCGAACTTCACCGGAGCGGTCTACGTCGGCTAACCCCCCGCGTTGGGGCGGGCGACCGATCGGCGCGATCGTCGCCCGTTCAGGCGTCGTCGCCGCCGGGGTACGAGATCGGGCGGGGCGGCACGGGGTCGTGTCCGACGCGGCGCAGACGACCATCAACCGGGCGTGCGCCTTTGAAGTTGGTGCCGGGCAGCGGGCACGCCGGGCGGGGCACCCTGACGGGGCAGGGCCGGCACATTTTTACCCGCCGGACTGGCGCGGTTCGAGGTGTCGTGGCGGAATTCCGGGGGGTGCTCGCACGGCTCGGCGGACGCTGTTCGACTCTTACGCGGGGCTGTCGGACCCGCGCGTCCCACGCCCGCACTAGACTCGACGACATCCTCGTCATCGCCCTGACCGCGATGCACTCGGGGGCCACCACTGTCGAGGAGATCGAGACCTCCGCCGAGCCGCGCGAGGCCCCGACGCTTGCTACGGGCGTTAGCCGAAGGGGTCAAAACTCGCCCCGCGAAAACACACCATCTGGTCCGGCGTCCGCGACCTCACTCGCGCCACACGGTCACGGTCACGGCCGACTCGTGCAGCAGCCCATCGACGTTGCAGTACTCGCCCCGCCGCAGCCGCTCGGCCAGCACGGCCGCTAGCACCGCCAGGTCCGCGCACCAGGCCAACCCGCCCTCCGGCCGCCCGGCCAGCTCGCTGGCCGCCGCGTCGGCGGCGGGCAGGTCGCCGGCCGCCAGGGCCGCCGCCACCGCCCGCTCGGCGCGGACCGCGGCCGACTTGTTGCGGCGGCGGGCCGCGTGGTCGGGGCGGCCGTCGTACCGGACCAGCACCCGGGCGACCGCCGGTCCGGCGGAGAACAGTTCGTCCGCCCAAGCGGCCGCGTGGCGGGCGATCTCCTGTTCCGAAAGCCGCACCACGCCATCGCCCTCCGGCCGCCGAACGACCCAGCTCAGCCGCGGCGGGGGCATCGGAGCCGTCAAACCCTGTGAAAACTGCTGCACCCGCCGTCGGCTGCAGCGCCTGGTTCGGCTGCGTACCGGGGATTCGCTGCTGCTGACTTACCCGCCGCCTGGGTAGTAGGTTGACCGCACTCGTAGGACCGGATTCGTTCTCGAGCGCCGCTGAGTTACCTACCCGCCACTCAACAGGTCGATGAATCGTTGGCCCAACGCGGCGACATCATTGATGTCGTAACTCCCCGTTGCACCGACCGCTGACTGACCGCCGCCTAGCCCTAAACTATCGCGCTGGGTGCCCGAAAACACGGAACCCGGCGGCTTGAAACGATTCAAAACAGCCTGAAATAGTTCCCGTATGATGTCTATTCGCGGCTTGTCTGCGGCCCACTTGTCCAGGTTTGGCACGATGCCAAAGCCGAAGCCCAGGGTTGCCTGATCGTGCCAGTCTTCTCGCAACTCTTCCAGCCAAGTCGTTGCGTTGGCACTGTGGCCGATCTCGTCCGCAACCGCGTGCAACCAGATTTCCAGCAACCCGTCCGGGGCGGCGAACTGCCGCCCGCAGTATGTCACTGTACTCATTCCCATGTCGTCGCCCCTTCGTGTCGTGCCGGCTACTTGATACGAACGATTTTGTCTTGCTTGTCTTTAGGCAGCGATTTGATGTCGTCGTCGATCTGCTTTAACTGGGCCTCAGTCAGGTTGAGGCCCGTTGTATCGATCACGACCTTGTCCACGGTCGGGTGAGCCAAGTGTTCGTCCAGCGACTTCTTGTAGTTATCCAATTGCTTATCGAAGAACTCGGTCTTCGGCGGGCTGCACCCGTCGTAGATGACGCCCTTCTCATCCACGAAGTCGCCTTTTTCCTTGGCATCTTTGGGGAAGTACCGCTTGAGTTTGATATCCTGCTGTTTCTCCAGCCGCAGCGCAGTGTCGGCCTCACTCTCGACATATTTTTTCTTCGCAGGATCCCAGCCGAGCTCCCACTTGTGCGGGTCCACGCCCTCCGGCGGGGCGGGCCGGTCCTTCTCATCGACCAAGATCACAGCAGCGGGGGCCGCAGCGCCGTAGTCGGCAGTGTTTGCGGGGGGAGTCGTCGCCGAGTCCACAAGCCAGATATCGTGACCGCTGGCAGCGGGGGCCGGTAGGAACGGCACTTGGTCCGCCACCGGGTTCACAGCGTACAACTGGGCGGGTACGTCACGGGCTTCGAGACGCTCGAAGCGGAGGGTGCATCGCACCACAGGGTTGTTGCGAGAACGGCCAAACCATTGCATCAGGAACATGATCACTCCTTGGGTAATGTGTCTCAGACTGCCGAACGACACAGCTCAGCAGCGGCGGGGGCCGAGGAGCTTACACGCCTGAGAAAGCCTACACGCCCCCGCCGTCTGCTGCAGCGCCTGGTTCGGCGTCCGGGACTCGCCCCGACCCGGCCATACCCGACTGCCGCACCCCGGCCCTGTAGCCGGCACGGACCCCGACCGCGATCCCGACGAAGACCGACGCGGTTGAGGCCACCTCGCGCACCACTGGTACGTCGGCCAAGCCACTGATGGCGAGGCCCGACAGAGCGACGATGGCCGCCGAACCGTACCCCAGAAGGTATGCCCTCCAGAACGCCCAATCGCTCACGCTCGACCTCGCCTTCTGCCGCCGAACGACCCAGCTCAGCCGCGGCGGGGGCGACTGAGCTTCAAACCCTGTGCAACCTTACTGCCCCCGCCGTCGGCTGCAGCGCCTGGTTCGGCGTCGGGCGCTCCTGCCGATGATCCGCACGATGAAGCCCGATCATCACACCGCGTGGACTGCCCGTCAAGTACCGGCCGCGCGTTCTGGCTCCGCGGTGCTGCCTGCCGCAGGGCCATTCCTTTATTGGGGCTGCGGGATGCCGATCAGGCTTCGGGCCTCGTCGGGATTGATTTGCAGGTACTCAAGGGCCTCCGGACGGCTCTTCGCCGCGACCCCGGACAGCAAGTGAACGACCGCGCTCCGGACCGCCGCGAGCACCTGCGGCGCGCTCCCGCTCCGCACCCGGCAGGCGTCCTCCCGGAGCGTCACGTCCCGCACGTCGTGCAAACTATTTTCGATCGCCCAGTGGTCCCGGGTCAACTTCAGCAGGGCCTTCGCCGTCCCCCGCACGCCCGTCAGCGTCGTGATCCCGTACGCGACCCGGACGGTCGTCTTGCCCCCGACCGTCCGCTCCCGCGTCAGCCGGAACCCTTGTTTCAAGCCCTTCCACCGCCCGTGAACCGTTAGGATCGGCGTCAGCCGGAGGGTCCGGCGCTCCCGCCGGCCGTGCCCCTTGTCGCCCTCACTGGCCGTCCGCGCCTCGGCCTCGGCCGACAGGGGCGGGCGGTCCGTAGGGGGGGGCCGCCGCCGCCAGGCGGCGGGCGGAGTCCTCGAACGTCAGGCCGGCCTCGATGTCGGCCTTCAATGCCTTCTGGTTGTCCTTGACGAACAGGACGTAATCCCCGCCCGCGCCGGCGACCGCCGCGGCCACGTCGCGCTGGCAGAACATGGCGTCGCCGACGACGACCTTGCCCCGCGCGGGTAGCACGCCCAGGAGTTCCAGGGCGGCCTTGTGCTCGTTCGTCTTGGCATCGACGCGGACCTGGCGGAGGACGGCCTGGACGTGCGGGGCGTAGGCGGCGACGAGGTGGACGCCGGGGACGGTGCCGTCCCGGCTGCCGCGCAAGGTCTTGCCGTCGCGCGAGATGTGCCCGAACGGCCGGTCGGCGACGCGGCTCTGGATCCAGCGGGCGAAGACGGCCTCGAGTTCGCCGGCGTCGAAGCGTCGGAGCGTCCGGGAGAGGGTGGAGACGGTGGGCGTCTTGCCGCGTCGGAACCCGAGGGCCCAGGCAAGTGGCGGGCCGTGCTGGCGTCCGAACCGGCTGATGGCGGTCAGGCTGGTGCGGCCCTGGAGCATGGCCAGGGCGACGAGGCCGAGGATCGCGGACCGGGGGTGGATCTGGCCGTGCCGGGACCGGGGGTCGGGCACGTCGGCCAGGACTTCGAGCAAGCGGGGGCGGTCATCGCACCACTTCGGGAGCGACGGGCGAGAAGCCCCCGCAGTACCCAACCTCACGACCCCCGCCAAGATCAATCAAGGAATGGCCCTGCGGCCTGCCGAACGACCCCGCTCAGCAGCCGGCGGGGCTGCAGAGCCGTTGAACCTCGGAAAGCCGTCACGCCCCGGCGGTCTGCTGCAGCGCCTGGTTCGGCGTCTGCGGCCCACCCAAGGAAGGCGACCTCGCCCCTCCCGGCCCGCGCGGGCGAACCGAATCTAGGACATGG
>JANYHV010000180.1 GCA_025362195.1 Fimbriiglobus sp. | reverse complement strand
CAGCGCAATCTTCTGGTCGCGCGTCTCGACTAGGAGCATCTCAGCCTCGGCCAGCTTCCCCGAAAGGTCGATGTAAACCGGCGTGTATGCCACCGGAAAGACTCCGACTTTCACCGTGTCCTCAAAGCTACGCACCATCAGCGTCAGCACTTTCACTTGCTGCTCGCGCAGCTTGCGAAGCTCCGCACTCATCGGCGTCGTTGCGGCGACGGGCTGACCCTTGATGGCGGCTAGCTTCCGCTCCGCGAGCTTCAGGTTTCGCTCCGCGACGAGCTTGTCCTCCTTGGCTTGCAACCCCGCCATGGAAGACGATTGCAAGTAGGTTACCGTCATGCCCCCGGTCCCCTGCATCACCTTGTCCTGCTGAATAGCAAGGTCGGCCCGCTGGATTTGCAGCTTCGCCCGATCGATGTCGAACAGCAACTCTTCGACGGGGTCGTAAATCTGGCCAATCTGGCCTTTCCTCATGGTCGGCTCCGCCGGTGGCTCCGCCGCCTTCGCCGCAGGCATCTCGACCTTCGCCGGCCCCGCGCCGACGCCGCCCGGACCCTGGCCGACGCCGGTCGTCGCCAGATAGCCGGTGCCGCCGAGGGTTGCCGCCGTCAGGCCCAGGCCGACGGCCCACGCCTTGAGTTTCGCTTGCCACATTATCACGAGGACTCCTTGAACCAGGGGGGACACGGTGGCCGACGCCGCGCCGAGCGCCGCGGCCGTCAGGGTGGTTTGCACGAGGACTGCCGGGGCGTCCGGTGCCCGCAGCGCCAGCGCCGCCAGGACCGCGCCGAGTTCGACGCCGCGCCGGCCGAGCCGCTGCCGCAGCAGTTCGCGGCCGGTGGCCAGGCGGCGCTTCACCGTCCGCACCGACACGCCGAGGTCGCGGGCGGCTTCGTCCTGGGTGCGTTCGAGTAGGTAGCAAGCCGTCAACGGTTCGCGGAACTTGGCCGGCAGGCGGACGAGTTCTTCGTCGAGGGCGACGAGGGCGTCGCGCAGGCTCGGGTCGTCCGGCGGGGCGGGGCGGTCGGCTTCGGGGAGCGTGCGGCCGCGCTGCCGGCGGAGCCGCGCCGACACCCGCCACGCGGTCCCGTGCAGCCACGCCCCCAGCGACTCGGCGCGGCGGACCGCCTGTGGTCTCGTCGCGAGGACCAGGAAGGTCGCCTGGAAGGCGTCCTCGGCGTCGGCCTGCTCGCGCAGGTGCCGCCGGCAGACCGACCAGACGAGGCCGCCGTGCCGCCGCACCAACTCCGTGAATGCCGGCTGGTCCCGCGTCGCGGCGAAGCGGGCGAGCAGTTCGCGGTCGCTGCCCGGCAGTCGGGGCGCGAGCCGGAAGAGGGTTTGCCACAAGCCGGTGATCGTCGCCATGCCCCACACTCCCCCTTCCAACAAGGTAGTGCGGCCGGCGGCGGGAAGGGGCCAGGATTTCGGCGACCGGTTCTCGCCGGGAGTCGCGGGGTAGACGGGTGGCTCAGCCGACGTAGACTCCGCCGGCGTAGTCGTCCTCGAACGCCGGCAGTGGGGTCGCATTACCCCCGCGGTACCGCGTCACCCGCGCCGGCGACCCCGGCCCGCCGCCGGTGACGACGCCGTCGCGGCCGTCGGTCGCCACGCGGACGCCGCCGCGGGCCGCGGGGTTGCCGGCGAAGAAGTCGGCCAGCGTCGTCTGTGAATCCCGCAGCAGGTCGGCCCCGGAGAGCGCCCGCACGCGCGGGCCGCCGCCCGGGCCGCCGCCGGCGACGAGGTCTGCCCGGCCGTCGCCGTCCAGGTCGCCGACGGCGACGTACACGCCGTTGCGCAAGGTCGCTTCGAACGCGAAGAAGTCGGCGAACAGCTTGACCGGTGCGGCCGTCCCCAGGGTGGTGCCGTCGTACCCGGCGACCCGCGGCCCGCCGCCCGTGCCCGCGGCGACGACCAGGTCGGGCACGCCGTCGCCGGTCAGGTCGCCGACCGC
This sequence comes from Fimbriiglobus sp., assembly GCA_025362195.1. Lineage (GTDB taxonomy): Bacteria > Planctomycetota > Planctomycetia > Gemmatales > Gemmataceae > Fimbriiglobus. The sequence continues at coordinate 15,101 of JANYHV010000180.1, read as the reverse complement.
CGGCCGGGCACCGCCGCGGAAGGCCGGGTCGGCGATGGCGAAGAAGTCGGCCAGGACGCGGGCGGCGTCCGCCCCTCGGAAGACGCGGACGCGCGGCCCGCCGCCGCCGTCCGGCGTGACGACGAGGTCGGCGAGGCCGTCGCCGTCGAAGTCGGCCGCGGCTACGAATACGCCGCCGGTGAAAGTCGCCTCGAAGACGGTCGCCGTCGTCACCACGCCGCCGGTCAGGCCGTCGTAAACGGTGACCGTCGGCGCGCCCCCCGGCCCGGCCCCGACGGCGACATCGGGCACGCCGTCGCCGGTGAAATCGGCCGTCGCCACCCGCGCTTCTCCGCCGCTTACGTTGAATTGGCGGACGAGCGCGTCCCGCTCCAGGTCGAGGAGCCGCACCGCCGCGGCGCGGCCGCCGCCCGCCCCGACACTCAGCAGCCGCGGGGCGGTGTAATTCGCCCGGAAGGTCGCGTCGGCGGCCGGCGTCGAGATCGTGCGGGTGGCCGAGGTCACGCCGTCGGACCAGCCGGCGAAGGTCAGCGTCAAGCCGTTGACGGTCGTCGTCGGCGGGGCGGCGAGTTGCCGCTCGACGCCGGCGACGCCGGTGAAGGTCGTCGGCCCGGCGACCGGCTGGCCGCCGACGGCGAGCGTGACCCCCGCCGGCCGGCTGGCGACCGTCACCCGCGCAGTCCGCGGCAGCAGGTCGCGCGTGACGACGGCCCGCTGGCCGGCCGAGTCGGTGGCCGTTAGCGTGACGCGGTAGAGAACATCCGGCAGCGTGTACGGCGTCACCGTGGGCACCGTGAACTCGATTGCCGCCACGCCCGCTGTCTCGGGCACGAGCGGCCGCGCCGGCGCGCCGCCGGTGAGGTAATCGACCCGCCAGGACAGCCGCGCCGCCGGCAGTGCCCCGTCCTCGGCGTCGGCCGCGGACCCGGCGTAGCGGAACGTCTCCCCGGCGGTGAAGAGCGCCCCGTCGGCGGGACCGGTGACGGCCGGCACCGGGGCGCGGTCGGTGCTGACCGTCAGGGCCGCCGCCCGGCTCGTGACACTGCCCGAATCGTTGGAGACGACCGCGCGGAAGGTCGCGCCAGTGTCGGCCAATCGGGGGTCCGCCAGGGTGTAACTCGGCCCGGTCGCGCCGGGGATGTCGGCCCCGTCCCGCTGCCACTGGTAGCGGAGCGGCATCGACCCGCCGGCCGTGACGCGGAAGGTGACCGGCACGCCGGGGGCCGTCAACTGGTCGGCCGGGTCGGCGACGATGCCCGGCGCGGCGGTCGCGCGGATCCGGTAGACCGCCCCTGCCCCGGGGCCGCCGGACCCGCGGGCCGTGTAGAGCAAGTCGCCGCCGGCGGTCACGTCCAGATCGACCACCCCGCCGGTGGTCAGGCCGCTGGCGAAGTTGGTCACCACCCCGGTCGCGGTGTCGTACCGGTTGACCCACCCGTTGACGAAGTCGGCGAAGAAGTAATCGCCGGCGTACTCGGCCGGGAAGGCCGCGGTCGTCGGGTCGTAGAACGCCCCGCCGGCGACGGCGAAGCCCTGCGTCTTGGGGTCGGGGCCGTGGGCGTAGGCGTGCAGCGGCCGCGTGAAGTTCGGGTTGGCCGCCGGGTCGAAGTCGCCCTCGGTGGCCGGCCAGCCGTAGTTCTTGCCGGCCGCCAGGCGGTCCACTTCTTCCGTCTTGGACTGGCCCACGTCGTTGACGAACACGGTGCCCGTGCCCGGTTGCACGGCGAAGGTGAACGGGTTGCGGAAGCCGACCGCGTAGATCGCCCGGTTGACGCCGCTGGTCGTCCCGGGCAGGCCGTCGAACCGCGCCGGGTTGTCGGCGGGGATGGACCCGTCGCGGTTGTACCGGAGGATTTTCCCGTGCCGGGTGGCGAGCGACTGGGCCTGGGGCGGGTCGGCGTTCTCGCCGGCGGCGACGAGCAAGGTGCCGTCCGCGGCGAAGTGCAGCGCCCCGCCGTTGTGGTTGGTCGCGGTGAGCGGGTCGAGGTCGGCCAGCACGACCTCCGTGGCCGGGTCGATGGCCGCCCCGCTCATCGTGAACCGGGCGACGCGGTTGTTGAGCGGGTCGGCGCGGGTGTAGTAAACGTAGACGAACCCGTTGGCCGCGAAGTCGGGGTCGAGGGCGACGCCGAGCAGGCCCCGCTCGCCGGCGGTGCTGAGCCGGGCCGACAGGTCGAGCGCCGGGGCCGCGGGCTTGACCCCGCCCGCGACGACGAACAGCTTGCCGCCCTGTTGCGCGACGAACAGCCGGCCGTCGGGCGCGACCTCCAGGGCGGTCGGCGCGTCGAACCCGGCGACGACCACCGACTCGGTGAAGCCGGCGGGCAGGACCGTCGGCGTGTCGCGGCCGGGGAGCGGTTCGAGGGCGAGGCGGGGCGTCATCGGGGTCGTCTCGGGGGGTGGCGGGCCGGCCCTATTACGACGAGGCCGGCGGGCGATCGGTTGACGCGCCCCGCCCCGCCGGGGTATTCTAAGGCCATGCGCCGCGCGGTCACCCTCATCGAACTGCTGGTCGTGATCGCCATCATCGCGGTCCTGATCGGGCTGCTGTTGCCGGCGGTTCAAAAGGTGCGCAGCGCGGCCGGCCGGGTCGCGGACCAGAACAACCTGAAGCAACTCGGCCTCGGGTTGAACAACTACGAGAGCGCGAACGGCCGGCTCTGCCCGCTCGTGACGACACTGCCCGGCGGCCGGCGGAAGTGGTGGTTCGGCGAGACCGGGCCGGCCGTCGCCGACCCGTTCGCGGCCTACGAGGCGGACGCCGCGGGGGGGTACCTGATGCCGTACCTGGAGAACAACAAGAGCGCCCTGCAGAACCCCGCGAAGTCGCCCGGGAAGGTGTTCCTGATGTACACCGGGGCCAGCGGCGGGTACGGGTACAACCACGTTTACCTCGCGCCGCAGGGCCAGGGGGTGCGCATCGTCCAGGTCGCCTCGACCAGCCAGACGGTCGCCTTCGTCAACGCCGTCACCTGCTCCGTGCCCGCGGGGTCCACGGAGGCCGTGATGTTCGAGGCCGGGTTCTCCAACCCGCCGTCGAAGCGCGACCCCAGCGTTCACTTCAGGCTCTCCGGCAAGCTGGCCAACGTACTGTTCCTCGACGGCCACGTCGAAGCCCACACCGACCCCACCCGCAACCCGCCCGGCGGTCCGACCGCGATTCCGCCCGTGGTCGCACTGCGGGACCGCGAGAACATTTTCGACTTCGGCACGACCGACGAACTCTGGGACTTGAACTGACGTGCTCCGCCTCACCGAGTTGTCGAAAGTCTACCCCGGCGGGGTCGTCAGCCTGCACCCCACGTCCCTGGACCTGGACGCCGGGGGCCGGCTCGTGTTGCTCGGTCCGTCGGGGTCGGGCAAATCAACGCTGTTGCGGCTGATCGCCGGGCTGGAGACGCCGACGACGGGGACGGTCCACTGGAACGACGCGCGGCTCGACCGCCTGCCGCCGCACCGCCGGGGGGTCGCGTTCACCGCCCAACGGCCGGCCCTGTACCCGCAACTGACGGTCGCCGAGCAGCTCCCGGCGTCCCCCCGGCGGGCCGAAGCGGTCGCGCTGTTGCGGCTCGAACCGCTGCTCGCGCGGCTGCCGGCGACGCTGTCCGGCGGCGAGAAGCAGCGGGTGGTTTTGGCGAAGTTGCTGTGCCGCGACGCCCCGCTCTGGCTGCTCGACGAACCGTTCGGATCGCTCGACCCGGTGTTCCGGGCGGAATTCCGGCACGATCTGCACTTGCTTGCGGAACTCGCCGGGGCCACAATGATTGTCGTTACGCACGACCCGACGGACGCACCGGCCCTGGGCCGCCGCGTCGGCGTGCTGGGCGGCGGGAAATTGCAGCGATTCGGCACCCCCGAAGAGCTGCACGCCCGGCCCGGCAACCGATTCACGGCGTTTTGCCTGGGCGCGATGAGTCTCGTGGATGGGGTGGTGCGCGGCGGCGAATTCTCGGAGTGGACCTTCCACTCCGGGTGCGGTCATTTGACGGTCCCCCTCCCTTTGAAGGGGGTGGGTGCCGGCGAGTGGCCTTCCAGTCTGACGCTCGGCCTCCGGCCCGAAGACCTCCGATCGGTGCCCCCCGGCACGACACCTGGCGGAAGCGAGGTGCTCTTAAGCGGGTGGCCCGTCGTCTTCACCGAACCGTTCGGCAGTGGGTGGCTCGTCACGGTGGCCCGGGGTCGCACCCGGCTGCGTGGGACGGGGTCGCCTGGTACGCCGCCCGGGATCGGCACCTCCACGGACTGGGTCTTCCCGATCGACCGGTGCGAGTGGTTTCCCACGCTATAATGTGGGTACGCCGGGGGGATTTGCCCCGAGACTTGGAGTGCTGTCATGGCCAAAGCGAAGACCGTCCCCGCGATCCCCGTCGAAGACAAGAAGCGGGCGCGCGCCAAGGACCTCCTCAAACTCGTGGACCTCATCCAGGAGGAGAAGAAGATCTCCCGGGAGGTCGTCTTCGGCGGCATCGAGGCCGCGATCAAGCTGGCCGCCGAACGCCACTTCATGGTCGAAGAGGGCGTCCACGTCCACATCGACCGGGCCACCGGCGACATCGTCGCCCGCCACGGCGAACTCGAAATCGAACCCGAGACCCTCGGCCGAATCGCCGCCCAGTCCGCCAAGCAGGTGATGATCCAGAAGGTCCGCGAGGCCGAGTCGGACACGGTTTACAACGAGTACAACACCAAAAAGGGCGAGCTGATCGTCGGCACCATCACCCGCATCGAGGCCGGGTCGGCGATCGTCTCCCTGGGCAAGTCCGAAGCCCTCCTGCCGCGTAGCGAGCAAATCCCCGGCGAGACGCACCACGTCGGCGAGCGGGTCAAAGCGGTCGTGTTCGAGGTCCGCAAGGCCGGCCAGCGGGTCAAAATCATCCTGTCCCGCGCCCACCCGGACTTCGTCCGCGAACTCTTCTTCGAAGAAATCCCCGAAGTCGACGACCGCACCATCGAGATCAAGGCGCTGGCCCGCGAGGCCGGCTACCGGTCGAAGGTCGCCGTCGTCAGCATCGACTCGAAGGTCGATTGCGTCGGGGCCTGCGTCGGCGTCCGCGGCAGCCGCATCAAGAACATCATCGAGGAGTTGAACGGCGAGCGGATCGACATCGTGCGGTGGAACGAATCGCTACAAATCCTCGTGCCGAACGCCCTGTCCCCGGCGGACATCTCGGACGTGTTCACCTACCCGCGGCTCGGCCGGGCCATCGTGCTGGTCAACGAAGATCAACTGTCACTGGCCATCGGCCGGCGCGGCCAGAACGTCCGGTTGGGGTCGAAGCTGGTCGGCATGGACATCGAGATCATGACGCCGGACGAACTCGGCGAAGCCCTCGAACGGGCCGAGCGGTGGTTCCGCCAACTGCCTGGCGTGACCGAAGAACAGGTGCAAAAGATCGTGGAAGAGGGCTTCCTCTCGTACAATGAGTTGACCTACGTCGATGCCGAGGAACTGTTGAAGTTCATGCCGGACATGACGATGGAAGTCGCCACGGAAGTGATCGACTACGCCGAAGAGTACGCGGACCACATGGAACGCGCCTCCGAAGAGGAGCGGGCGGCGAACGCGAGTGCCGCGGCGCTGGCGATCGCCGAAGCCGAAGCGGTCGCGCACCAGGCGGAACTCGACGCCGCGGCCGCCGCGGAAACCGCCGCCCACGAGAAGGCGGCGGCCGACGCCGCGGCAGCGGCCGCGAACCCGCCTGCCGAAATCGTGTCCGAGAGTACAGCCGAAACCCCCGCCGAGGAGACGACGACTCCCCACCCCGATCCCGCCGCGCCCGACCCCGCCGCCCCCGGAGACCCTGCCGTGCCGAACAGCCACCCCGAAGTGACGAGCGAAGCAAAAAGTGAAGGGCCGACGGCATGAACGCCGTAACGCCCCCCCTACCCAAACCCGTGATCGCCGTTAGAATCCACACAGCCAGTCTTCTCGTTCGACCCCGGGTCGGAAGGGGGGCCGTTGGCTAATGCCCCAAGGAGTCGAGTTTGTCGCAGACTAAAGAGCCGAAAGACCCCAAGGACGCTGGTAAAGAAGCCACTAAAGACGTCAAGGGCGGGAAGCCGCGCGTCTACAGCATGGCCAGCGAGTTGAACGTCGATACGAAGACGGTCCTCGAATACTGCAAAGACCTCGGCTACACGCAGATCACCAGCCAACTCAAGTCGCTCGAACCCGAGCAAGTGGACGCCCTGCGCGAGCGGCACAAGAACGGCCGCAAAACCGCCGTCAAGCCGGCCGCGTCCCCCGCCGCCCCGAAGCCCGTCGCGTTGCCCAAGGTCGAAACGAAGATGCCGACGTTGGCCCCGCCCAAGCCGAAACCGGTCGTCCGCCCCGCCCCGGTCGAACAGCCGGTCGCCGTCGCCGAGCCGGAGCCGGTCGCCCCCGTAGAGGTCGCCGCCCCGGAAACCGTCGCCGAAGTCGTGGCCGAAGTCGCCGCGCCCAAGCCGTTGCCGAAGCTGCCGGCCAAGATGCCGAACCTCGGCAAGCCGCAGAACCTGAACCTGCCCAAGCCGAAACCCGCGGCCGAAACCGCGGTCGAAGCCCCCGAGCCGGTCGAAGTCCCGGTCGCGGCGACGAGCACCCCGGTCGTGGACGTGCCGGTCGAAGTCGCCCCGCCCGTGGAAGTCGCGCCGGTGCAAGAGCCGGTCGAAGCGCCCGCCGAGGTCGCCCCGCCCGTGGCCGCCGTGGCGAAGCCGGACAGCTTCCAGCCGGCCGCGACGACCCGCCCGCCGACCCTGCTCCCGCCGGCCAACCCGGGGATGCGGACCCTCGCCCCGGTCGGCCGCCCGGCCGGGACTCAAGGCACCCCGCAGTTCTTGCCGCCGCGGCCGCTGCCCGTGCCCCGGCCCCCGGTGACGGTCAACGCCCCGACGCCCCAGCCGGCCAACCCCGGCGGGTTGCCGCCGCGGCCGGTCTCGACGCCGCCGAACCCCGGCCCGGCCGCGCACGCCAGCGGCCGCACGCCGCCGAACCCCGGCCCGCCCCGCATCCCCGGGGCCGCCCCGCGCTTCGGCCCGCAAGGCTCGACCGCCCCGCAGGCCACCCGCCCGGCGTTCGGGCCGCCCGGCGCGCCCGGGTCGGCCGGCCCGCGCCCGCCCCTCGGGGCCACGCCCCCCGGCGGGCCGAACGCGCCCAAGGCCCCGATGAAGCTGACCCTGGAGCAGATCCAACGCCTGCGCCAGTTGGAGCAGCAAAAGGGCCGCGTCAAAATTGAAGACGTTCACCGCCTGACGACGACGCCGGTCCCCGGGACCGAAGAGAACCGGCCCGGCGGCCCGAACGTGCCCGGCCGTCCGGGTGCCCCGATGATGCCCGGCCGCGACCAACCGGGCGAGGGCAACAGCGACCCGCGCCGGCCCGGCGCACCGGGTGCCCCCGGACCGGGCGGGGCGGCCGGCCGCGACCAGCGGCAGAAGCAGCGGCAGGAGCGCGGCCGCGACGTGCGGGCCGGCAGCTTCCGCAACTCGGTGGTGATCGGCCGCGGCGGCTCGGTCGATATGATCACTAACGACCGGCACCGCAAGAAGCACCGCGGCCCGTCGCACGTCAAACACGGTCCCACGGTCCTCGGCGGCAAGATCGAGATCGACGTGCCGATCACCGTCCGGAACCTCTCGACGACCATCGGCATGAAGGTCGGCGAGCTGATCCTCAAGCTCAAGAACGCCACCAACGCCCTGTACACGATGAACTCGAACGTCGCCTTCGACGTGGCCGAGATGGTCGCCATCGACAAGGGCATCGAACTCGTCGCCAAGACGAGCGAGACGGCCGAGGACGAAGTCCTCCGCAAGCTCCGCGAGACGGCCCAGGCGTCCGACTCCGCGAACACCACCCTGCGGCCCCCGGTCGTCACGATCATGGGCCACGTGGACCACGGCAAGACCTCCCTGCTCGACGCCATCCGCGCGACTTACGGGCTGGAGTCCGACGTGGTGTCCACCGAGACCGGCGGCATCACGCAGGTCCTCCGGGCCTGGCGGGTCGAGAAGGACGGCAAGAGCACGACCTTCCTCGACACCCCCGGCCACGAGGCGTTCACCAAGATGCGCGCCCGGGGGGCGAACGTCACGGACATCGCCGTCATCGTCGTCAGTGCCGTGGACGGCATCATGCCGCAGACGCAAGAGGCCGTCGCCCACGCCAAGGCGGCCGACGTGGACATCATCGTCGCCATCAACAAGTGCGACCTGCCCGGTGCCCAGCCGGACAAGGTCAAGGCCCGCCTGTTCGACATGGAGCTCGTGCCCGAAGACCTCGGCGGCGACGTGCCGGTCATCTACACCTCGGCCGTCACCGGCCAGGGCATCGGCGAACTGCTCGACTCGATCGCGCTGCTGGCCGAAGTCGCCGAACTCAAGGCCGACCCCACCCTCGCCGGGTCGGGCACCTGCCTCGAAGCGTACATGGAAGAGGACCGCGGCGTGGTCGCCACGTTCCTCGTCCAGAACGGCACCGTCCGCAAGGGCGACACGGTGTTGTGCGGCTCGACCTACGGCCGCGTCCGGGCGATTTACGACGACCTGGCCCAGCCGATCAAGGAGGCCGGGCCGAGTACGCCGATCAAGATCATCGGCCTGAACGCCGTGCCCGACGCCGACGACCCGTTCTACGTGGTCGCCGACCTCGCCACCGCCCGCGAGATCGCCGGCAACCGCCAGGACACGCGCCAGGAGTTCGACCGCAACAAGTTCACCCCGGTCAGCCTCGACTCGCTCAAGGAGCAGTCGGGCAAGGCCAAGGTGTCCGAGTTGAAGATCATCCTGAAGGCCGAGGCCCGCGGCTCGGTCGAGGCGATCCGCAAGGAACTCGAGAAGCTCGTCCACGACGAGGTCCGCGTCCGGGTGCTGCACGCCGGCATCGGGGCCATCAACGAGTCCGACGTGACCCTGGCCCTCACGTCGCCCCTGGACACGATCATCGTCGGCTTCAACGTGACCTCGGACGACCCGGCCATGCGGCTGGCCGAGAACCGCGACATCAAGGTGCAAGAGTACCAGATCATCTACAACCTCGTGGACGACGTGAAGGCGGCCCTCGAAGGCCGGCTCAAGCCGATCGAGGAGGTCGTCCACCTGGGCCGCGCCATCGTGCGGAACACCTTCAAGATCACCAAGACGGGCACCATCGCCGGCTGCTACGTCACCTCGGGCACCGTCGAGCGGTCGGCCCGCGTGCGGGTCATCCGCGACGGGGTCGTGCTGTACCCGCAGAACGAGAAGGTCGCTACGCTCGACTCGCTGAAGCGGTTCAAGGACGACGCGAAGGAAGTCCGCGAGGGCTTCGAGTGCGGCCTCCGCATCGCCGGCTTCGACGACGTGAAAGTCGGCGACGTGATCGAGGCGTTCAAGATCGAGATCAAGCTCCGGACCTTGTAACCAAAACCGAGTGTCGGGTTTGGGGTGTCGCAGACCGGAATCGGGTATCGGGTGTCGGGTTCCGGGTGTCGCAGCCGCGCCGCCTGTCGCCTGCGATCCCAAAACCTGGCCCGACTTCTGCGACACCCGATACCCGATACCCGATACCCGGTCCCGGTCTGCGACACCCGATACCCGTTCGGGTCTGCGACACCCCATACCCCACACCCGATACCCGATTGCCATGAAGACCCACCGCTTAGCCCGCGTCTCCGAAGTGATCCGGGAGGTCGCGGCCGAGACGATCCTGTTCCAGATCCGCGACCCGCGGGTCAAGCACACGACCGTCACCCGCGTCGAAACCGCCGGCGACTTGCAGCACGCCAAGGTGTACGTCTCGATCATGGGGTCGGAGGCGCAGCAGGCCAAGGGCGTCGTCGCGCTCCAGAACGCGGCCGGGTTCATCCAGTCGAAGCTGGCCAAGCGGCTGGCCACGCGGTTCTTGCCGACGTTGAGCTTCCACCTCGACGAGGGGATCAAGAAGAGCATCGAAGTCGCCCGCATCCTGATGGAGGAGAAGCGGCGGAGCGGGGAACTGCCGCCGCTCCCGGACGGGGTCGCCGACGACGGCACCGGCCTGACCCCGCGCGACCGGTACGTCCCGGCCGAGGACGCCGACTTCGAGGACGACGAAGACGACGACGAGGACGACGAGGACGACGAGGACGTGGAGATCGCGGACGGCAGTCCGGCCGACGCCGAGGCCGCCGCAATTGACGAAGCGGGTCCGCGCGATAGTGATGAACAGACCGGGACGACTGGGACCGCGACCCCGAAGTCTTGACCCACTCCCGAGAGCGACCCGCATGGCGGCCCCGACGAACAAGCAACAGTTGCTCGACAAAACCCTGACCGTCCTCAAGAAGAAGTTCCACCCGCCGGCCGAGCCGGACAAGCGGCCGGTGCTGGAGGAAGTCGTCTTCGCGATGTGCCGCGAGAGCCTGCCCACGGCCACCGCCGACGCCGCCTTCGCCCGCCTCCGCCGGGCGTTCGTCGATTGGAACGAGATCCGCGTCAGCAGCGTGCCCGAAGTGACCGAGGTGCTGGGCGACACCCCCGACGCCGGCGACCGGGCCAAGCGGATCGTCGAGTTCCTGCAAGAGCACTTCGAGCGGACGTACTCGTTCGAGCTGGACGACCTCGAAAAGAAGGGCGTCAAGCAGGCGGCCAAGCAACTCGCCCGGTACAAGGACAAGGGCGTGACCGACTTCACCGTCGCCTGGGTGACGCAACGCGCCCTCGGCGGCCATGCCGTCCCCCTGGACGGGCCGTCGGTCCGCGTCCTCCGCCGGCTGCACGTCATCGAAGGGGACATCGACGACCTGGAATCGACCCGCGCGAGCCTCGAACACCACGTCAGCAAGGCCAACGGGTACGACTTCACCGAAGTGCTCATCGACCACGCGACGACGATCTGCGTCGAAGTCCCGCTGTGCCGCGAGTGCCCGTTGAACCGCGACTGCCCGACGGGGATCGAGGCCCTCGCCCGCCAGGGCAAGAAGTCGATCACGGCCGTCGCCGAAGACAAGCCGAAGAAGAAGTAGCCGGGGTGCGTTCGGGCGGGGTACGACGAGAAGTGATTGCGCAGCGGTCAACGAGCGAGCGACCGGCGGGCCGGTGCCCGCCGGTCGCTCTCGGTGCGGGCGCATTAGTTGCGGAACGCGGTGTGGCAGGCGTTGCAGTTGGCGTCGAGGTTGCGGAAGCCGGTGGCCATCTTAACCTTGTCGGCCTTGTCGGCCTTGGCCGATTCCTTGGCGATGTCCGCGGCCAGGGTCGTCATCTCTTTACTCCACGCGTCCCACTGCTTTTTCTTCGCGGCGTCGATCCCTTCGGGCGGCAAGCCCAAGGTGTACTCGCCGATCAGGGCGACGCGGCCGGCGATCACGGCGGCGGCCTGCGGGTCGGTCACTTTCTTCGACTGCGCCTTCACGTCGGCTTCGAGGTTCAGCCCGCCGACGGTCCCCTTGCGGAAGCTCGACATCAACTCGTCGAGGTCGAACTTGTGCATCCCGCCCAGCGTCACCGGCTTGGCGTCGGCGGCCGGCTTGGCGTCGCTCAGCGACGCGGCGGCGGTCTTGGCGGCGGCGAAGTCCTTCTTCGTCACGGCCCCGGCGACGGCGAGCGCCGCGTCCCGGACGCCGGCCATCTTGGCCGCGTCCTTACCGTCCATCTGGTTCTGGGCGTTCAAGGCGATCAGCATGGCCACCGCCTTCAGCGTCGGCACCTCGCGCTTTTGCGGCTCCTTCGACAGGCCCTTTTGCAGGAAGGCGATGTCGGCCGCGAGGGTGCCGTTGCCCTCGGGCAGGGGGTTGGCGGCTTCGCCGGTCAGGGTCCAGGTGGCGAGGCCCGCGAACGCGGCGGCCCCAACGATTCGACGGATCCACGAATTACGCACGGCCACAGCTCCTGACGCGGGAAAGGGGGTCACGCCGGTATTATTGCACGCGCCCGGCCGGCGGTAAGCCCCCGGCGTCGGGTTTCCCGGCAAGCTTTCGCCCGGGGCGCGCGGGGAAACCGGCCGGCCGCTTGCCCCGCCCGCGGACCCGTCCTACCGTTGCCGGCCCCTCCGCTGTCGCCAGGCTTTGCACGCCCCATGAACACCCTTCCCGCCCTCACGACCGTCCGGCAAACCGCGGCGTCGCCCCAGACCGCGACCGTCCGGCCCGCGGTCGCCCCGGTGATTCCCGGCCCGGTCGCCGAGCGGGTCGCGGAAGTCCCCGGACTGCCGCCGGCCGGCCGGCGGTTCCTGGGCGAACTCGTCCACGCCGGACTGTTGAGCGCCGACGCACTGCCCGACTTCTTCGCCCGGGTCGGGTCGCGGCTCGGCCAGTTCACCTCCCGCGAGCGGACGGCGGACGCCCTCGTCGGCTTGCACGCCCTGACCCGGTACGTGGCCACCCGCGCGATCGCCGGGCAGTACCACGGCCTGGCCTTCGGCGGCTACCGCGTCCTCGACCGGTTGGGCAGCGGCAGCGTCGGCGTCGTCTTCCGCGGCGAGCACACGACCCTCCGCCGGCCGGTGGCGATCAAGGCCGTCAACCTCGTCCCCGAGCTGAACCCGGGGGTCGTCGCCCGGTTCTTCCGCGAGGTCCGGTTACTGAGCCAGATCGACCACCCGAACGTCGTCGCCGTCCACGACGCCGGGCGACTGCCCGAAGCCGAGGGCCTGCCGGGCATGGCCTACTTCGTCATGGACCTGGTCCCCGGCGGCGACCTGGAGAACCGCGTCTACGACCACGGCACCGCGGCCGTCGGCGTCGCGGCCGAGTGGGGCCGGCAGGCGGCCCGGGCGCTGGCCGCGTGCCACGCCGGCGGGTTCGTCCACCGCGACGTGAAGCCGTCGAACCTGCTCCTGACGGCGACCGGCGGGGTCAAGCTGATCGACTTCGGCCTGGCCCGCGAGTTCGCCTCGACGCTGACCGGGCCGGGGACGCTGTTGGGCAGCCTCGAATTCCTGGCCCCCGAGCAGCTCCAGGACGCGCCGACGGCCGGCGAACCGGCGGACGTGTACGGGCTGGGGGCGACCCTCTTTTGGGTGCTGACCGGGCAGTTGCCGTACGCCCAGCAGACGCGGGCGTCGGACGTGATCGCGGCGATTCAGGCCGGCCCGCCGCGCCGCCCCCGCGACCTCCGCCCGGACCTGCCTCCCGCCCTCGACGCCCTGGTCACCCGGATGCTGGCCCGGCACCCCGGCGGGCGGCCGACGGCGGCCCAGGTCGCCGCCGAGTTGGCTCCGTTCACGACCGACCCCGCGACCGGACCCGCGGACGCCGTGCGGCACCTCGAGAGTACGGCCCGCGCCACCGCTGTTCAGTTGGACCAGGCCCGGCAGGCCGTCGTCGCCGCGCTCGCCGAAGTCGCCGCCGCCCGCCCGGGCGAGTCGAAGGCGCACCAGGCCCGCATCGCCGGGACGACGCGGTCGGTGGTCACCCGATTGTCCGCCGGGACCGAGTGGGCGGCGTTCACCGACCCGCGGGCGGTCGCCGAACTGGGCCGGGCCGCGGTGTTGCACGACCTCGGCCTCGTCGCCACGCCGGACGACGCGATCGACGCCACCGGCCAGCGCTCCCCGTCGGACCAGTACGCCTACGAGCAGCACCCCGTTCAAGGCGAGGCGGTGCTGGCCGCGCTCGGCCGACTGCACGGGGACGCGCTGCCGTTCCTGCGGGTCGCGCGGGCGGCCGTCCGGCACCACCACGAGCGGTTCGACGGGACCGGCTTCCCCGACGGCCTGGCCGGCAAGCAGATCCCCGCCCCGGCCCGGGTCGTGGCCGCGGCCGTGGCCTACGAAGAGTACCGCCGGACGCACACGCCGTTCGACGCCGCGGTCATGATCCGGGCCGGGGCGAAGCTCGCCTTCGACCCGGCGGTCGTCGAGGCGTTCGTGGCCGCGCTGCCCGAGATCGAGCGACACTACGAAGAACTCGCCGACCCCGATCTATACGGCTACGACGCGGCCGTGGAACACCCCACGAGTTGACGGCTCGCATTCCGCAATTGAACCGCGAGCAACTTCTTGACAGCCGCTCCCGCCGACGGTATCGCCGTCCCCGGGGCGGTTCGTTGAGTTCTCGGGGGGCATCCCATGCGGCGGTTACTGTTCGCGCTTTCGGCCGTGGCGGCGGGGCAAGGGGTCGGGGTCGCGCAAGTCGGGGGGATGCCGGGGCAAACGGTCGGCACGAACGTCGCCCGGCCGATCCTCAAACCGGTCGGCACCCGCCTCCCGGCCGCGGCCCCGCAAGCCGGCACGCCGATCAGTGGCCTGGCCACACAAACCCCCGGCCTCGTCGGCCCCGGGGCACCCGGTGCGGGCCAACTGCCGCAGGGCACCCCGCTCGACCTGAAGAACGTGGTCGCGCCGTACCCGAACATGCCCAAAGAATCGACGTACTGGGAGAAGCTCGAACAGCGCTGGTTCGCCCTGTTCCAGTCCGACACCCCGGCCGTGCGGCCGAACTACACCCCCGGCATCGCCCGCCGCAACAAAGAGCGGCACGAGAAGGCCGAAGAGATGCGCCGCCGGGATTAATAGTGAGCAAGAGGCACGGCTCCGCCGCAGGCGATTCTTGTTAGCCCGACGCGCTAGCGAGGGTCGAGCGGTCGGGGGACAAGGTGACCGGCGGGGGTCGTACTCAACCCCGGCCTCACCGCTGCCACCTGAAGGAGACCTGCGTCCGCGGAAGTGCTTGAGCGCGGTTCAGTCCCGGTCGGCGTAGCGGGACTCGTGGTCGCTAATTCTCACCGCGTCCACATCTTCGTCGTAGGAAACGTACTGTCCCGAGGGGAACACCACGTTCCACAAGTCCACGATCTCTTCCCGGTACATCTCCGCGCGAATGTACCGGGCCAGTTCGGCCGCGACCGGGCCGCCGGGGGGTAGCGGCTTGCCGGGGTACAACTCGCCGTAAACTTCGCGGAGGTCGTCGGAGGTCGCCTTTTCGACGGCGACCGCAACTCGTTCGATGGCTTGTGCGATCGGGATCGTGGGCACGGCGGGACACTCCGGGACGGGCGGGACTCGGTCCAATCGCGGCATTGTACCTGGACGCCTACGCGGCCGCGAGTTCGCTGTCGGCGTACTTCAGCGCCTGGCCGACGAGGTTGTCGAAGATTTGCCGGTCGAGGGCGGACGCCGAGTCGCACTCGGGGTGCCACTGGGTGCCGATGCAGAACCACGACTCGTC
>JANYHV010000174.1 GCA_025362195.1 Fimbriiglobus sp. | reverse complement strand
GTGAAAAAGTAGTCGCATTCCCGACGCCGGCCGCTTGAGTCGCGGCCGGCGTTCGGGTACACTCCCGCCATGAACACTACCGCCCCCATGACCGAACGCGCCGCGCAGTTCCGCGAGCGGTTCGCCGCCCTCGAAGTCGAGATCGGCAAGGTCATCGTCGGCCAGCCGGAGATCGTCCGCGGCGTCCTGACGTGCCTGTTCGTCGGCGGGCACGTGCTGCTCGAAGGCGTGCCGGGCCTCGGCAAGACGCTGCTCATCCGCACGCTGTCGCAGGCCCTCGACCTGCACTTCAGCCGCATCCAGTTCACCCCGGACTTGATGCCGTCGGACATCATCGGCACCAACATCATCTCCGAATCGCCCGACGGCCGGCGGGACTTCCGCTTCCAGTCCGGCCCGCTGTTCGCGCAAATGGTCCTGGCCGACGAGATCAACCGGGCGACGCCGAAGACGCAGTCGGCGATGCTCGAGGCGATGCAAGAGAAGAGCGTGTCGGTCGGCGGCACCGTCCACAAGCTGACCGAGCCGTTCTTCGTGCTGGCCACGCAGAACCCCATCGAACAAGAGGGGACGTACCCGCTCCCCGAAGCCCAACTCGACCGCTTCCTGTTCAAGCTCCTCGTGCCGTTCACGACCCGCGACGAGTTGAACCTGATCATCGACCGCACGACCCGCAACGAGTCCCCGACGCCCAACAAGGTGATGGACTCGGCCGAGATCGTCGTCTGGATGCAACTCGTCCGCGAAGTCCTCGTCGCCGCCCCGGTGCAGGACTACGCGATCCGCCTGTTGCTCGCGTCGCACCCGGACAGCGAGTTCGCCACGAAGGACACGGTGCGCTACTTGCGCGCCGGGGCGTCGCCGCGGGGGGCGCAGGCGCTCATCCTCGCCGGCAAGGTGCGGGCCTTACTCGCCGGCCGGTACAACGTGAGCTTCGAGGACATCCGCAAGGTCTACTTCCCGGCCCTGCGGCACCGCGTGCTGATGAACTTCGAGGCCCAGGCCGAGAGCGTCGCCCCGGACACGGTGCTGGCGTCGATCCTCAACGACGTGCCGGAGAAGTACGAGACCCGGAAGTGACGCACGACGACTACTTGCGGGCCGCCGAAGCCGCCGACTCGTCGAGTGAAAGTCTGCTCGCCTACGCCGACTGGCTGCAAACGACCGGCGAAGCCAAGCGCGAGGAGTACGTCCGCCAGTGGGTCGAGTTCCGCGCCGACCCCGGCCGCAAGGCCGAGATGCTCAAGGTCGAGCGCCGCCTCCGCGACCTGCGCGAACGCCTCGGCGGAGCCTGGTGCGACCAGGTCGAAGGGCTGACGGCGGTCACCGATTCGGCCACCGCCCAGTCCTACGGCGAACTCCTCGGCCGGCTCGACGCCTTCGCCGTCGTCTCCCTGGCGAGTGCCGAGCAACTCGACTTCGCCGCCGAACTCTGGCCGGCGGCGCGGGCGACCGACGCCTTCCTGACCGCGTATTACGAGCAACTCTTCGAGACCAAGCCGGTCGAACTGGTCCGCCTGAAGGACTGGCCCGAGTCGTTCCGCCGGCGGCTCGAAGACTGGCTCGAAGTCTGCCTCGGCCGCCGGCGTGCCCTACGAGACAGCGAGTACCGGCGGATGCGCGTCGCGGCTTCGGACCGCGACGGCCTGCTCGACGAGTTCGAGCGACTGGTGCGCGTGATCGCGGAGCCGACGAGCGTGTCCCGGGTGTCGGCCCGCATCGTCGACGACGAAAAGCCGATCCCCCGGGCGTTCCTGTTCGAGGGGCCGGCGGTGACGCTCGCGCTGACGCTGACCGTGGTGGACTGAAGGCCAGACTTGTTAGCCCGACGCGCTAGCGAGGGACGCAAAGGTTCGTAAACAACGCCGGGGTCTATGACGGTCCGGTCGTTGTCTGCAAACTTTGTGGACGAACCTTTGCGTCCCACGCTCGCGCGTCGGGCTAACAAGACTATCGCCCCGCCCACTCCGGCGGCGTGATCAGGTTGTTCGCGGCCAGCGCCCGGGCGCTCACATGCAGCACGCGCAGGAAGCCTTCGCTGTCGCCGTGGTTGAAGTCGCCGATCGCTTCCATCGACGCGTTGCTCTCCGAGTAGAGCTGGTGCGGCACGTCGGCGGCGCTCTCGTAGTGGACGCCGCCCTTGTAAAGCTTCAAAGCGATCGTGCCGGTGGCCAGCCGCGAGATCGGCTTCATCGCCTCGCGGGCCACGTGGGTCGCCAGGTCGAAGCCGTAGCCCTGGTAGATCTGCTTCGACACGAACGCCGAGAGCTGGTCGAACAGTTCGCGGCTGCGGCGGTCGAGGATCAGTTGCAGCAAGTACCCGTAGGCGGTGCCGAGGATTTCCATCCCGGGGGCCTCGTACACGCCGCGGCTCTTGATGCCGACGAAGCGGTTCTCGACGAGGTGCGTGCAAATGCCGACGGCGTGCTTGCCGCCGACGGCGTTGGCCTGCGTGATCGCCGCGAAGGGGGTCACCGGTTGGCCGTTGAACGCGACCGGCCGGCCGGCCTCGAAGCGGACCGTGACCGTCTCCGGTTCGTCCGGGGCGGCCGTCGGCAGCACGCCCATGCCCGGGGTGACGAACCACGGCCCCACGTCGAGGTGTTCGAGCTTGCCCGCCTCGTGCGTCAGGCCGAGCAGGTTCGCGTCGGTCGAGTACGGGGCACTGATCGTCGCCTTGATCGGCAGGTTGCGCTCCTGGCAGTACTCGATCATCTGCTTGCGGCCGCCGAACCGCTCCAGGAACGCCTCGTCCCGCCACGGGGCGTAAACGCCGATTTCGGGCGCGAGCATGTTGGTACACAGTTGGAAGCGGACCTGGTCGTTGCCCCGGCCGGTCGAACCGTGGCCGAGGACGCCGATGCCGCGCTTCTTCAACTCGGGCACGATCCCGGCGACGATGACGTGCCGGCCGATGCCGGTCGTGTTCCAGTACGCGCCCTCGTACTTGGCCTGGAACTGGATGACCTCGACCCCGGCCTCGGCGATCATGTCCTGGAGCGGGATGGCGACGAACTCCTTCGCCCCGGACGCGAGCATCCGCGCCTCCACGTCGGCGAAGTTCGTCTCGTCCGGCTGGGCCATGTCCGCGCAAATGGCGACGACCTCGACGCCGTGGTCGGTCAGCCAGCGGGTGACGGTACACGAGTCCAGCCCGCCGGACGCCGCGAACCCGACGGTCTTGCCCTTCAACTGATCGAGTTTCATCACGGAGTCTCACGCGGGGGTTCGGCGACAATCCCACGATACGGCGGCCACCGGACAAGTCCACCGCTGCCGGTCGCCGGTCGCGAAGAACCGCGAGCCGGCCGGAAGTTGTAGCGGGTGTGCGCGTTCTGCCGCCGCGCCCCGGCGCGACCCGCGGAGTTTCGCTCAAGTCGCGGGGTTGTGGACCGCGTCGGGGGCGAGTCGTCGTGCAAAATGGCACGGCCGAGATTGCGAATCGCCGAGACGAGGACCGCCGCCATGACCGACACCCCGCCGGACCCGGCGACGCCGCCCGCCCGCACCCGCTTCCGGCTCGACGCGGTCGCCCTGTCCGCCTACGCCGCGCTGGCCGTGCTGGCCGCGGCCGTGGCGTCGTACACCCCGTTGTCCGGGCTGCCCAACCGCGTCGGCCCCGCCGCCGACGACGTCGCCCGCCCGGTCGTCAACGCCCTCGGCATCGCCGTGCCGACGCTGGGCGTCGGGCTGTTCGCCGTCGTCACTCTGTACGTCCTCCGCTGCCCGTGGTGGAAGCTCGGCGTGCGAACCGCCGGCTGGTCGGTGCTGACGGTGCTGACCGCCGTGGCCGTCGATTACGTTCCGCCGTCGCCGCACGCCGTGGCCCCGTTCGGCCCCGGCGGCGCGATCGGCGCGTACCTCCGCTTCGCCCTCGACGACGCCGTGCGTCCCCCGGCCCCGGCCGCGGTGTTGGCCCTCGTCGGCGTCCTGGGCGTCTGCCTCGTCGCCGACCCGCTCGTGTCGGTGCTGCTCCGCGTCACCCGGCTGACACTCGCGCGATTCGGCCGCTGGGCCGCCCGCGGCAACTCGCTCGTCGCCCGCTTGGGGGACGGCGTGCTTTCCGGCGCGATCAAGCTGGTCACGTCGCTGTTCCGAGCGCGCCCCGAGCCGTCGGCACCGGTGACGCTCGTGCCCATCGACGAGTTGCCGGTCACGCCGACGCTGCCGATCGTCCGGCACGGCGAATTGACGCCGGCGGTCGCCGACCCGGACGCCGAGACGCCGGTCGAGATCGCCCGCGCGCCGCTCGTCGTCACCCGGCCCGCGCCGATCCCGCCGCAACTCCGCGTCCACGTCCCGGCGGTCGATGCCGTCGGCTACGAGATGCCGTCGCTCGACTTCCTGGCGGACACGGAACCGTTCCCGCTCGAAGAGCGCGAGCAGAAGTTGCGCGAGCGGGCGGCGCTCCTGGAGAAGACGTTCACCGACTTCGGGCTGACGATCAAGGTCGTCGGCATCCACACCGGGCCGGTCATCACCCAGTACGAAATTTCCCTCGACGTGGGACTGCGACTGAGCAAAGTGACGAACCTGGCCGACGACCTGTCGTTGTGCCTGGGCGTCGCCGCGGTCCGCATCGTCGCCCCGCTGCCGGGCCGCAACACCGTCGGCATCGAGGTGCCCAACGAACACCGCCAGACGGTCCGCTTGAAGGAGTTGATCCTGGCGACGACGGCCAAAACCGCGAAGTTCAAGCTGCCGATCTTCTTGGGCAAGGATGTCGAAGGACGGCCGCTGGTGTACGACATGGCGTCGATGCCGCACCTGCTCATCGCCGGCCGCACCGGCACGGGCAAGTCGGTCTGCCTGAACGCGGTCATCCTGAGCTTCCTGTACACGCGCAGCCCCGAGGAGTGCCGGCTGATCATGATCGACCCCAAGAAGGTCGAACTCTCCGAGTACGGCAAAATCCCGCACCTGATGCACCCGGTGGTGACCGACGACAAGAAGGCCGAGGCGATCCTGGCGTGGGCCGTCGATAAAATGGAGGAGCGCTACGAGCTGTTGCGCAAGGCTCGCGTCCGCAACATCGCCAGTTACAACGAACTCGGCCGCGACGAAATCATCCGCCGCATCGACCCCGCCAACGAGGACGAACGCCAGGCGATCCCGGCGTCGCTGCCGTACATCGTCATCATCGTGGACGAGGTCGGCGACCTGCTGATGTCGATGAAGAAGGAGGTCGAGGGGAGCATCATTCGCCTTGCGCAGAAGTCCCGCGCCTCCGGCATCCACCTGATCCTGGCCACGCAGAAGCCGACGGTCGATGTCATCACCGGCCTGATCAAGTCGAACCTGCCGGCGCGTATCTGCTTCCAGGTGGCGAGCCGCGCCGACAGTGCCGTCGTGCTCGACGAAAAGGGGGCCGACAAGCTCCTCGGGGCCGGCGACATGCTCTTCCTGCAGCCCGGAACGAGCACGATCATCCGCGCGCAAGGGGCCTACGTCGATGACGGCGAGATCGGCCGGACGGTGGCGTCGATGGAGGTCTACGAGCCGAACTACGAGAGCGAACTGCTCAACCTCAAGGCCAAGGAGGACGCCGGCGGCGGCAGCCTCGCCGAGAAGTTGCGCGAGCGCGACCCGCTGTACGAGCAGGCCGTCGAGGTGGTCGTCCGCGAGCAGCGCGGCAGCACGTCGCTGTTGCAGCGCGCGATGGGCATCGGCTACGGCAAGGCGTCTCGGTTCATCGACTTCATGGCCGAGGACGGCATCGTCGGCAGCTACAACGGCAGCAACGCCCGCGACGTACTCGTGTCGAGCGAAGAGTGGGAGCTACGCAAGCAGGCGTGACGCGCGTCATCCGACGCGGCGGATGCGCAGGGACTTGGCGCAGGGGGCTTTGTCGATGACTTTGTTCAACGGCTCGAGATTCCGCCCATGTGGATCAATCCTTAACGCCTCCAGCCGCCTCGCCCATGGGGCTGTGAGGATCACTTTCAGGTGGGCCATGCGGATCGTGGTGCCTCGAATGCACAGATCGACGAGTTCTCCGCAGCGTAGCCCTGTGAGTGCCTCCGCCTGCTTACCACTGATTAAACCGCACCTAATATCAAGGCGTTTTAACGCCGGAAGTCTCGAGTTATTGATAAATTCTTCAAATAGGCCGGTCGTATTTACGCCCATGAAAAGCGTGTGTAGCTGCGGAAGATTCAGCGGCCCAGACAGCTCCATCGACAGCCGCTCAAGCCGCTGGAACCACGGGGCCGCCATAAGGGTGGAGTGACCTTCCCGAGAAGCGTTGTGATCGTATATCTCAAGTCGTCGCAAGCGATCGAAGGGGCCGGACGCCAAAACCTCTGCCGTGGCCTTGTTCAGCAGACCGTTCGTCATGTCGAGCCGGGTCAGGTTCCGAACGATCGGTGACGCGACTAACGCCGCCACGACCGGGCAAACGGACTCGCCGCTCGGCACGCACTCCATGCTCAGGCGGGTAATTGCAGAGGCGGCCGGGCAGTTGAAGAGCGTCGCGGCGTGGGTCGGTAATTTGTTGCCGAGTTTCAGGCCGCGGATCGTGGTCGTTTCGAGGAGTCCTGGGAGGCGTAAGCTTAGAATCCGGGCCGAATCGGCCTCGTCGATCGCCTCCAAATCTACCTTGGCAAGCGACGGCAACCCGCCTTCCATGCCGTCATGTTTCCCGCCCCACGATATCAAGAAGTCACTGTTATCCGCGTCGAACGAAAAGCCGGGCGGCAGGTTCACGTCTGGGGCGAGATATCTACCGTCGCGCAACTGCTCGATGGCGTCCCCAAACGTACCGAACTCCGGCGGTCTGCAGTCGAGTGCACACCGAGCGCGGACGTAACCCGCGCGGGGAGCCTGGCCGTTCTCTTCGAGCCAGTCGGCGAAAACCAGTCTCCGCAGATCGTCAGCAGGCTCGTCGATGATGTGGGCGAGGAACGCCTGCTCCGCGACGGACGGGACCACGGCGTAGTGGGAAGTCGTAACTCTGGTTGGGGTGGTGTGGTGCAACCATTCGACGTAATTGACGAATGAGGCATGCGTCCGCGTCGGGACACTTCCACAGTGATTGCCGATCATCCAGACGCTGGGGGAATTATCAAGGCTGAGGGCGTAGTAGTCCGACGCTTTGTTGGAGCCTATCAGTACATATGTTCGCTCCCAATGCGGAAAGTAGCCGCCAGTGGCGTCGATACTTCGTTCCGCTAAGTTGACGCAAGACATTTCATCAGTGTCTAGGAAAAGTCGGCCGGTGTAGCTCAGTACCTTCTGCCCGTCAAGGATGTAGGTTTTATTGCGGAGTTGCTCGCCACGCTCCGTCATCACAGCGCGAAAGTTAGCAGGAAGGCGGATGCCGAGACATTTTTCGACACGGGCCATTTCACGCTTAGTCATATCGATCCTCTTGTTTGCTTCTACCATCACTTCGCCAGCGAGCGCCGCCACTCCTGGTTCAACTCCTCGACCGGCTTGCCGGTCAGTTCTTTCCAAATCGACGGGTCGTACTTGCCGGCCCGCAGCGCGGCGTTCAGCTTCGTCACCGCCCGGTAGTCGTAGGTGTCGCAGACGTAGGCCAGGAACGCCGCGGTGACTTGGTAACTGCCGTTGTACTGGGCGCGGTCGGGGTTCAGCGGGCGGGCCGTTCCCGGCTCGTACTTCCAGCAACGTTCGTAGTCGGCGATCCCCTCGACGAGCCAACCGGGCAGGCCGCGGGCGCGGTAGTTCTGCACGCAGTGCGCGGTCTCGTGGACCATCGCGCCGATGTCGTTGGGCCGCTGTTTGAAGTACTTCACCGACCCGGTGATGCGGCCACCACCGGCCGCCGCGACGCCGTCGTAGTCCTTCTTCATCACGAGGCGGATCTCGGTCGGCGGGCGATAGCCGGTGCTGGCGAGGTCGTCGCACAGGCTCGGGTACTGCCGCTCGCAGACGCGGACGACTTTGTCGCCCCACGCCTGCATCTCGGGGGCGTCGGTCACGTCCAGGGTGAACTCGATCGGGTAGCGGAAGGTAACGACTTGCGGGTCCGAGTCGATCGTGAACTCGCGCACGACGAGCGGGTGCGCGGCGTCCTCGGTCGGCCGCACCCGCAGCGCCTTGACCAGCCGCCCCTTGCCGGCCGCCGCCGCCTTGCCGTCGGCGAACGTCGCCAGCGCCTCGAAGGCGGTACCGTCGGCCGACGCCTCCAGGACGCCGCTGCCCAGAGCGTCGCTACCGTCGGGCCGGCCGGTGACGACGGTGACCGACTTCAGCGACACCGGGTTGTCGAAGGTGAGGGTCAGGTGGTCGGCCTTGGTCGTGTTGCGGCCGGACGCGAAGTAGCTGGCCGGGTCGGCGTCGAAGGCGAGTTGCCGGACGCGGCCGGGCGCACTCGGCAGCGACGACTCAGCCACGGCCAACACGACCAGCCGCGGCGGTGGTACGGCCTCGGGCGGCGCGGCACTCGCCAGCAGGACGGCGACGAGCGGGAGCAACAGGGGCATCGGCGGCCTCGTGCGGGATCGGGGCGAGTTCGCGCCGGGCTACCGCGCCTGCGGCGGAGCCGTCATGGCAGCGGGTTTCACGGCGTTCGAGTTGAACAGTAGCGGCATGAGGACGAGCATTGTCACGCCGCCGAAGATGGCCGTTAGCAAGAGACCCAGGCCGACGCGGAAGCGGAGGACCGGCCAGAAGGCGACGAGCCACAGCGCGAAGTGCAGCGCGTTCAGCCCGAGGACGGCGACCAGGCCGGCGTAGCTGAAGATCTCGACGACGTGCAAGTTCTGGTCGCTAACGGTGGCCGTGCCCGTTTCTTCCTTGAACAAGACCGGGTCGCCCGTCTTCTTCTGGTCGGCACTCGTGAACTCCGCGATGGGGGCGACGAACTTCGACGACTTGCCGTCGCGCGTGACCAACAGCGCCGTCGTGACGTAGTCGGACGTGTTGCGGCGGAACGGCTTCAGCCCGTCTTTCTCGACGAACTGCTTACCGTCCGCGCTGAGCACGAACGGCACGCTTTCTTCCTTGAACTGGCCGCTCTCCTTGTCCTTGAACCGCAGCCGGCGGACCGCCTGGAAGTCGGTCAGCGGGGCCTGGGCCGTCGAGTTGAATTCCAGGAATGTGCCGTACTTGTCCTTGTGCGAGGCGCGGGTGTTCAGGAAGGTCCAGCCGGTCAGGAAGAGCGCCAGGATCAGCGCGGCGACGACCGCTCGGAGCGGCAACTTGTCGGCCGCCTGGCTGTAGAAGAGGCGCTGCAGGGTGAGCGAGAGGCCGAGAAAAACCGCCGTCAGGCCGACGAGGCAGGCGAGGAATGTCAGGACGAGGGACATGCGGCGGCCTCACGGGTTGGCAGGGACACGCGGCTATCCTATGCGGCTTGCCGGGCGGGGGCCGCGTCGTCCTCCGGCCAGTCCTCGAAGCGCACCGCGACGAGCCGGCTCACGCCGCTCTCCTGCATCGTCACGCCGTGCAGCACGTCGGCCCGCGCCATCGTCCGCTTCTTGTGCGTGATGACGATGAACTGCGTCTTGTGGCTGTACTCGCGGACCAGGTCGGCCAGGCGGGCGGTGTTCGCCTCGTCCATCGCCGCGTCGATCTCGTCGAGCAGGCAGAACGGGCTGGGCTTGCTGCGGAAGATCGCCAGCAGCAGCGCCGCCGCGGTCAGCGCGCGTTCGCCGCCGCTCAACAGCGACAGACTTTGGGCCTGCTTGCCCGGCGGGTGCGCGGTGATCTCGATGCTGCTCTCGAGCACGTCCGATTCGTCGTCGAGCACGATGTCCGCCTGGCCGCCGCCGAAGACCTTGCGGAACAGTTCCTGGAAGTGCTGCCGGACCACGGTCAGCATGTCGGTGAACAGCTTGCGACTCTCCGTGTTGATCTCGTCGATGATCGCCTGCAACGCCCTGCGGCCCTGGCTCAGGTCGTCGAACTGTGCCCGCAACTCGCCCTCGCGGCGGGCGAGTTCGGCGAGTTCGGCGATGGCCTCGACGTTGACGCTGCCGAGTTTGACGATCTTCCGCCGCAACTCCTCGATCTCGTCGGCCGGGTCGGCCGGGAGTTCGACCGGGGTGCCGTCGGCCGCGAGTTGCCGCAGGTCGAGGGCGAAGTCGTCGCGCAACCGGGCGACGACGGCGTCGCGCTGGTTGAGTAAATCGCGGACGACCAGTTCGCGGCCGTGCGCTGCGTGCTGTTGCTCCTGCGTCGCCGACCGGGAATCCTTCAGCGCGGCCTGCAACTGGGCGCGGGCGGCCTGGACCGTGTCCCGCCGGGCGTTCAACTCGCGGACGACCCGGGTGCGGGCGTCCTTGTCGGCGGAGTGTGTCGCCGCCTGGGCCGTCGCGCGCAGGACGGCCAGGGTCGTTTCGAGGTGCCGCTGCCGGGTCGCGCGCTCGTCGGCGGCGAGGGTCGTGGCGTCGGCGCGGCGCTGGCGGGCCTCGGCGTCGAGTTCCGCTTTCTTCTTTCGCAACCCGGCCAACTGCTCCGTCACCCGACTCACGGCCACCTGAGCGGCGGTGTGGTCTTGCACCTGCCGCTCGCGCTCGCGCTCGGCGTCGGCCGCCGCGCGGACGAGTTCGTCGAGCGTGGCGTTCACCAGTCGCACCTCCGCCGACGCCGCGGTCGCTTCGGCCTGAAGCCCCGCGACCGCCGCCCGCACCCGAACCGCTTCGGCTTCGGCGACGCGCGTCTCGGCGGCCAGCAGGTCGAGGCGTTCGGCGAGTTGGCGTTGCGTTTGTCGCTGTTCGAGGATGCGCTCGCGGAGCGTCCCGGCCTCGCCGCTGAGGGTGGCGAGTTCGCGGTTCATGCCGCCGATGTCGCCCGCCAGTCGCTCCGACTCCCGGCGCAAGCGGAGGTGCGTCGCTTCCCGGCCGGCGATGGCGGCTTCGAGGGCGTGCAGTTTACCGCGGAGTTCGCGCAACTCGGACTTGCGCGACAGGATGCCGGCGTCCGCCTGCGTCGGGCCGACGGTGACCGTCCCGTCGGCGTCGCACAACTCGCCGCGCAAGGTGACGAAGCGGAAGCCCGGGTGCCACGCGGCCCACCGGAGGGCTTCGGTCAACGTCTCGACGACGAAGGTGCGGCCGAGCAGTTGCCCGGCCAGGCCGACGCACTCGCTCTGCACCATCGCGGCCAACGGCAGCGGCGGCGGGCGGTTTCCGGGCGGCGACAGGACGACGGCCGACTCGGGCCGGAGCGGGAGAAAGCTGACCCGGCCGGGGCCGCCGTCGAGCGCGACTTGAAGGGCGGCGGCGTCGGCGTTCGCGGCGGCGACGAACCGTTGGGCCACGTCCCCCAGCGCGATATCGACCAGCCCGGCGATGTCGCGTGGGGCGCGCAACAGGTCGCCGACCAGCCCGACAATGGCCGGCGAAAGGACGGGGTCGCCGGCGTCGAGGCGGGCGAGCACGGCCCGCACGCCGGCCCCGAAGCCTTCGCGGCTTGCCTCCCACCCTTCGAGAATTTCGGCCCGCGCCCGCAACCCGCTGCGCTCCTCCCGCAGGCGTTCGAGTTCGCCCTGGGCGGCGACGATCTCGGCGGCCAGCGCGTCCCGTTCGCCGGTCACCCGCCGGAGCCGCGCCTGCGTCTCGGCGTGCCGCTCGCGCAAGTCGCTGTCGCTCTGCGACAGGCCGTCGAGCAGTTGTTGCAACTCGCCGTGCCGGGTGCCGGTTTGCGCGGCCTCGGCGGCCTTGCGGGCCAAGTCGCGGTCGAGGCGGTCGAGGTGCCCGCGCGCGCCCTCGGACTCGCTCGCGGTGCGGGCCTCCCGGCCGACGGCGTCGAACTGCTTCTCGCGCTCGCGCTGCGCGTCCGCGTTCACGTCGAGGAGCCGCGCGACGGTCGCCGCCTGGGTGGCGGCGATGCCGGCGGCCCGCTGGGTTTCGACGGCGGCGAGTTTGGTCACCGTCGCCGTCTCGGCCTCGTGGCGTTCGGCGTCGCGCTCCAGGGCGCGGGTCCGCCGGCCGAGGGTCGCCCGCTGCGTGCCCAGGCGCAACGCTTCCGCTTCGAGCACGGCGAGGTGGCCGCGCTCGGCCTTGGCCGCCGCGTCGAGCGTGACGATGGCCTCCCGCGTGGCCGCGAGTTGGGCGGTGTGGACCCGTAGGGCTTCGCCCGTCCGCGCGGCCTCCGCGTCGAGCTTCTTCAAATCCGCTTCGCCGCTCAGGCTGTCCCCGGAGTCGGCCGCGATCCGCTCGCGCAAGTGGGCCAGTTCGGCGGTTTCAGCGTCGAGAGTGGCGCTGAGCCGGCGGAAGTCGCGCAGGCCGACGCCGACGCGCAAGGTCTTTTGCGCGGCGTGGTACTCCTGGTACTTCTCGGCCTTCGACGCTTGCAGGCGGAGCGTGCGGAGTTGCTTGTCGAGTTCTTGCAGGATGTCGTGGACGCGGATCAGGTCGGTGCCGACGCGGTCGAGCTTGCGCAGGGTTTCGAGCTTCTTCGCCTTGAACCGGCTGATGCCGGCCGCCTCCTCGAAGATCAGCCGGCGGTCCTTGGCGGACGACGTGAGCAGGGCGTCCACGCGGCCCTGCTCGATGACGCTGTACGCCCCGTGGCCCGCGCCGCTACCGAGGAACACGTCCTTCACGTCCTTGAGCCGGACTTCGTGGCCGTTCAGCAGGTACTCGCCCCGGCCGTCCCGGTAGACGCGGCGGGTGACCTGGACTTCGTCGGCCGGGTGGTCGAGGTGGCGTTCGGCGTTGTCGAAGGTCATGGTGACCTCCGCCATGCCGAGGCTCTTGCGGGTCGAGGAGCCGTTGAAGATGACGTCGGTCATCTCCGTCCCGCGGAGGGCCTTCGCCGACTGCTCGCCGAGGAGCCAGCGGACGGCGTCCACGATGTTGCTCTTGCCGCTCCCGTTCGGCCCGACGACCGCCGTCACGCCGGGGGCGAAGTCGAACCGGGTGCGGTCGGCGAACGACTTGAAGCCGATGAGTTCGAGGCGCTTGAGCATGGGGCCACCGGCCGGGACGGGACGCGGCACCCGGCGACTCGCGTCGGTCCGGGTGCCGGGCGAGGCGTTCGCCGGGCGTCGGCGTTACTTGTCGCTCAGCGGCTCGGGCAGCGGGGCGACCCGCCGGGGGCCGAACAGCTTGCCCGGCTCGCGGTTCAGCGCCGGGGCGTCGATCAGCTTGGCCTGGGCCTTGACCGAGTCGGCCTCGCTGGGCAGGTCGTAGGACGCCGGGGCGAGGTTGCCGTTGCCGGTCCGGGCGACTTCGAGGTCGGCCTTCTTCACGTCCGGGTCGCCGCGCGAGATCGTCGCCAGTTGGGCGATGCCGAGGGACCGCGGGGCGTTGTCGAACAGGACCGCGGTCGTCACGACCTCGGCCTTCTGGGCGCGGCGGACGAAATCGACCACGTCCGCGAACGTCGCCCCGGACTCGCCGAGTTGCTTGACGACCGCGGCCATGTCGGTCAGGCAGGTCGCGCTCGCCGTGGCCGGCTCGCCGTTCTTGTCCGTCGTCACCCGGCTGACGGTGACGGTCGGCTCGCCGTCCTTCGCGGACACGGTGAAGTTGTTGCCCAAGGGGAACGAGAACGGCGTCCGCAGCGGGATGCGCGACCCGAAGAAGACGATTTCGCTCCGCCGCTGGGTACACACGTGGACCAGCCCGTCCGTCTCCGGGGCGACGTGGTAGACCTGGTAGCTGCCGTTGACGGTGCGGTTGCGGACCGCCTCGTGCTTCGCGTCCACCAACCGCAGGGCGATGAAGGCCCCGTAGCGCAACTGCGGGTCGGGGTGGCGGGTCAACTCGGCGAGTTGGTCCAGGCAGACGGCGTCGTCCAGGGAGGCGAGCGCGATCAGGCACTGCGTCCGCAGCGCCGGGTGCTTGCCGGCGAGGTCGGCGAGGTCCTTCGCGCCGTCGGCGTGGCCCAGGTACGACAGGCTCTCGGCGGAGGCGAACCGGACCCACGGCGAGTCCGACTGCAGCCCGACCCGCAACGCCTGGCGGCTGTCGACGCCCAGGGCTTCGAGCTTGATCGCGGCCGTGACCGCCAACTCCGGGCGGAGCAGGTCGTTCTCCAGTTGCTTGCGGTACGGGCTTTCCGAACTCACCGGGTTGAGCGGCACCTGGCGGGCGACGAGCAGGAAGCGCGTGTGGTTCAGCCGGTACGTCGCCGGGACGAAGCTGACGACCAGCGGCTTGCCCTGGACCTTGGCCTCGGCCAGCTTGGTGACGCGCTCGCCCGGGGCGAGGAACACGGAGTTCAGCCGCTCGGCGATGACCATCGCCAGCCGCGGTTGCGGGCTGTTCTCGTTTAACAGGAAGTAGTACGGCCGGTCGAGCTGGCACTTGACGCCCTCCCAGACGCGGGCGGCCTTCGGCCCGTCCAGGGCGTCGCCGGTGAGCTTCGCCGTGCCGTCGTACCCGGCGACCAGCGGGCCTTCGGCGGCGGCCATCTTGCTCCCCGTGAGGAGGGTCGAGTCCGACGCGGCGGGGCTGTTGCCGACCGGGATGCCGGACGACTGGAGGGACTCGCGGGCGGTCCCGGCGAGTTCGTAATTCTGCAGGTCGGTCGGGGCCAGGATGCCGTTCATCAGGCTGGTGGTCCGGCTCGACGGGGGCAGGGACACCGAGGCGTCGAGGCGGTCGCCGACGCGGGCACCGGCCGGGATCATGGCGCTCACCAGGACCAGTGAGAACTGCTTCGACGGGTCTTCGAGAATCTCTTTCGGGTTGCCGCGCTGCCGGCGGATCGACTGTTCGAGGATCGTCCGCCAGCCGTCGGGCTGGGGGATGCTGCCGGTGCCGGGCAGGTTGAACACCAGGCCGACGCCCGACACCTGGATCGGCTCGACGTTGCCGACGGCGGTCTTCACGCCGACGGTGGCGAACTGGTCGGCGTCGGCCGGGTCTTCGGCGACCTGGGACCGGGAGGTCTGTTGCGGCAGACAGCCGGTCAACGCCCCGGACAAAGCGGCCAGACCGACTCCGGCGCAAAGGAACGCGGTACGGCGCATCGAAAACCCCCCAGCAGGCACGAGACTCGTGGCAGGGCCGGCCGTCGGGCGGGTTCCCCCCGGAACCGTTTCGCCCACGCCGCCCCCACTCGCCGCGGACCATACCGGGGCCGGGATTCGTGTCAAGCCGATTCTTCGCGGGCGGATTCCGGGCTACGCGATGCCCAGGACGCGGCACGTCTCGGCGTAACTCACGTCGAGCGGTAACAGGACGTGCGACTCCGGCGTGAGCCAGACCGGCAGCGTCGGCAGGGGCTGGCCGACCGCCATCGGGGAGAACCAGGCGTCGAGAAATCGGCGACCCTTCGGCGGCTTCCGGGCGCGCAAACTCACCGCGTACATCCCCGGCGGGGTCGGGGCGAGTTGGGGGTCGGTGCGGTCGAGCAGTGTCAGGAGTTCGGCGTACGGGCGAGAGTGTATCATGCCGAGTGCTGCCAGGCGATTGGGGTGACGGCGGCCCGGTGTTCGCCGTAGGGGATGCGCGGGAGGGAATGCGGCGGCTTGGCGTCACCCGGCAAGCCGGTCGTTGCGTGCCCCGCGGCCCTGGCGTAAGCTAGTATCACCTGCCGCGACCGCTCGCCACCGGAACCCGCCATGACCACCGACCACCCCGAGACCGCGAACGCCGGAGCCACGGCCGCCTTCGTCGTGCGGGTCGGCCTGACCGACGAGATTACGGCCCGCGAAGTCTTGATCGAACTCGAAGACACCAAGGCCCCGGCGTCGGACTACGTCCGGCTCCTGGAGCGTAAGGGCATTCTGACGCCCCTGCAGAGCCAAAAAGTCTTGAAGGGGGACCGCGACGGGTACTTCCTCGGCGGGTACCGCATCCTCTACCGCATCGCCTCGGGCAGCTTCGGCCGGGTCTACCGCGGCGACGATCCGCGGACCGGGCAGATCGTCGCGGTCAAGGTGCTGCGCCGCCGCTGGACGGACGACCCCCGGCAGGTCGAACACTTCGAGCGCGAGGGCCGCATCGGCCGGACCATCAACCACCCCAACATCGTCAACATTCTGGCGGTCAGCAAGGACCAGGCGACCGGCCAGCACTTCATCGTCATGGACTTCGTCGAGGGCGGCAACCTCCGCGACATCCTGAACATCCGCAAGCGGATCGAGCCGGACGAGTCGCTCCGCATCATGGAGGAGTGCGTCACCGGCCTGGCCTACGCGCACTCGCGCGGCCTGACCCACCGGGACATCAAGCCGACGAACATTCTGCTCGGCACCGACACGACGGCGAAGCTCGTCGACTTCGGCCTGGCCGGGATCACGCAAGGGTCGGTCATCTTCTTCGACAAGGGGTCGGCGACGGCCGAGAAGGACGGCGAGGCGCAGATGGACCGGACCATCGACTACGCCGGCCTGGAGAAGGCGACCGAGGTCAAGGAAGGCGACATCCGCAGCGACATTTACTTCCTCGGCCACGTCCTGTTCGAGATGATCGCCGGCGAGGCGATCATGCCGCGGACCAAGGACAAGCACGCGGCCAAGATGCGCCGCCGCTTCGAGGAGGTCGAGGCGAAGCTGGCCCTCCGCGCGCCCGAACTCGGGTTCAGCCCGTCGCTCACGAAGTTGATCCTCAAGGCCGTGGCGTTCCACCCGACGGCCCGCTTCCAGACGCCGGCGCAATTCTTGGAAGCGATCAAGACCGTCCGGGCCGAACTGGCCGGGGCGGGGGACGAGGTCCGCCGGGCCGGCGGGGCGCTGACGATCTACGTCGTCGAGCAGAACCCCAAGTTGCAGGACGTGTTCCGCGACAAGCTCAAGAAGATCGGCTTCCGCGTGCTCATGTCCACGGACGCGACGAACGCCTTGAAGCGGTACCAGCAGTCGCCGTACCACGCGCTACTCATCGACGCGGGGACCGTCGGCAAGGACGGCGTCGATACCTTCCGCAAGGTCCTCCGCGAGTCCGACTCGATGCGCCTCGACCTGTCCGGCGTGCTCGTCGTCAACGAAGACCAGGCCGACTGGGCCGAGCAAGTCAAAGGGTTCGAGCACGCCAGCGCCTTCGTCCGCCCCGTCGGCATGAAGCAGATCGTCCAGCACTTCCGCGCGACCATCGAAGAACTGGCGACCGGCGAAGAGTAGTCCCCGGCGAGCCAGGAGCGTCAGCGACTGGAGTTCCTGCGTTCCAGTCGTGACGCACGAACTCCGGGCGCTGACGCTTCCGGCACGCCGGACGGTTCTCGTCACTTCGCGCCGGGGACCGGGCGGCCGAGTTTGGCCAGCACTTTCTTCATGTCGTCCCAGGTTTCTTTCTTCCACTCGGGGTTGCGGAGCAGCGCGGCCGGGTGGAAGGTACACATCACCGGGGTGCCGTTGTACTCGCGCCACTCGCCGCGCAACTTGGTGATGCCGAGTTTGGTCTGGAGGAGGTGGCCGGCCGCGACGCCGCCCAGACAGACGATGAGCTTCGGCTGGACGAGTTCGAGTTGCCGGTCGAAGTACGGCCGGCAGTGCAGGCTTTCTTCGGGCGTCGGCGCGCGGTTCTCGGGCGGCCGGCACTTGATCACGTTCATGATGTACACGTCGTCGCGCTTCAGCCCCATCGCCTCGACGATCTTGTTGAGCAGTTGCCCGGACTTGCCGACGAACGGCTCGCCCAGGCGGTCCTCGTCCGCGCCCGGGCCTTCGCCGATGAAGCAGAGGTCGGGCGACAGCGGGCCGACGCCGAAGACGGTTTGCGTGCGGTTCGCCACCAGATCGGGGCAGCGGGTACACCCGACGACTTCGGCCGCCAGCACCGTCAACGCGGTCGTCCGGCCGGCGGGCGTCGTGGGCACGTCCAGCCCGGTCGCTGCCGTGGCGAACAAGGTCGCGCTGAGGACGGCGGCCGGGGCGGCGGGCACTTCCGGGTGCGGGACGGGCTTCCTCGGGTCGGCCGACGCCTCGACGAGCGGCTTGATCGGGGCGACGCCCGCGACTTGCGGCAGCGCCGGGACGTAGTCAATCCCGGCGGCCTGCAGGCCGGCGAGGTGCCGGCGGACTTGCTCGTTCAAGTTCACGTCGGCCATGCAGCACCGTTCGGGTGGACAGTCGCCGGTTCGCGGGGCGGCCCTACGCGATCATCGCCCGGAGCGCGTCGAGGCCGACGCGGGAACAGTAGTCGCCGAAGCTCTCGCGGCCGCTGCGGTCCTTCTTGAAGTGCGTGAAGATCGTCTTCAACTTCGGGGCGATCTGCTCGATCGGGACCGAGTCTTGCAACTCGGCGTTGAGCCGCCGGCCGTAGCTGTCCCCGCCGATGAACATCGTGTACTTCGTGCCGCCCCGGCCGACGAGGCCGACTTCGCTCTGGTACGGGCGGGCGCAGCCGTTCGGGCAGCCGGTCATGCGGACGCTGATCGGCTCGCCTTCGAGGCCGAGTTCCTTCAAGTCGGTTTCCATCTGCGTGATCACGGCCGGCAACGCCCGCTCGGACTCGGTGATGGCCAGCGGACAGGTCGGGATCGCCGGGCAGGCCATGCTCCACTTGCGGACCATCGACAGGTTCTCCGGCCGCGGGATGCCGTATTCGTTCAACAGGGAATCGACTTGCGCTTTCTTGGCCGGGTCGATGTCGCACAGCAACAGGTCTTGTTGGCCGCTGATGCGGACCGTGCAGCCGACCGCGGCGGCGATGGCCCGCAGTCCGGACCGGAGCCGCGTCGGGCCGGCGTCTTTGATCCGGCCGTTCTCGACGCTCAGGCCGAGGAACCACTTGCCGTCACCCTGGCCGTACCAGCCGAGGTGCAGATCGACATTCGTGATCGGCGCGTCCTTGGCTTCGGCGAGCGGCTTGTGCCAGTAGTCGGCGACGAACACGTCGCGGAACTTGTCGACGCCCCAGTCGGCGACGACGTACTTCAACCTAGCCCGCTTGCGGTCGGCCCGGTTGCCGTGGTCGCGGTACAGCTTGATGATCGCTTCGGACAGTGCGACGACCTCCTCCGGCGTGACGAATCCCAGGCAGGCGGCGGGGTACGCGAACGTGTCGGCCCGGCCGTTCGACCGGCCCTGGCCGCCGCCGACGTACACGTTGTACCCGACCGGCGTGCCGTCCTTGTCCGTGACGCACAGGAAGCCGAGGCACTGCGCGAGGATGTCGATGCAGTTGTCGTTCGGCAGGGCGAAGCCGACCTTGAACTTGCGCGGCAGGTAGAGCTTGCCGTAGATCGGCTCGGCGACTTCGGCCGGGAGCGTGTCCAGGCCGGTCTGCTTCTCGCCGTTCAGCCAGATCTCGTGGTACGCCTGCGTCCCGGACTTCGGCGCGAGGTGCGCGGCCACGTCGTCGGCGAGCTTCTGCATCTGCTTGCGGGCGGCCCCGGGGAGCGGGGCGGGACACGCCATGACGTTGCGGTTCACGTCCCCGCAGCCGCCCAAGCTGGTCACGAGCGCGGCGTTGAAGCCGGCGATCGTAGACTTCAAGTCGTGCTTCAAGATGCCGTGGAACTGGATGCTCTGGCGGGTCGTCAGGCGGAGCGTGCCGTTGGCGTACTTGTCGCTCAACTCGTCCAGCACGAGGTACTGCGCCGCGGTCAACTTCCCGCCGGGGAGCTTGAGGCGGATCATGAAGCAGTACGCCTTGCCGGCCGCCGCCCCCTTGGGGCGGTTCTTGCGGGCGTCGCGGTCTTCTTGCTGGTAGCTGCCGTGGAACTTGACGAGGTTCTTGCCCTCGTCGGTCAAGTGGTCCGAGTCGCTGGCCAGTTCTTCGACGAGGTTGCCGCGGAGGTACTGGCTCGTCGCCTTGATGGCCTCGACCGGGGAGGGCGTGAAGTCCGGGACGGGGGCGGCAGTGGGGTCGGTGGTCATGGCGGGTCCAGCAAAAACGGGGAGGCGTCGGTGCCTGATATTACCGTTTTATGCACGACCCCACAACCCGGGGGCGGAAATGTTGTGCATGTTGATCGTTTCCATCGACTTTATCCCAATCGAGACGAATTTCCGCACTCACCGGCGGGTTAATGCGGTCCCGTCGGTCGGGCCGGACGTGCCGGATGGTCGCACTCCGGCCCCGATTTGCCGGCCGGCCCGGGCGGTGTCGATTCAGTGCGGCGGGGGCGACCGCCGAACAACTACGATGCACGGCCCGTGACCCCGCGAGACTCGCCAACGTGAACGACACACCACACGCAGTAACCGCGAAGTCCGCACTCCCCGCCCTCGCCGGCCCCGCGTCGCCCGCGGTCGTCGGCTTCCTGTCGATCGTCACCGACGCCTCGGGCGTGTTCGGCGGCTACCTCGTGACCAACGCCTGGGGCCGGCCGCTGGAGTTCCGCCTGAGCACGGCCGTGCAACCGAACCGCGTGCAGCAAATCTTGTACGGCCCGACGCTGACCGAGTACCTGCACGCCGAACTGATCGGCAAGACGCTCATCGAGAAGACCTCCGCCCAGCCCACGATTGTCGTGACCGACAGCCCCGCGGCGTTGGGCTTGCGTGCCCGGCTCGGGGTGCCAGTGGTCTGCGTCAACGCCCCGGCCTCGGACGACCTGCTGCCGCTCCCAGCCGGGCGGTGTACGGCGACGCTCAGCTACGGGGCGAAGTTCGCCGACGACCGCGCGGCCCTCGACGACCGGCTCGAAGCGATCGACCCGGCGGTTGACTTGGCCGAACCGTTCGGCCGCATCCGCGAGGCGATGGCCGAGGCCCGCAAAATGGGGGTGACCAACCGTGCGGCCTGACGTTACGGACGACGACCCGGGCAGGACGCCCGACGACTTCGACACCGTCGATGTGCTCGAGTTCGCCCCGCTGGCGGCGTGGTCGCCGACGCACGACCTCGACCTGGCGTTCGCGTCCGAGGCGCACTCCCTGGCCCGCTTCGACTCGCCGCTGGGCGTCGGCGTCAAGGAAGCCCGGTTGCTCAACCAGACCCCGTGGGTCCGCACCCTCGGCCGGCTCGACTTCAACATTTCCACCGAAGGCTGGAAGTTCCCCGCGCCGCCGACCGACCTCGTCCGCCCGCCGGCCCAGCGCCTGGACTCGTCGAAGCCGGCCGGCCGTGAGGTCATCGACCTGCCGACGCTGCCCGACGACGGCGGCGTTCGCAAGCCGCCGATCCGCATCCGGCCGACGGCCGACACGGTGCTCATCAAGGACCGCCTGTTGTACCTGTTGCAGCCGCCGCTCGACGACATCTTCAACGGCCGCGCGCTCGAAGTGCCGTTCGAGCTGTTCCCGTACCAGCGCGAGGGCATCGCCTTCATGGTGCCGCGGCACTCGGCGCTGTTGGCCGACGAAATGGGACTGGGCAAGACCGCGCAGTCAATCCTCGCCCTGCGGCTGCTCTTCCACCAGGGGATCGTCCGGTCCGCGCTGCTCATCGCGCCGAAACAGCTCATTCACAACTGGGGCCGCGAGTTGAAATTGTGGGCACCCGACCTGCCGTTTGAAGTCTTCCCCAACGACCCCGAGGCCCGCCGGACGACCTGGCTCACGTCGAACTGCCCGCTGAAACTCATCAACTACGAGGCCGTGTCCCGCGACGCCGAGGTGATCGCCGACCCGCGCACGTACTTCGACGTGGTGCTGCTCGACGAGGCCCAGCGCATCAAGAACAAGGACTCGCGCACCGCCGAAGTGGTGTGCAGTATCCGCCGCGGCCGGAGTTGGGCGCTCACCGGCACGCCCATTGAGAACAGCGTGGACGACCTCATCAACATCTTCGCCTTCGTCGATCCGGGCCGCGTCCCTTCCGACACGCCGACCAAACGTTTGGCCGCGTTGACGTGTGACAGCATCCTGCGCCGCACCAAGGACCAGGTGCAGACCGAGATGCCGGCGAAAATGGTCAAAGACCTCGAACTCGAACTGACCCCGGCCCAGCGCACTGCATACGACCGCGCTGAGAACGACGGCATCGTCCACCTCAACGAGTTGGGCCAGACGATCACGGTGCAGCACGTCTTCCAACTGGTGATGCGCCTCAAACAAATCTGTAACTTCGACCCGTTAACCGGCGAGAGTGCCAAGCTCGAACAACTCATCACCGACATGGACGAGGTCGCCGCCAACGGCCGCAAGGCGATCATCTTCAGCCAGTGGGTCGAGCCGCTCGAAGTGATTGCCAAAGCCCTCGGCAAGCACAACCCGCTCCTGTACCACGGCCGCGTGCCGCAAAAGGACCGCACCCCGATCCTCGACCGCTTCAAGGCCGACCCCGACGCCCACGTCATCTTGATGACCTACGGCACCGGCAGCGTCGGCCTGAACCTGCAGTTCACGAACTACGTCTTCCTGTTCGACCGCTGGTGGAACCCGGCCGTCGAGGACCAGGCGATCAACCGCGCCCACCGCATCGGTCAGCAGCACCCCGTGACCGTGACCCGCTTCCTGTGCGAGAGCACCATCGAGCAACGCATCGCCGGCGTGCTGGAGGCGAAGCGCAAAGTCTTCAACGACCTGATCGCCAACGCCGAGAAGCCGGCCGCAATGCTGACCGAAGACGAGATCTTCGGCCTGTTCGACCTGAAGGCGCGGCCGAAACGGGGGTAATGTGTGAAAAATCTCGCCATAATGCTTGCCCACTGGTATTTCCAATTCTAAGCTAAAGTTGAGTTTACGTGTATATTGTTTAGCTGTAAGCGTTCACGGCCCGGCGGGGACGAGGGACGGCGGGGTGGTCCCGGTCCGCGCGGCTTGCACCGCCGCGGTCAGGACGGCCAGTACGTCCCGGTCCTGCTGGCGGCACGTCGCTACCACCGTGAGCACCCGTTCGAC
>JANYHV010000382.1 GCA_025362195.1 Fimbriiglobus sp. | reverse complement strand
CGACCTCGGGCCGCAGTACAACGTCGCCCCGTCGCACCTGGTCGCCGTCGTCGGGAACAAGCCGCACGGGGCCGGCCGCGGGCTGGTCCGGATGCGCTGGGGGTTCGTGCCGCGGTGGGCGGCCGACCCGAACGCCGGGCCGAAGCCGATCAACGCCAAGAGCGAGACGGCCGCGTCCAACCCGGCCTTCCGCGACAGCTTCCGCGCCCGCCGCTGCCTGATCCCGGCGACCGGCTTCTACGAGTGGCACGCGACCCCCGCCGGCAAAGTCCCGCACCTGTTCCGCCGCCCGGACGGCAAGCCGCTCGCCTTCGCCGGCCTCTGGGACGTGTGGGGGCCGAAGACCGCGACGCCGCTGTTCACCTGCACCATCCTGACGGTGCCGGCTAACGCGACCACCGCCTTCTGCCACCACCGGATGCCGGCGATCCTGCCCCGGGACCACTTTGCCGCCTGGCTCGACGCCGCGACGCCCTTCGTCGAGCTTCAAGCGCTGTTGACGACCAGCCCCGACGACCTGCTCACGGCGACGGCGTTGAACCCGACGGTGAACGCGGTCCGCAACGCCGGGCCGGACTGTCTGACGCCGGCCGCGTAAGATGTCCCGCACACTCTCCCCGTGGGCCGCCGCCATGCTCCGCGTCCTCTTGCTCGCCGCCGCCGTCACCGCCACGTCCGTGGCGTCCGCCGGCCCGCCGGTCACCGCCCTCGCGTACCGGGCCGACGGCAAACTGCTCGCCGCCGGCACCCGCGACCGGGTGACGCTGACCGACCCCGCCACCGGCGACGCGACGCGCACGCTCGCCGGGCAAGACGGCCGGGTGACGGGGCTGTCGTTCGCCCCGGGCGGGTCGCTCGCCGTGGCCAGTGGGGCACCCGGTAAGTCCGGCGTGCTGCGCGTCTACGCCTCACTGGACGACGCCAACCCGGTGACGCTGACCGCCCACAAGGACGCGATTTACGCGCTCGCCTTCAGCCCCGACGGCAAGACGCTGGCCACGGCCGGGTTCGACCGGCTCATCAAGCTCGGGGCCGTGCCGTTGACCGCCGCCAGCAAGCCGACGGCGACGCTGACCGACCACTCGGACGCCGTGTACGCGCTCGCTTTCAGCCCCGACGGCAAGCTGCTCGCCAGCGCCGGGGCCGACCGCGCCGTCAAGCTCTGGGACACGGCGACGAATCAGCGGCTGTACACGCTGCCCGACTCGACCGACTGGGTGTACGCGGTCGCCTGGCAGCCGGACGGCAAGACCCTCTACGCCGCCGGGGTGGACCGCAGCCTGCGGTCGTGGGCCGTGACCGCCGAGGGCGGCAAGCTGACGGCGTCGGTGTTCGCGCACGAGGCGGCCGTGTCGCGCGTCCTCGTCGGGCCGAAGGGGACAACGCTGTACACGGTCGGCGAAGACGGGTCGGTGAAGTCGTGGACCGCCGCGACCCTGCGCGAGGTCAAAGTCTTCGCCCCGCAGGCCGACGTGATCCCGTCCGCGGCGCTGTCGCCCGACGGAACGCAACTCGCGCTGGGGCTGTTCGCCGGGGCCGTCCTGCGGGTCAACGCCGCGACCGGCGAGGTCGCCAAGCCGAAGCCACCGGCCGTGACCGCCGTCGCCCCGAACGCCGCCCTCCGCGGCACGACGACGACGGTCACCCTCACCGGCACCGGCCTCGACGCGCTGACCGCGGTCGCCCTCGATCACGGCCTGACCCTGGAGTTGACGCCGTCGCCCGACGACAGCCCCGTCCGCCGCACCGCCAAGTTGACGGTGCCCGCGGCCGCGCCGATCGGCTACGCGACCCTGGCGGCCGAGGGCAACGCCAAGTTCGCCGTGGACCGCTTCGCCGTCGTCGCCGAGGGGCACCCCGGCCAGACGATTGCCCTGCCCGCGACGGTCGCCGGCCGCCTCGACCGGCCCGGCGACGCCGACGCGTACCGCTTCACCGGGGCGGCCGGGGACGAACTCGGCGTGCAACTCGTGACGACCGCCGACGCGGCCAAGTTCACCCCCGTGCTGACGCTGACCGACGCCACCGGCCGCGTGCTGGTCGAGCGCGAGGGCAGTTTGCTCGGCTTCAAACTCGTCGCGGCCGGCACCTACACCGTCGGCGTCCGCGACCGCGAGTTCCGCGGCACCGCCGGGCTGGCGTACCGCCTGCACCTCGGCCCGGTCCCGGTGATCACCGAAGTCTTCCCGCTCGGCGTGACCCGCGGCGTCTCGACCGCCGTGACCGTCCGCGGCGTCAACCTCGGGCCACTCGCCACCAAGCCGGTCGCCGTGCAAACCGACGCCGCCGTCGGCAGTCGGTACGCGGTGCCGGTCGAGCGCACCGCCGGCGACCCGGTCGGCCCCGCGTCGGTCGTCGTCGGCGAGTTCCCGAGTGCGGCGTTTACCGACGCCGCGACGACACTGCCGGCGGTGCCGTTCACGGTCGATGGCGAGTTGGCCGCGCCGGGGGCCGCGCACGTCGTGTCGTTCCGGGCCAAGAAGGGCGAGCGGCTCGTCGCCGAAGTCGAGGCCGCGCGGCTCGGGTCGGCCCTGGACTCGGTCCTCGAACTGCTCGACGCCGCCGGCAACCCGGTGCCCCGCGCGACCCTCCGCTGCACGGCCAAGGCGTACACGACCTTCCGCGACCACGACTCGATCAACCCCGGCATCCGGCTCGAAACGTGGACCGAACTCGGCGTCAACGACTACCTGTTCGTGAAGGGCGAGTTGATGCGCATCGCGGCACTCCCGAAGGGGCCGGACGACGACTGCCAGTTCGTCAGCGTCGAAGGCAAGCGGGTCGGGTACCTCGGCACGACGCCGACGCAGCAGGCCAACGGCAGTCTGGCGTACAAGGTCGAAGTCCACCCGCCGGGCCGCACCTTCCCGCCGAACGGGATGCCGGTCTTCGCCCTCGCCTACCAGAACGACGACGGCGGCGCGGCTCACGGCAAGGACTCGCGGCTCGCCTTCGACGCCCCGGCCGACGGGGTTTACCGGCTCCGCCTGCGCAACGCCAGCGCCTCGGCCGGCCCGGGCCACGCCTACCGCCTGACCGTCCGCCCGCCCCGGCCCGACTTCACGCTGAAGCTGGCCGCGTCCGGGACCGTCTGGAAGAACGGCGGGGTTCCCGCGACGATCACGGCCGCGCGGTCCGACGACTTCGACGGGCCGATCCGCCTGACGGCGAAGGACCTGCCGGCCGGCTTCACGCTCCCGGACACCGTCATCGAGGCCGAACAAACGTCGACGGCCGTGACCCTGACCGCGACCGCCGGCGCGAAGTCCGCGGCCGGCCCGTGGGAACTCGCCGGCACCGCCGACATCGGCGGCAAGCTCGTGACGCGCACCGCCCCCGGCCCGGCCCTGACCGTCGCCGACCAGCCCGACCTGACCGCGACGACGGCGGCCGAAATCGCCCTCCGGCCCGGGACCGAGACGCGGTTCACGGTGAAAATCGAGCGGCTCGGCGGGCACACCGGCCGCATCCCGATCGAGGTCCGCGGCCTGCCGCACGGGGTCCGCGTCATGAACATCGGCCTGAGCGGCATCCTGGTTTTGCCGGACAAGAGCGAGCGCGAAGTGGTGCTCTACGCCGAGCCGTGGGTGACCCCGCAAGACCGGCCGATCGCGGTCACGGTCAAGAGCGAGCGGAAGGGCACCGAGCACGCCACCCCGCCGGTCCGCCTGCGCGTTCCGTAAACCCCGGCCGCGCGGCGGGGCGTTCGGTAAAATACCCCGACACCCCTAAACCGTGGAGCCAGGCATCATGGCGGAGACGCGCGAAATCCAGTTGCTCATCATCGGCGGCGGCCCCGGCGGGTACCCGGCCGCCCTGCACGCCGGCGACCACGGCATCCCGACCCTGCTCGTGGACGAGGGCGCGCGGCTCGGCGGCGTCTGCCTGAACCGCGGCTGCATCCCGTCGAAGGCCCTCCTGCACGTCGCCAAGATCATCCGCGAGGCCCACGAGTCCGCCGGCATCGGCCTGACCTTCGGCGAGCCGAAGCTCGACCTGCCCAAGCTCCGCGAGTTCGTCCAGGGCAAGGTCGTCACCAAGCTGACCGGCGGCATCGGCCAACTGTGCAAGTCCCGCGGCGTCGAGGTGATGAAGGGCACGGCCGCCTTCGAGGACGCGAACACCGTCGTCGTCACCGACGGGGACAAGCAGACCCGCGTCCGGTTCAAGAACTGCATCATCGCCACCGGGTCCGTCCCGACCGTGCCGAAGCCGTGGGCGCTGGGCGACGACCGCATCATGGACTCGACGGCCGCGCTGCTCATGCCGGACGTCCCGAAGAAACTGCTCGTCATCGGCGGCGGGTACATCGGCCTGGAGATCGGCAGCATCTACTCGGCGATGGGGTCGGCCGTGACCGTCGTCGAGGCGATGGACGGGCTGCTCCTGCTCGCCGACCGCGACCTCGTCCAACCGCTCGAAAAGAAGCTCCGGGCCGAGTGCGCGGCGATTTATTTGAACACCAAGGTCGCCGGCCTGAAGCCGACCCCGGCCGG
Source organism: Fimbriiglobus sp. (assembly GCA_025362195.1). Lineage (GTDB taxonomy): Bacteria > Planctomycetota > Planctomycetia > Gemmatales > Gemmataceae > Fimbriiglobus. The sequence goes on along the minus strand of JANYHV010000382.1, from coordinate 6,869 downwards.
CATCGTCGTCACCCTCGAAGGCAAGGACGTGCCCGGGGAACTGACCTTCGACCGCGTGCTGGTGAGCGTCGGCCGGCGGCCGAACACGGCCGGGCTGAACCTGGCCAAGGCCGGCCTCAAGACCGACGACCGCGGCTTCCTGACCGTGGACGCGCAGCGGCGCACGGCCGTCCCGCACATCCAGGCGGTCGGCGACGTGGCCGGCGACCCGGGCCTGGCCCACAAGGCGACGGCCGAGGCCCGCGTCGCCGTCGAAGTCCTCCTCGGCGAGCCGGCCGAGTGGTCGCCCCGGTGCATCCCGGCGGTCATTTACACCGACCCGGAGATCGCCTGGGCCGGGTTGACCGAGAAGGAAGCCGTCGAGCGGCACGTCCCCCACGAGGTGACCAAGTTCCCCTGGGCCGCGTCCGGCCGGGCGGTCGCCCTGGGCATCACGAACGGCCTGACCAAGATGCTCTTCGACCCCGAAACCAAGCGCGTCCTGGGCGTCGGCATCGTCGGCACCGGGGCCGGCGAGATGATCGCCGAGGGCGTCCTGGCCATCGAGATGGGCGCGGTCGCCCGGGACGTGCTGGAGTCGATCCACCCGCACCCGACCCTGTCCGAGACGGTCATGGAGGGGGCGGAAATGGCCTACGGCAACGCCGTCCACTTCGCCGGCAAGAAGAAGATCGCCAAGTGACCCGCGTCACGGCACCCAGTCGTCCTGGGCCGTGACGCTGGCGCAGAACTCGGCCAGCAACTTCGCCGCGTTCGACAGGTCGTCGAGGTGGACGACCTCGACCGGCGAGTGCATGTACCGGTTCGGGATGCCGACGATCCCCACGGCCACCCCCTGGCGGCTGATCTGCATCGCGTTCCCGTCGGTCCCGGTCGCCCGGGGCACGCCGCGGACCTGGACCGGGATGCGGTGCTGCGCGGCCAGGGCTTCGAGGCGGTCGAAGACGCGCGGGTTCACGTTCGGCCCGCGGAACAGCACCGGTCCGCCGCCGCACTTGGTCTCCCCGCCGACCTTCTTGTCGCTGCTCGGCGTGTCGGTCGCGTGGCAGACATCGACGGCGATGCCGACGGACGGGTTGACGGCGTAGGTCGCCGTCGTCGCCCCGCGCAGGCCGATCTCCTCGGCCACCGTCGAGACGGCGTACACGGCGGCGCTCAACGGCCGGTCTTGCAGCAATCGCAGGGCTTCCAGGCAGACCCAGAGGCCGACCTTGTCGTCCATCGCGGGGGACGCGGCCAGGCCGTTGCGGAGTTCGCGGTAGCCGAGTTCGAAGGTCACACCGTCCCCGTGGCGGACGACTTGTAGCGCCTCGTCGGCGGTCCGGCAGCCGATGTCCACCCACACGTCCGTGAACCCCGGCACCTTGCCCCGCTCCTCGGGCGTGAGCAGGTGAATCGCCTTGCGGGCGACGACGCCGCGGACCGGCCCGGTCCGGCCCCAGACGGTCAGGTGCTGACCCAACAGGATTTGCATGTCCCAGCCGCCGATCGGCTGGACGTACAGGAAGCCCTCGGCGTCGATGTGCTGGACCATCAGGCCGATCTGGTCGCAGTGCCCGGCGAGCATCACCCGCGGCGACACGGTTTCGCTCTGGCCGCCGGCGAAGCGGGCCGCGAAGACGTTGCCGTGGACGTCCGTCGTGAGTTCGTGGGCGAAGGCCCGGGCGTGGTCGCGGACGACCCCCTGGATGGCCTGCTCGAACCCCGACGGGCTGGGCGTGGCGAGGAGTTTCAGCAAGAAGTCGTGCGGCGTCATGGGGCGGGAACCAGCGGAGTGCAGAAGGCAGAGTGCAGAGTGCAGAATGTTAGCAGACCGGCGGACCGGTCGGTCCGAACATTCTGCATTTTGCACTCGGCACTTTGCACTCCGGCCCCGGCCGGCCCCGGCCGGCCCCGGACACCGGCCGGATCAAGTCCTATCATCAGGGCATTGCTTTCTCCCGCTGTTCAAAGGTTGCCCCGGAATGCGACACGTCTTGTCGGCGCTCGTGCAGAACCAGCCCGGCGTGCTGGCCCACGTCTCGGGGATGCTCGCGTCCCGCAACTTCAACATCGACAGCCTGGCCGTCGGCGCGACCGAGCACGGCGACCTGTCCCGCATGACCCTCGTCGTCCACGGGGACGACAACGTCATCGACCAGGTCCGCAAGCAGCTCGACAAGATCGTCACCGTGGTCCGCGTCGAGGACATCTCGGCCGAGGACTTCGTCGAGCGCGACCTGATGCTCATCAAGGTCAAATGCCCGCCCGAGAAGCGGGCCGAAATCGCCCTGCTGACCGAGACCTTCCGCGGCCGGACGACGGACATCACGACCGACAGCCTGATGGTCGAGATCAGCGGGAGCGAGGGCAAGGTCGAGTCGTTCATCGAGCTGATGCGGCCGTACGGCATCCTCGAACTCGCCCGCACCGGCCGCATCGCCCTGGTCCGCGGCACCCCGAAGGCGAGGGACGACGAGTGAGTACGCCCGACCGGATCGTCCTGCCGGCCCGGGCGCTCGCCCCGGGCCTCGTGGACCTGCTCAAGGCCCTGGCCGTGGGCGACAATATCACCCTGACGCAGACCGTGCGCGTCGGGGCCAAGTCCTGGAAGGCCGTCGCCACCGGCACCTTCCGGGGCGTCAACTACCTCTCGACCGGGGTGACCACCGACCGCGTCAAGGAGGACGACATCGTCGTCCCGACCGTCCACTTCACCAAGGCCAACGGCGAGTTGACCAGCATCGCCCTGGACGAGCACACCCGCATCGAGAGGGCGTAACCCCATGACCCGGCTACTCGCGTCCGCCGCAATCCTCGTCACCCTCGCCGCCGGCCCGGCGTCCGCCTGGAACGGCGGCGGGCACATGGTCACCGGCGCGATCGCCTACGCGCTTCTGGAGAAGGACGCGCCGGACGTGTTGGCCAAGGCCGTGGCGGTCTTGCAGGCCCACCCGCAGTACGACAAGCTCTGGAAAAAAGGCTGCGAGGCCCGGCCCGAGGAGGAGCGCGGCCTGTACCTGTTCATGGTCGCCGGCAAGTGGGCCGACGACATCCGCAGGACCGACTACGACCGGCCGAAGTGGCACTACACGAACTACGGGTTCAAGCCCGACGGCCAGCCGGACACGGTCAAGGCCGGCTCGCCCGACCCCGAGCAGAACATCGTCCTGGCCTACGCCCTGAACTTCGACAAACTCAAGGCCGGCCCGGAGGCGGTCGATCGCGCCGTGCCGATGTGCTGGCTCTTCCACCTCGTCGCCGACGTCCACATGCCGCTGCACGCGTGCAGTCTGCACACCGAGGTCTACCCCGACGGCGACCGCGGCGGGAACTCGTTCTTCGTCAAGGTCGGCCCGGACGGCAAGGGGTTGAACCTGCACTACCTCTGGGACGGTCTCATCACCGGTAGCACCGACTTCCGCGAGGTGAAGAACCTGGCCGCCGAACTCCGCCTGCGGCCCGAGTTCGCCCGGGACAAGCTGACCGAACTGGCCGAGGAGTCGTTCGAGAACTGGGCCAAGCTCGAGAGTGCCGAACTGGCCAAGACGGTCGTTCACCGCAACGGCACCTTGAAGGGCGGCACCGGCGAGTTCTCCGCCGTCGAACTGCCGGCCGACTACACCAAGACCGGCAAGGCCGTCGCCGAGCGCCGCGGGGTGCTGGCCGGCTACCGCATCGCCGAGAAGTTGAAGGCGGCGCTCAAGTGAAACGCTTCGCGCTCGCCGCGGCCGTGCTGGCGGTGCTCCTGTGGGCGCGGACGGCGTTCGTCGCCGTCGATTTCGCGGAGTTCGCCTACGTCACCCGGTTCGGCGAGCCGGTCGTCGTCCTGGACGGCGCGACCGACGCCGGGCTGCACGTCAAGGCCCCGTGGCCGATCGACGGGGTCGTCCGCATCGACCGCCGGTTGCAGTCGTTCGACCTGCCGACGGTCGAGAGCCTGACCCGCGACCCGACGAACAAGACGGTCGATAAGACCCTGGCCGTGGACGCCTTCGTGAGCTGGCGGGTCGCCGACGCCGAGGGTGCCGACCGCTTCGTCCGCACGCTCGGCACCCCGGACCAGGTCAAGCGCGTGCTCGGGCCGCAGATCAGCGGCCGGCTCGGGGCGATCATCAGCACCCTGCCGATGGACGCCCTGATCGCCGTCGCCGACGAGGCCGCCATCGACGCGCGCACCGCCAAGCTCCGCGACCGCCTCCTGCTCGGGGCTGGCGGGACCGCGACTTCCCTGCGCGACGAGGTCCGCGCGCAGTACGGCGTCGAGATCGTCGACCTCCGCCTCCGCCGCTTCACCTACCCCGAGGCCGTGCGGTCGAGCATCGCCGAGCGGATCCGCAGCGAGCGGATGCGCAAGGTGGCCGACCACGAGAGCGAGGGCCGGCAGCGGGCCGCCGAGATTTTGACGACGGCCGAGAAGGAGGCGAAGGAGACGGAAGCCCGCGCCCGGGCCGAGAAGACCCGCCTGGAAGGCGTCGCCGACGTGGAGGCCGACCGCATCCGCAACGACGCCCACGCCCAGGACCGGGCCTTCTACGAGTTCCTGCAAAAGCTCAAAGCCTACCAGACGATCCTGAGCGACACCCGCGACGTGCTACTCCTCTCGACCAAGCACCCCCTCTTCGAGTGGCTCCTGAACCCGCCCCCCCGCGACCCGGCGAAGCCGTAATCCCGGCGAGCGGCGGTGCGTCAGCCCGCCGGTCCGACCTGCCCGGGCGAGACATCGCCCGGGCGAAGTTTCGGGCGCACGCCCCAGGCAGTCGCTCGCCGCTCGCTATAGCGTCTTCAGGTACTCGACGACGGCGTGGCGGTCGTCGGGCGTCAGGTCGTCGCCGTAGGTGTGGCCGGCGTTGCTCCGGCCGGGTTGGGTCGTGTCGTACACCTTGCGGCGGTCGATGCCGGGGAGCTTGGCGTCCGGGGGCGGCACTTCGGTCACCTTCCAGCCGACCTTGGCGGCGTCGTAGTCGGCCTCGGCGGTGCGGAAGCTGCGCGTGAACACCTTCGGCCGGGCCGCCGAGTTCAGCACGCCGGCGAGCGTCGGCACGCTGCCGTTGTGGAAGTACGGGGCGGTCGCCCAGACGCCGTCGAGGGGCGGGGCCTGGTACCCGGCCGTTTCGCGCAGCGGTTTGATGCCGGATTCTTGCGCGAACCAGCTCGCGTTGTAGGCCCGGCCGAAGGCGGCGGTGATGTTCTCGTACCGCTTCGGGTCGGTGCCGATGGCGGCGAGCGGGACCACCTTGTTCGGGTACGCCGGGGCGTCGCCGTAGCTGCCGTGGCACTTGGCGCAATTCTCGGCGAACACCGCTTGGCCACGCGCCGCAAGAGACTTGTCGATGGGCAGCGGGTACTTCGGGGCCTCCAGCGAGAGCAGGTAGGCTTGCACGTCCTTGAAGGTCGGCTCGGCGGCGGCGAAGTCCCGCGGCGTCGTCAGCGGGTGCATCATGAACTGCATGATGCTCCGCACGCTATGGGCGTCGGTGGCCCCGGTGTAGTACATCGTCTGCTTCTTTTTGAGCAGCCACCAGGCCGGCACGTCCTCGCACGAGTCGTCGTGCAAGTCCAGGTCGCGGGGGGTCAGGGTCAGGGTCAAGTCGTCGTTGCGGAAGCCGAGCAGGAAGACCGAGAAGGCCCCGGCCTCGTTGGTCCCCCGGGCGTTCGACGAGTGGAACGGCAGCCGCGCGGGCGTCCCCGCCGCGGCGTACATTTCCCCGAACAGGCTCTCGATGTCCAGCGTGCTGTTGCCCAGGCCGACGACGCTCTTGCCGAGGACCGAGCCGCCGTGGCAGGTCGTGCAGTCGATGGCCAGGCCCTGCCCGAACAGGTAGTCGGCCTTGCGCAGGCCCATCGGGTACTTGCCGTTGTCGAACGGGGCGGCGTGCAGGCCGTACCGGTCGCGGAAGGCCGCGGCGTAGTCGGCCGGCTTCTCCTTCACGCCCCACTGCTTCCAGGCGGTGTCGTAGGCCGAGGTCGGCCAGAAGCCGCGGATGAACGCCGTGCTTTCGAGCGCCTTCTTGCCCCGCACGGCCGCCGTCGGCTCCGCCGCGAAGACGCCGGTGCCGACCCAGACCGCCAGAACCGTTCCGAGCCACCGCATCGCCACGCCCTCGCAGGATTCGCCCACCCCATCGTAACCGCGAACCGCCCGCCGATTCCTCCCCGAGTGCGAAATCCCCGCCCGGCGACCGCCCAGATTGTCGCGGCGCACCCCGGCGCGGCAATCTATAATAAGACTGACAACCCCACCCCGGTGCGCCGTGAACTTCCTCATCGACGGCTATAACCTGTTGCACGCCGTCGGCTGGATGAACGCCGGGATGAAGCCGTCCGCGCTCGCGCCGGCCCGGGCGAAGCTCCTCGACTGGCTGGCCGACTCGGCCGCGTGCCGGACGCAGGCCGCGACCTTCCGCGTCGTGTTCGACGCCATGAAGGGGCCGGGGCACACCTCCCGCGAGACGACCCACCGGACCGTGACCGTGTCGTTCGCGTACCGCAGCACGGCCGACGACCGCATCGAAGAACTGCTCGACGGGGCGGCCGACCCGAAGCGGCTCGTCGTCGTGTCGAACGACACGCGGCTGCACGAGTCGGCCCGGCGGGCGCGGGCGAAGGGCTGGTTCACCCCGGCGTTCCTCGACTGGATGCTCGCCGCCGCCGAGTCCGCCAAGCCGGCCGCCGAGCGGACGACCGCCGAGAAGCCCGAAGGCCCCCCGCCCCCCGACGAAGCCGCCGCCCTGCTCCGCGTCTTCGACGTGCCGATCACGTTCACGCGCAAGCCCGCAACCCCGTGACTCAAGCCGGCCGCCCGAACAGCCCGACGAGCCGGTCCCGCACATCGTTCAGGTAAGCCGCCAGCCCGTTCTCAACTCCCCGCTCCCGCAGCGTCGGCAACG
>JANYHV010000152.1 GCA_025362195.1 Fimbriiglobus sp. | reverse complement strand
CATCTCGCACATCGAGGTCCAGGGGGCCACCGAGCACAACCTGAAGCACGTCTCGGCCCGCATCCCGCGCGAGAAAATGACCGTGCTGTGCGGCCCCAGCGGCTCCGGCAAGTCGTCGCTGGCGATGGACACCATCTACGCCGAGGGCCAACGCCGCTACGTCGAGAGCCTCTCGTCCTACGCCCGCCAGTTCCTGGGCCAGGTGCAGAAGCCGAAGGTCGAGCAGATCACCGGGCTGTCGCCGGCGATTGCCATCGAGCAGAAGACGACGAGTAAGTCGCCGCGCTCGACCGTCGGCACGATCACGGAAGTGTATGACTACCTGCGGATTCTGTACGCGCGGGTCGGGGTGCGCTACTGCCCGAAGTGCGTCGAGCCGATGGGCACGCAGTCGGCCGACCAGATCGTCGAGCGCGTCCTGAGCCTGCCCGAAGGCACGAAGCTGTACGTGATGGCCCCCGTCGAGCGTAAGGGCGGCGAGAAGTACGAGGCCCTGTTCGACGAGGTCCGCAAGGCCGGCTTCTCGCGGATGCGGGTCGATGGCAAGTCGTTCGCCCTCGACGAGCCGCCGGCGATCGACCACCGCCGCAAGCACACCGTCGAAGTCATCGTCGATCGCAACGTCGTGAAGCCGGGCACGCGGACCCGCATCGCCGACGCCGTCGAGCAAGCCCTGAGCCTCGGCCGCGGCGTGGTGCGGCTGGCCTTCGTGGACGCCGACCGCGACGAGACGCAGTGGAAGGTCGAGCGCTTCTCGCAGCACCTCGCGTGTGGCTGTTGCGGCAAGAGTTACGAGGTGCTGAACCCGCACAACTACTCGTTCAACAGCCCCCTCGGCTGGTGCGCGACGTGCGAAGGACTGGGCGTCCAGCGCGGCGCGAACGTCGCGCTGATCGTCGGGGACAGCAAGCTGACACTGCGGCAAGGCGCGGTCGGGGCGTGGCCGGCGCTGCGGCCGGGGAGTGCGTTCTTGCCGTTCGCCGAAGCCATCGCACGGCACGCCGGGTTCGACCTCGACACGCCCTACGGCGAACTCAGCGAGGAGCAGCAGCGTGCCATTCTGCACGGCACCGGCGACGAGTTCCTCAAACTCGCCGGGTCGCCGAATTCGTTCCAGTACAAGGGGCTGTTCCCGGCCATCGACGAGGCGTCGCGGGTCAGCTTCGTCTACCGCGCCAGCCTCGACCACCTCGTCGATGAAGTCCCCTGCTCCGCCTGCGACGGCTCCCGATTGCGGCGTGACGCGGCCGCCACCCGCTTCGCCGACTTGACCCTCGGGGCACTCACCGGCCAGCCGCTCGGCGACACGCTCAAACTGTTCACCGGCACGACCTTGCCGAAGCGCGAACTCGAGATGGTCAGCGAGGTCCGCAAGGAGGTCATTTCGCGGCTGAAGTTCCTCGTCGAAGTCGGCCTCGGCTACCTGAGCCTCGACCGCAAAGGCCCGACGCTCTCCGGCGGCGAGGCCCAGCGCATCCGCCTGGCGTCGCAAATCGGCTCGGGGCTGACGGGGGTGCTGTACGTCCTCGACGAGCCGACCATCGGCTTGCACCCGCGCGACAACGCCCGACTCCTGGGGGCGCTGCAACGCCTGCGCGACCTCGGCAACACGCTGTTACTCGTCGAGCACGACCGCGAGGTGATCGCCGCGGCCGACTACTTGTTGGACTTCGGCCCCGGCGCGGGCGACCAGGGCGGCGAAGTCACCGCCGACGGCACGCCGCTTCAAATAGAGGCGTCCGAGAACTCGCTGACCGGGAAGTACCTGTCCGGCCGCGTCGCCATCCCCGTGCCGGCCGTGCGCCGCTGCAAGGACGCGGAAGTCCCCGGCCCTGCGTTGAACTTCCACGAGGTGACCTGGGGGTCGCCGCTGGGGCTGGCCATCAGCATCCTCGGGGCGCGGCAGCACAATTTGCGCAACGTCGATGTGCACTTGCCACTCGGCACGCTCATGGCGGTCACCGGGGTCAGCGGCTCCGGCAAGTCGTCGCTGGTCAACGAGGTGCTGTACAACACCCTCGCCCGCAAGTTGCACCGCGCCCAGACGCCGGGGGCGGCCCACGACGACGTTCGCGGCCTGGAGCACATCGACAAGATCATCAACGTCGATCAGGACCCGCTCGGCAACTCGCCGTCGTCGAACCCCGCGACCTACACCGGCGTCTTCGACCTGATCCGCGAGCTGTTCACGCGGCTGCCCGAGTCGAAGTTGCGCGGCTACACGGCCCGCCGATTTAGTTTCAACCAGAAGGGCGGCCGCTGCGAGGCTTGCGAGGGCAACGGCAAGAAGAAGATCGAGATGCACTTCCTGCCCGACGTCTGGGTCGAGTGCGAGACCTGCCACGGCGCGCGCTACAACCCCGAAACGCTCGCGGTGCAGTACCGCGGCAAGTCGATCAGCGCCGTCCTCGACCTGCGCGTCACCGAGGCGCTGGAGCTGTTCGGTAACATCCCCAAAATTCGCGTCGTGTTGCAGACGCTCAGTGACGTGGGCCTCGGCTACATGGCGCTCGGCCAGCCGGCCCCGACGATGTCCGGCGGCGAGGCCCAGCGGGTGAAACTCGCCGCGGAGTTGGCCCGGCCCAGCACCGGCAAGACGCTCTACCTTCTCGACGAGCCGACGACGGGGTTGCACTTCGACGACGTGCGCAAACTCCTCGAAGTGCTGCAACGGCTCGTCGATTTGGGTAACACCGTCGTCGTCGTCGAGCACAACGTCGATGTCATCAAGAGCGCCGACTGGGTCGTCGATCTCGGCCCCGAGGCCGGCGTCGGCGGCGGCCAAATCGTCGCGCAGGGCACCCCGGAAATGGTCGTCGCGCAGGCCGCTGCGGCGGGGCCGTCGATGACCTCGCACACGGGGCTGATCCTGGCCGGCGTACTGGCCGCCGGGCCGCGCGTGCTGCGGCCGAAGTACGACGCCAAGGCGGCGATGAAGGCCCGCATCGACGACATCGACATCTCGAAAGTCGGCAAGGACGAGAAGTTGCCGTGGGAGGCCGACGGGGTCAAGTGGCACACCCGCGACCGCGTCACGACCAAGGGCACGGCCGTGAAGTGGGAGGGCGACGCGCTCACGCTCGCGCTCGAACTCGTCGAGGCCAACGGCCCCTTCTCCGCCCCGGACTACGGCACCCGCTCGGTGGTCGAGGTCGCGGCGGTGACGAAGTCGCACGGCTGGTTCCTGCACGCGAATACCGGCCACGAGGCGTACCTGTCGCTCGCCTTCCGCTTCGCCCGCAACAGCTTCAAGCAGGCCGACATCGTCGCGAAGCTCGGCCTCAAGCCGCTCTCGGACATCCCTGGCCTGGAGAACTACTCGCGCGACCAGCGGGTCGAAGTGACCCAGGCCCGCGGGCTGTGGCAACAGGTCGTCGTCACCGTCACCCGCACGGCCGAGATCGACACCCCGGTCTTCCGCGAGTTCGTGACCAAGGCGGCGAACGCCTTCCGGGCGAACCTCAAGCGGATGCAGACTTCCGTCGAGGACGTGATGCCGTGGAAGCTCAACGGCGAGCAGTGGCACACCGGCCCGAAGGGCTTCCCGCCGGGCAAGCCGTCGAAGTGGGACGCCGGGATTTTGAAGAAACTGATCGCCGTGGTCCGCGAGGTCGAGCCGACCGTCGAGTTCAAGTTCGACGCCCAAGACTCGATCCTCCTGAAGCTCCCCGGCGTGAGCCGCAGTTGGGCGCGGTGGAAGACGAAAGACCCCGCGTCGCTCGAACTCCGCTTCATGGGCAAGCCGGCGCAGTTCAACCTGAGCCGCCTCGACGGCATCGGCCGCGAGCCGTCGCTGACCCAAGACCGCTCCGACGGCGTCGACGTGATCCTGTTCAAGTTCTCGACCGCGGAGCAGTTGAAGTTGCCGGCGCTGAAGACGCTCCTCGCCGAGCACGCCGCCGGCTTCCTCGAAGTGTTCGCGGAGTGACATTCGGTCCGAGTGCTGATAGTATGCAACAGCCAGGCATTCACTTCGGGGCAAGACCATGCGACCGGAAGACATCCGCGAGTTCGTCCGCCGCCAGCCGTTCGAGCCTTTCCGCATCACGCTGACCGACGGCCGCACGTTCGACGCGGTCCACCCCGACTTGGTCATGGTCGGTCGCGGCAACGTCGCCATCGGTCTGCCGCGACCCGGCGACGTGGACCCGATCTACGACCGACTCGTGACGATGTCCCTCTTGCACATCATGCAGGTCGAGCCGATCGCCTCGGCGCTGCCGCCGTCGAACGGCGTCGGCTAGCGTGACCCTTACCCCGGGACGTTGACTTCGATCTTGCCGAGGAACAGCATCTTGCGGTCGCCGGTGCGGTACAGTTCCTCGAAGAGCAGTTGCAGGTCGGGGGTCATCACTTTGGCCGTGTAGCCGATCGGGGCGTAGCCGTTCAGGGTGACGCGGACCGGTTTCGTCCAGTCGATCAGGTCGCGCTCCAGCCAGATGGTGAACTTCTTGACGCCGAGGGCCTGGGTGATGGCGATGACGCCGTTGCGGCCGATGTCCGCGGCGAACTGGGGCGGCGGGCTGATGCGGTTGGGCACGCCGTTGGCCAGCGGGTTGCCGTACTGGGTGCCGCCGGGGGCGACGCCGACCCAGTAGTACCGGTTGTCGGTGTCGCGCAAAACCTGCCACGGTTCGACGGTGAAGTTATCGAGGCGGAGGGTCTTCGCCCCGCGGACGCGGACCTTCCGGTTCATCCAGTCGAACAGGCGGGGGACTTCGGGCGCGAACCACTCCGCGCCGCGGCCGCGGTAGACGGTGAGCATGGCCGGGAAGCCGCGGGTCATCCACTTTTCGTACACCTTGCGGAGGCTCGGGAACGCGCCGGCCAGCTCGCCGATGACGAAGTGCGTGGGCAGCTTCTGGTTGTTCCGCCAGTACTCCAGGTAGACCGGCGGGGGCAGGTTGACGTTGAACCCGGCCAGCCCGGCGAACAGGTCGGGGTGGGCCATGCCGAGGTCGAGGGCGAAGCTCGCGCCCTCGTTCAGGCCGAACAGGAAGACGCGGTCGGCGTCGGCGTTGAACCGGCGGAACAGGTCGCGGAGCGGGGCCAGGGCCTGAATATGGTCCTTGCCCGAGAAGTCGTACTGGCCGTTCCCGAACTGCCCCGTCCACTCCGGGGCGACGACGATGTACCCGTTCCGCTCGGCCTGCTCGGCCAGCCGGGCGACGACCCGTTCGGCGGGCATCGACGCGCTCGCCAGCGCGAGGACGACCGGGTAACTCCGGCCGTGGTGGTACTCGGGCGGCAGGCGGAGGCAGTAATCGACCCCCTTGGGCGCGTCCGGCAGGGAGCCGGTGTTGACCCGGACGATGCCGGGGACACCGTCGCACTCGGCGACCGGCACGGGGGTCCACGCCGGGGCGCTCAAGTCCATCGGGGCGGGCGGCGGCATGAGCGTGATGACCTGCGTCAACTCGTCGATGGCGAGCGGGACGGGGGTCGCCTTGCGGTACCCGTCGAGGGTGGCGGCGCGGCCGTTGGCCGTCGGGCCGCTCAAGTACTCGACGGCCAGCCGCCGCAGGTTCCAGGTGCGAATCGCCCCCTCGACCGACTTGTCCGCGCCGTTCTTGCCCTTGAGCCAGCCGCTCACGGCGTAGGCCAACAGCGCGTCCGACGGCTCGCTCGGCGACTGCCCCTTGTCGCGTCGCGCCTCGGACTGGCGGGCCAGGTCGTGGAAGAGTTCGAGCCGGCCGGCCGTGTCCGGGTGCAATTCGCTCAGCACGGCGGCCCCGGCTTCGAGGAGGGTCGTCAGGGCGGGCGTCAGCTTCGGCCGGGGGGTGAAGATCGCGGCCGCGCCGCCGGTGACCGACGCGGCGGTGACGATCGCGGCCATGCCGCTCTCCCGCTCGATCACCGCGCGGAGCAGGGCACTCGTGCGGTCGAACTGCGGCTGGACGGACTCGATGGTCGCCTTGACCGCGGCCAGCCGGGACTTCTCGCGGGCGTCGCTGGTCGGCGGGTTGAAGCCGGTGAGGAACTGCCGGGCCTCGGCGTACCGGCCGCACTTGACGGCCGCCTCGACCTCGTCCACGGTCAGCCGCGTCTCGGCCTTGTCGATGTCGTCGGTGAGCGCGTCGAACTGCTCGGTCGCTTTCTTCTCCCACGCCCCGGGCGCGTCCTTCTTGAGCAGCGCGAGTTCCCGCCGCGCGGCCTGCAACCAGACGACCTGCTGGCGGGTGCCGTCGAACGCGGCCACGCTCTTCAAGAAACCGGCGATGCGCAGCCGCCGGTCGGGGTCGGCCTTCCCGGCCGGGTCGCGCAGCTCGGGGTGGATCGACAGCCAGCGGCGGACGGTGGCCGGGTTCTCCTCGAACGTGTGGTACGCCTGGGCCAGGTTGTCCGTCGGCGAGTCGAGCAAGAACGAGTACGCGTCGAGCTTGACGATCTGCTGGGTGATCCGCTGGAAGCCGCCCTCGGTCGTGATCGTTTCGACGGTCCGCTGCCACTGGTCGTTGAACTCGGTCTGCTTCGTCCGCTCGCGGATCGGCAGGACGGTTTGCATGAACCGGGTCTTGAGTTTGGTCGCGTACTCGGGGCCGGCGTCCCGCTTCGCGTCCTTGTCGATCTTGCCGCCCTTGCCGGCGTGCGTGCTGAAGATGACGTACTTCGGCCCGTCCCGGACCACGTCGAACCCGTTCACCGCGGCCACCTTGATCGGCCGGCCTCCGCCGTCGGTCAGGGTGTCGGTTTCGCGGGCGTAATCGCCCTGGACCGCGTACCCGTCGGACATGGTCACGGTCACCGGGTCGGCGGCGACGGCCGCCACGGCGAACAGCGCCAGCAGGCCGCAGGCGAGGCAACCGGTCGTGCGGCGGGACATGGGCGACTCCGGGCGGGCGGGACGGGTGGGCCAGCCCCCATTGTTCGTACTTCCCCGTCGCGGTCAAGGAAGCGATTGCACGCCCGGCGGTTCCGTACCACAATGAACGCATCTCACCGCCCGCCGCCCACCGTGAGGAGAGCCGCCCGATGCCGATCCGATTCCGCTGCCCGGACTGCGAAACCATGCTGAGCATCGCCACCCGCAAGGCCGGCACGCCGATCGCCTGCCCGAAGTGCGGCGAAGAAGTCCTCGTCCCGGCCCCCGGTACGGAGCCGGAAATCGACCTGGCCGACGAGGGCAACCTGGCGGCCGTCCCGGACCTGATGGCGCGGAATGGGTCGGGCACGGCGGCCGTCGTCGCCAAAATGCCCCCGTTACCGCCGGTCAAATTCGAGAAGCCGGACTTCGGGCGGGCGCGAGAAACCGTCGAAACCGCAGTCGCCGGCGCGATCCCCGAGGCCATGACGGTCCCAGTCGAAGAAGGCCTGTTCCTGACCCGCCGCACCGCCGCCGTGCTGGTCGCGTTCGCCGTCGCCATGGTCGGCCTGGCGTTCGCCACGGGGTATTTTGTCGGCCAATAGTCATCGGGTGTCGGGTATGGGGTATAGTCGAACTTCAACCCAACTCTGTGGATGGCACGGTTTGACCATACCCCACACGCGATACCCCATACCCGACGCGAAGCGTCACGAGAACCGCAGAAGCAAGTCCCCGCCTTCGACTTGTGTCGCCGGTTTGGCGAGCACCTCGGCGACCTTGCCGGCGGCTTCGGCGTAGATCGTCGTCTGCATCTTCATCGCCTCCAGGGTCACCAGCTTCTGGCCCTTGACGACCTCTTCGCCGACGTTGACCATCACGGCCACGATCGCGCCGGGCATCGGCGCGGCGACGTGCTTCGGGTCGGCCGGGTCGGCCTTCGGGCGGGCCGCCGGGCCGGTCGCGGTCAGCGACCGGTCGAGGACTAGCACCTCGCGCGGCTGGCCGTTCAGCTCGAAGAAGACGAACCGGCGGCCGTCGGGCTGGGCGTCGCCGATGGTCAGGAACTTGACGATCAGCGTCTTGCCGGCCTCGATCTCGACACTGACCTCGTCGCCGCGCTGCATCCCGTAGAAGAAGACCGCCGTCGGCAGCACGCTCACGTCGGAGTAGAGCGCCTCGTGCGCGGCGAAGTCGGCGAAGACCTTGGGGTAGAGCAGGTACGACACGACCTCGCGGTCGGTGGCGGCCCGCTTCAACTTCGGCTGCAACTCCGCGGCGGCGGCGGCGAAGTCGGCCGGCGGCAGACTCGCGCCGGGCCGGTCGGTAAGCGCCGGCTTACCGCGCAGGATGCGCTCCTGAAGCGCCTTGGGGAATCCGCCGGGGGGTTGGCCGAGCTTGCCCTCGAAGAACTCCGTCACCGACTCGGGGCAGGCGATTTCGCGCTTCGGGTTCTCCACGTCGGCCGGGGTCAAGTTGTTCGAGAGCATGAACAGCGCCATGTCGCCGACGACCTTCGAGGTCGGCGTCACCTTGACGATGTCCCCGAACATGCGGTTCACCTCGGCGTACATGCGGCAGACTTCGGGCCAGCGGTCGCCGAGGCCGAGCGACTTCGACTGCTGCATCAGGTTCGTCGCCTGGCCGCCGGGCATCTCGTGCTGGTAGACGTCGGCCGAGGAGGCGTTCTGGCCGGCCTCGAACGGGGCGTAGTAGGTCCGGACTTCTTCCCAGTACCGGGCCGTCTTCTGCAAGTCGTCGAACTTCAGGCCGGTGTCGCGGTCCGTGAACCGCACCGCCTCGACGAGGCCGTTGAGCGTCGGCTGGGCGGTGATCCCCGACAGCGGGGCGAAGGCGCAATCGACGATGTCGACCCCCTCCTCGGCGGCGAGCAGGTACGAGGCGAGTTGCCCGCCGGGGGCGTCGTGGGTGTGGAAGTGGATCGGCACGTTCACTTCTTCGCGCAACGCCTTCACCAGCTTCTTCGCGGCGTAGGGCTTGAGCAATCCGGCCATGTCCTTGATGGCCAGCAGGTGCGTGCCCATCTTGACGAGTTCCTTCGCCAGAGTCACGAAGTACGTCAGCGTGTACTTGTCCCGCTTCGGGTCGAGGATGTCGCCGGTGTAGCAGATCGCCGCCTCGGCCAGGGCGTCCGTCTTCAAGACGGCGTCGATGCCGACGCGCAGGTTCGGCAGCCAGTTGTTGGCGTCGAAGATGCGGAACACGTCCATGCCGGCGTCGGCCGACTCCTTGACGAAGGCGTTGACCACGTTGTCGGGGTAGTTGGTGTACCCGACCGCACTGGCCGCGCGGAGCAGCATCTGGAACAGCACGTTCGGCACGCGGGTGCGGAGTTGGGCGAGCCGGTCCCACGGGTCCTCTTTGAGGAAGCGCATGCTCGTGTCAAACGTCGCCCCGCCCCACATTTCGAGGCTGAAAAAGTCGGCGTGCCGCTGGGCGTAGTCCGGGGCGATCCGCAGCATGTCGGTCGTCCGCATCCGCGTGGCGAGCAGCGACTGGTGGGCGTCGCGCATCGTCGTGTCGGTGACGAGGAGGCGCTTTTGTGCCCGCACCCACTGGGCGAACTTGACCGGGCCGAGCTGCTTCAGCAGGTCGCGCGTGCCGGGCGGCGGGGCGGCCGGTTCGCGCGTACCGTGGGGCAGTTCGACCGGCTTGAGCGAGATTTCCGGCTTCTGCTTGGCCTTCACCTCGGGGTGGCCGTTGACCGAAATCTCGGCGATGTACGACAGCAGCTTCGACGCCCGGTCCTGCCGCGCGGCGAACTGGAACAGCGCCGGCGTGTCGTCCAAAAATCGCGTCGTCACCGTACCGTCGAGGAAGTCGGGGTTGGTGATCAGGTTGAGCAGGAACGGCAGGTTGGTCTTCACGCCGCGGACGCGGAACTCTTGCAGCACGCGTTCCATCCGCCGGGCCGCGTCCACGAAGCGGTTGCCGCTGGCGGTGACCTTGACCAGCAGCGAATCGTAGAAGGGCGTGATGACGGCCCCGCTGAACGCCGTGCCGGCGTCGAGGCGGATGCCCAGGCCGCTCGCCGAGCGGTACGCCGACAGCCGGCCGTAGTCCGGCGTGAACCCGTTGGCGGGGTCTTCGGTCGTGACGCGGCACTGGATGGCGTAACCGTGGGTGACGATCGCCGCCTGGTCGCCCATGCCGACCTCGGGGTCGCTCAGCGGCGTGCCCCCGGCGATGAGGATTTGCGTCTTGACGATGTCGTACCCGGTGACGACCTCGGTGACGGTGTGCTCGACCTGGATGCGCGGGTTGACCTCGATGAAGTAAAACGTCCCGGCCTGGACATCGACGAGGAACTCGACGGTGCTCGCGTTGTCGATGCGGACCGCCTTGCCGATGGCGAGCGCGGCGTCGAGAATCTGGTCGCGCAAGCCGCGGTCGAGGTTGGGCGCGGGGGCGAGTTCGACAACCTTCTGGTGCCGGCGCTGGATCGAGCAATCGCGCTCGAAGAGGTGGACGAGGCCGCCGTGCTTGTCGCCGAGGAGTTGCACCTCGATGTGCTTGGCCCGCTCGACGAACTTCTCGAGGAACACGTCCGGGACGCCGAACGCCGCGCCGGCTTCGCGCTGGGCGGTCTCGACCGACTCTTGCAGCTTGGCCGGGTCGCGCACGACACGCATCCCCCGACCGCCGCCGCCCATCGACGCCTTGATCATGACCGGGTAGCCGAGGCGGTCGGCGAGTTCCTTGGCTTCGGCGACCGACGACACCGGCTTGTCGCCGCCGGACAGCACCGGCACGCCGGCGGCGCGGGCGATGCCGCGGGCGGTGACCTTGTCGCCGAGCTGGTCGAGGACTTCGGGCCGCGGGCCGATGAACGCGATGTTCGCGTCCCGGCAGGCTCGGGCGAACTCGGCGTTCTCGGACAGGAAGCCGTACCCGGGGTGGATGGCATCGACGCCGACTTCCTTGGCGAGTTGCACCACCGTCGGGATGTCGAGGTACGCGCGGATCGGCTCGCCGGGGGTGCCGACGCGGTACGCCTCGTCGGCCTTGAACCGGTGCAGCGCGAACCGGTCCTCGTGGCTGTACATGGCCACGGTGCGGATGCCGAGTTCGTGCGCCGACCGGAAGACGCGGATGGCGATCTCACTGCGGTTGGCGACCATCAGCTTCTGGAACGGCGACGTGTTGGCAGCGGACATGGCCGGCGGTCCTGAACAAGGGTGCGGTGAACGCGATGATACGGAATGGCCCGCGGACGTACCAGGACCGGCGAGCCGGAAGCGTCAGCGCCCGGAGTCTGGCGTGCTCTCGACGCAGAGTACTCCGGGCGCTCGCGCAGAGTACTCCGGGCGCTGACGCTTCCGGCTCGCCGGCGCACGCTATTGGACGCAAATCACCAGCGGGATGCGCTCCAGTAGGCCGTTGCCGTAAACGGTGCCGAGGTTCAGGCGGTCGAGGTGGGCGTAGCCGATGTGGCAGCCGCAGGCGTCGTTCGTACACGGGCGGTCGAACAGGGCCGCCTCGAAGCCGGGGGCGTACAGGTTGCCCAGCGGTCGCTTGATGAAGTGACAGCGGGTGATGGTGCCGTCGCCGTCCACGGCGACGACCTGGTGGCCCGCGCGGCACGGCTCGCCGAGGCTGGCGTGGTACTGGTTGTTGGTCGGGAAGTGCGGGTCGATGGCCGTGAGTTGGGCGACCACCTCTGGCGTGTAGTAGTTCGACTCGCGCTTGGATGCGTTGACCCAGACGTACACGTCCGGCGGCAGGTCGGCGCGCAAGGCGTCGATCTCGGCGAGGTGCTCTTTCAGGCCGACGACGCCGACGCTGAAGCGGACGCCTCGCGCACGGAGTTCGCCGCACTTGGCCACGAAGCGGTCGCGGGTCGTCTCGTTGGGGTGGAAGGTACACCACAGGGCGAGGGCGTCGCGGTCGCAGGCTTCGACCCAGTCGAGTTTGCACGACAGGTTGGTCTGAATCGCCGCGCGGCGGACGTGCGGCAGGTTCGTTAGCGTGGCGAGCGCGGCCTGGTACCACGGCCTCACGAGGGCTTCGCCCCAGGGGGTGAACAGCACGCCGAGGTCGATATCCGGGCGGGCCGTCGCCCAGGCCGTGAACCGTTCGAGGGCAGCGCGGTCGGCGTCGAGTTCGGCCCGCGTCTCGGTCCGCTTGGCGAACGGGCAGTACCCGCAGGCGTAGTTGCAACTGCTCAGCGGGCCGCGGTACAGGATCGACAGCGTCATCGCAGTTCGTACCCCGCCATGCGGCCGCGGACCGCCGCCGAGAAGAACCACGGGCCGAGGGCGTCCGACCGCTCCAGCCCGGTCGTCGTCAGCGCGATGGCGTCGCCCTTGTGCTTGAGCAGGCCCAGTTTGTCGAAGGCGGCGAGGTCGGGGAAGTCGGCGTCCGGGGCAGTCCCGAAGCGCCCGCGGTAGCGCGGGATGTCGAGGCCGCCGTGCGTGAACAGGGCGTAGAGGAGGTACCGGCGGCGCTGCTCGTCGGCGTCGAGTTCGTACCCGTGGACGGCGTGGGCGAACTCGTCGCGGCCCTGCGAAACGTAGTCGGCGATGATCGCCTTGACCCCCTTCGGGGCGACGGCGTAGTCGAGCGAGTAGTGCAGGGATCGCGTGTACGACCGCGCCCCGCAGCCGAGGCCGACCATGCCGTCGTCCTGCACGCAGTACGCCGAACTGTCGGCGGCCAACCCGCGGCGGAAGTAGCGCATCGAGACTTGCTCGAAGCCCTCGGTCCGGAGCCGCTTGCGGGCCGCGTGGTAGCAGTTCATCCGCACCTCGTCCCACGTCTTGCTCGTCTTCGCCAGCCCCGTCAACGGCCGCACGTACAGCGGGTACAGGTACAGTTCTTGCGGCTGGTGCAGCAGCGCCTCGTTGAGCGACCGCACCCAGGATTGCACGGTCTGGCCGGGCAAGCCGTAGATCAGGTCGATGTTCAGGACCGGGAACTTCGCCCGCTTCAAGACGGCGAACGCGGCGTCGAGACTGGCCCGCGATTGCGGCCGGCCCGAGTCGGCGGCTTCCTTCTCGTCGAACGACTGCACCCCAATGCTCACCCGCTCGACCCCCAGGTCTTTGAGCAGCGCCGCCTTGCCGGGCGTGAGGGTGTCGGGCGACACCTCGACCCCGGTGGGCATCGACTTGGGTACGGCGTCGAAGTGAGTGCGCAAAATCTCGAACAGGCGGGCGAGTTGCGGTTCGCTCAGGTAACTCGGCGTGCCGCCGCCGACGGCCAGGCGGGCGAACTTCGCGTCGGGCAACTCGCCGCGGACCGCCTCTGCCTGGCGCTCCAGGGCGTCGAGGTAGAGTTCCGGCAGGGCGTCGTTCGGCTTGGCCTGCGTGAACAGGTTGCAGAAGCCGCAGCGCATCGCGCAGAACGGGACGTGGACGTACAGCGACAGCGCCGATTGCGCCTCGCCCGCCCAAACCTCGCGGAGCGGTTTCGGCGGGTCGAACGTGCGGTACGCGGTCTTGTGCGGGTAGGCGTAGACGTAGCTGGCGTAGGGGCTGCCGTTGAGTACGGGGTGAATCTTCATCGCGCCCCCTTTTTGTTACCGAGGGGCGAGAACGAACTCGGCGTAGGGCACGTCCCAGACGGTCGGGTGGGCGAGGCGGTGGCCGCGGTAGCCGTCCTCCCCGTAGGCCGTGCCGTGGTCCGAGCAGACGACGGCGAAGGCGGGGCCGCGGGCGGCGAGCGCATCGAACAGAGGCGGGAGTTGACCATCGGCGTATTCTAGGGCCGCGGCGTGCGTGGCGAGACTGTCTTCGGTCGCGCCCGGGATGTACCCCCGGTTCGGCTGGTGGATCGCCGACACGTTGACGAACAAGAACACCCGCCGCGACGGCGGCACCAGTCGCAGCCGCTCGACGGCGAGCGCGACCTGATTCGCCGTCGAGTCCGGGTCGGTGACGCCGAGCGCGGGCGACCAGTGACTCTCGTCGAAGAGCGCGGGCAGGACCGAACCGAGTGGCGTCAGCTTGTTGAAGAAGCCGACGCCGCCGACGCAGATCGTGTGGTAACCGGCCTGCCGAAATCCGGCGACGATGTCCGGGGTGTCGAAGACGTGCGTGTCGGCCGTCGTCGTCTCGCTGCCGGCGAAGCGGGCGGCGAACGGCCGCGGGTGCGGGCCGGGGGTCGCCGGCGTCGGCAAGAAGCCGGCGAAGAAGGCCGCGTGCGCCGCGAACGTGAAGCTCCCGGGGGAGTGCCGCCGCTCCCACCCACCCGCCGGCAAACGGGCCGACAGGTTGGGCGTGCGACCGGCAGCGTGCCGGTCTTGGGCGACATCGTACCGGAGTGAATCGAGGGTCACAAAAAGAACGTCGTGGCTGCCGACGACGCGGTTCATGTCCATCGAATTGTTCCAGGGCGAGCCAAGAGCGTCAGCGACTGGAGGTCGAGCACCTCCAGTCGCTGACGC